>CAYOKC010000271.1:0-1509 GCA_964404415.1 uncultured Leptolinea sp. | reverse complement strand
GATTGCCATAGGAAAGGAGAATGGCGAAATTCTGGTCATTGATCTCAACAAAATTGAAACGGTCAGCCGTATGGTGGGCCACAAAGCTAAGATCTTTAACCTGACCTTTTCGCCGGATGGGCAGCTGCTGGTTTCTACGAGCCAGGACTGCTCTTTACGTAGCTGGAACGCCAACACTGGTGCGTTCAATCACTATTTTGAAGAAGTAGAAGTGAATGCTTACGGAGAAGAATATACTCTATCGCGTATTTTCGTCTACGACATGCAATTTATTTCCGGAACCGATCAGATTGTTGGACTTGGTAGTTGGGACACTGCTGCCGTTTGGGATATCCATTCCGGGTCGGCCCAATACCATGTACTCTCCGAGCCGTTCGAATACGACCAGGACATGGTGACGATCAACCCTCATTTTCCCCAATCTTTCTGGGTATTGCCGGAAGAAGAACGCTTCTACATTGATGATATCGCCTATGACCTGAAAACCGGCGAGGCGATCGGCCCTTACCAGGGCCAGGCCAACCAGGTGGAAGACTGCAGCGCGGTCGGCCCAATCTCGGCGGATGGTGAAATGATGTTCGCGCGTGGATTCGACTCTTTGGCAGGTAATATTTGCATTTTACATGCAGAGAGTAAAGAACTTCTCTCCATCCTCCCTGTCAGCAACCATAATATTGGAGTTCGCCTCTCGCCGGACGGCACACGCCTGTATGTCCCGACCTGGGATGGTACTGTGTGGATCTATCAGGTGGAACCATAACGAAAGGCACTGGCATAAGGAAATTGGAATAACTCAAAGAAGCACTCAATAGCAACTATCAACGTGCTTGTGATTTCTGGTACAATCTGCCCCATGCACACAATCAAAGCCTGCGTTGTCATTTGTATTGATTTCCGCTTTCAAAGCCACATCCAGAATTTTTTGGCCAAAGAAGGCTTAACGGGTAATGTGGACATCATCAGCATTGCTGGCGCTGCCCACGATTTCTCCACGCCGCTCAACCAGGAAAGTCATGATTATGTCATGGGACAGGTTGGCGCGTCCATATCCCTACATCACCCAGACAAGGTCATCTTCATCGACCACCAGGACTGCGGCATGTACAACCTGACCGGAAAAATTCCGCAGGGATTGGCCTTCGAAACAGACATCGAAAAGCACCGCCATTATCTGGAATTGGCCAAAAAGCGCATTCGGGAATCCTTCAACCAGATTGATGTAGAGCTTGTCTTCATGGGCCTGGATGGAAATTTCACCAAACTTCCGTGAGCACGGTGGAGACAGTTATACACTTGTGGTTGTTCGTTAATCTTTAGTTTCCGTTAAAAGCGGAATTCACCAGATGAATGGAATCAGACGACGCCGTACCCGCTGCGCATAAACCTGATATCCTTCCAGATTCCGTTGAAGCGCTCCATCTTCAAGTTTTGTGCGAATAAAAATTGCCAGAGTAGTGATAATTGCGGGGATAAACGCCCAGGCCGAGTTAAGAACCAACGGCGTTGCGA
>CAYOKC010000270.1:0-1525 GCA_964404415.1 uncultured Leptolinea sp. | reverse complement strand
ACTGACCCGCAAACTCACCGAAGTCCGCAAAGATGGCACCCTCAAATGGCTGCGTCCCGATGGCAAAAGCCAGGTGACCATTGAATACCGCAAAGGCAAAGCCTACCGCGTGGATACCGTGCTCATCAGCACCCAGCACGATCCCGATGTGACCCAGAAAGAGATCTTTGACAACGTCAAGAAGTATGTCATCGATCCTGTACTCAAAGACTCCGGCATCATTGTTGACGGCGACTTGAAGGTCTACGTGAACCCCACCGGCCGCTTTGTCATCGGTGGCCCAATGGGCGATGCTGGCGTCACCGGCCGCAAAATCATTGTTGATACCTACGGCGGAACCGGCCGCCATGGCGGCGGCGCTTTCTCTGGCAAAGATCCCACGAAAGTTGACCGCTCTGCCGCTTACGCCGCCCGCTGGGTTGCCAAGAATGTGGTGGCTGCCGGCCTGGCCGAACGCTGCGAAATTCAGGTGGCCTACGCCATCGGTGTTGCCCACCCGTTGAGCGTCAACGTTGAGACCTTCGGCACCGGTACCGTCAGCGATGATGAGATCGTTGCCGCCATCAACAAAGTCTTCGACCTGCGCCCGGGCGCCATCATCCGCGACCTGGACCTGCGCAAACCCGTTTACCAGCAGGTGGCCGCCTACGGTCACTTTGGCCGCGATGACCTCAAACTGAGCTGGGAACAGACCAACCGTGTTGACGCCCTGAAAAAGGCCGTTGCCGGTAAATAACCCGCAATTTTTCCCGGCCGCACGCCGCGGCATGGAACCGGAGTACAGGCGGATCGTACGATCCGCCTGTACTGTTTAATCCCCGGCAACGAATCGGGGCAACCGTTTATAATTCAAGCATGCTCTATCTTGTCGCGACTCCCATTGGCAACCTTGGTGATATCACCCTGCGCGCGCTGGAAACCTTGAAAACCGTCGATCTGGTGGTCAGTGAAGACACCCGCACGACCGGGTTCCTGCTTAAGCATTTCGAGATCAAAAAGCCGCAGATGGCTTTCCATGAGTACAACGAAGAACAAGCCGCCAACCGCGTGGTCGACATGATGCTGGAAGGCAAGAATGTGGCGCTGGTTTCTGATGCCGGAAGCCCTTCCGTATCAGATCCTGGATACCGCCTGGTACGTGCCGCGTTGAAAGCCGGCGTGGAGATCACTGCCATCCCCGGGGCTACGGCCGTCATCACGGCGCTGGTGCTTTCCGGTTTGCCGGTGCATTCCTTCACGTTTCGGGGCTTCCCGCCCCGCAAATCTTCCGCACGGCGCAAGTTCCTGGCTGTGGATGAAACGTCCCCGCACACGCTGATCTTTTATGAAAGCCCGTTCCGGCTGGTGGAATTCTTGAAGGACTGCCTCGCCGTATATGGTGACCGGCCTGCGGCTGTGGCCAACGACCTGACCAAGAAATTCGAGCTGGTTGTGCGTGGAACGCTTTCGGAACTTGTGGAGAAATCCGCCACCATGGACCTGCGAGGTGAATTTACCGTGGTGATCGCGGGGTACGAGGCCAATC
>CAYOKC010000269.1:0-1546 GCA_964404415.1 uncultured Leptolinea sp. | reverse complement strand
GGTAAGGCGCACGGCGCGGGGAGTGCAACACATGTCGGCCCCGAGCCGGAAGGCGCGCCCATGGAAGAACAGGGCCTGGGCTGGAAGAACCGCATGGGCTCCGGCAAAGGTGTTGACACGATCAGCAGCGGCATTGAGGGCGCCTGGAAACCGCACCCCACCCGCTGGGATAACGGCTATTTTGAGATGCTGTTCACCTACGAATGGGAACTGGTGAAAAGCCCCGCCGGCGCGCATATGTGGATCGCGAAGGACGTCAAACCGGAGCACATGATCCCTGACGCGCACGACCCGGCCAAAAAGAGTCCGCCGATGATGACCACCGCCGACCTCTCGCTGCGCTTTGACCCGAAATACGAACCCATCGCCCGCCGGTTCTATGAACACCCCGAGACGTTTGCCGAAGCCTTTGCCCGCGCGTGGTTCAAACTGACCCACCGCGACATGGGCCCGCGCAGCCGGTACCTGGGGCCTGAAGTGCCTGCCGAAGAACTCATCTGGCAGGATCCCATCCCGGCGGTGGACCACAAACTCGTGGACGCGAAGGATGTTGACCTGCTGAAAAGCAAGGTTCTGGCATCCAGCCTGACGGTCCCGGAACTGGTGTCCACAGCCTGGGCGTCGGCTTCCACCTTCCGCGGGTCGGATAAGCGCGGCGGGGCCAATGGCGCCCGCGTGCGCCTGGCTCCCCAGAAGGACTGGGAGGTGAACCAGCCCAAACAGCTGGCAAAAGTACTCGGTGTGCTGGAAGGCATCCAGGCGGAATTCAACAAATCACGCACCGACGGCAAGAAGATCTCGCTGGCTGACCTGATCGTGCTGGCCGGTAACGCGGCCGTTGAGCGGGCGGCCAAAAAAGCCGGCACCAATGTGACGGTGCCCTTCACGCCGGGCCGCATGGACGCCTCACCGGCACAGACGGATGCCTCTTCCTTCGGGGTGCTGGAGCCAAAGGCGGACGGTTTCCGTAATTACCGCAAAGCCAAATTCTCGGTTTCTGACGAGGAAATGCTGATCGACCGGGCGCAATTACTCACCCTCACCGCCCCTGAAATGACCGTGCTCATCGGCGGGCTGCGGGTGCTGAACGCCAATTACGGCGGTTCGCCCCACGGCGTGTTCACCAAACGCCCCGAAGCCCTGACCAATGATTTCTTCGTCAACCTGCTTGATATGCGCACCGCCTGGAAAGCGGTATCCGCGGATTCCGACGTGTTTGAAGGCCGCGACCGCGTGACAGGTGATCTCAAATGGACTGGCACGCGCGTTGACCTGGTCTTCGGGTCCAACTCGCAGCTTCGCGCACTGGCGGAAGTGTACGCCAGCGAAGATGCCGGCGGGAAATTTGTGACAGACTTTGTCTCCGCATGGAACAAAGTGATGAACCTGGACCGGTTTGACCTGCGGTAAACCCGGTTAATTTATGGATGATCCGGATGGCGGTCAGGCGGCTGCCATCCGGATTTTTGTTTAAATATCCGGGTGACAGACGCAATTTCCGCCCTGCAGCTTCGCCTTATACAGGTATTGGTCAACTTCGGTAAAT
>CAYOKC010000268.1:1316-1571 GCA_964404415.1 uncultured Leptolinea sp. | reverse complement strand
GATGCAGCCGCATTTTGACGGCTTCTTCGCGAAGGCCGAGGATATCCGCGATCTCACTGACAGCCTTTTCTTCGATCTCACTCAGGGCCATTACCTGCCGGTAACTTTCCGGCAGATCGTTGATGCAGTCCACGTAACAATCAATCCGCTGTTTATGGAAGACTTCCTGCTCGGGTGAGGGGGCTGTTTCTTGTGTAAACAGATCCGGGGTTTCAACCTCCGCCTCGCCTTCCGGTGACTGGCAGCAGCAATCCA
>CAYOKC010000268.1:0-1306 GCA_964404415.1 uncultured Leptolinea sp. | reverse complement strand
CCGGTCAAGTGCGGTATTGGCGGCAATCCGGTAGATCCATGTGGATAGGGACGATTCGCCCCGGAAGTTGGGAAGAGCCTGGTTGACCTTGATAAAGACATCCTGTGTAAGGTCTTCCGCTTCCAGTTCACCGACCTTGCCGGTAAGGTAGCGCAGGATCTTCGGGCGGTATTCGCTATGGATCTGTTGGAAATCAAGTACGGCCTGGTTCATCTGTATATCCTGAAAGTGCAGGTATTTCAACTTTACCTGAATATATTATAGCTCGACGGCTTCTTTGGCCTGATCCGGTTTGCGGCGTACCAGCAGCATGATCACGGTCAATACGCCGATGATGATCATCATGGACGCGGCGGATTGTTCAAACGTCAATGTAAACGATTGGTCAATGATCCCCCACGTCAGCAAGATCACACCCCAGTCATGGGTGGAATGATTGGTAGGGATGTGCAGGATCATGCGGACGACGTTCAACCCGAGCAGAATGATGCCGGTGCCAATGGCGCAGATCCCGAAGGTAATCGGGCCCACCAGAAAAGAGATGCCCCACCAGACAAGCAGCGCGCCCCAACCGATCGAAGCTAGATTATGTTTTGTGTTATTTGTGGTTTCCATTTTTTACTCCATCTTTTATTTTTGCAGTTCCGGTTTTCCCGGCCGTGGAACGTGGAACTTGCTTTTCATATCTATAGACGGAGTAGGATGGGAAAAAATAACAAAAAACCGGAATTCGTCCGAATTTGGTGGAAGTGAATATTATGCCTGTGCGAAAATGATTGTTATTGGATAAGCAGATTTATCTGGTGGGAGTAACCAGCAAGGATAATAGAATTGAGAGGTTGTTCCCAATGTAGATGCCGTTGGGCATGAGTGATATTTAATTAGTGATTATTTCATGAAAGGTGATTGGTCTGGTTTCGAAATTATCAGAAGCCTAAGTCTGATGGCTAATTATTATTCGAGTATCTTCCTCGATCGGTGTCAGGCGAATATCGATAGTTTTTTACGATGGGAATACTGATTTCCCACACTATTGCATTTACAGGAGTATCGTCTCCCATCTTTTTAAATAGAATGTACATGGTGTATTCGCTGTCACCGGAAAAATCATAATCACATTGTGTAAATGTTCCATCTGCCCAACTTTCATGCCATTCATTACATGTGGCAAATTGACCGATTTCATCTTGGACTTTTTGAAATTGAACTCTTTGTTTATATCTTTTTCTTAATACAGGGAAAAAGCTGTATGCGTACGGTGGTGTTGTCCCGCATCGCTCATCTGTTTTCGGCAAATTCAATAATT
>CAYOKC010000267.1:0-1592 GCA_964404415.1 uncultured Leptolinea sp. | reverse complement strand
AGTTTAAATGACCCTGCAGAATCCGTGTATGTGCTAATCGCGTTGATGTGACCAAGATCGAAGTCAATGTTTTGACGATCACAGCGGGAAACGTACACCAGCGCCTGGGCGATTTCATTACCTTCAGTGTCCGTCACTTTCCCTTCCAGCGAGATCAGCGAGCCTGGAGCTTTTAATGAAATAACAATGGGTTCATTCTGGGGACCGCTGAAGATAGAGCCGCTGACTTTTTCAATGCCTGCGGCCAATCCTTTCTTTCGTGCAATCAGGAGAACCGGTCCGAGCGAAGGACCCAGTTCTTGCCGGTTTAGTTCAAACCGAAAAAAACCATTGGGATCCGTCACGGCCTTTTCGTATGGTTCTTCAAAACCGGGACGGGCAGGCACCGTACCTGCAAACTGAGTATGTAAAAATAATTCCACGGCAGCTTCTTCGACAGGTATTTGATCTGCGGCCTGTATGACTCTGCCGGAGATAATTGTCTGTTCCTTCAGGCCGTTTCCTTGTGCAGATAGAACTCCAGATGCAAAGATAATGACAGGTAAAACAAAAATCGCATTTTTCATTTTCGTTCTCCTTTCTGAAATATCTTTCCTATCCTGCATGATATCACTATATTTATCTTATACTAAATTATCCAATGTCCAAATACATTAGCAATAGAGATAGTTGGCCATATGATATACAATATCACCATCATAAATATTCCGGTTACGAAACAGATTACGATTGTCTTTTTCATCGTGTAAGTCCCTCTTATTAGTCATGATTCATTTTTGTGCAATTTATGACGGGGAACAGACCCGTTGCGCAAGCGAGCCGAGTTTATTATGCTTCGGAAGGTCAATAAATCCTACTCCCGACCCCAATGTACATCGGGATGGGACTCCAGGCTGCTGTATTTAATTGTCAATCGAAATTACTTATCCCGCGTTTTGGTAACACTGTTCACGGAAGATCGCAATCTCGGCATCGAGATTCGGGTTGGGTGAATCGCCAAAGTAAGCGTCGATGACAGGAAACAATAGTTTGGGATTTTGTTTTCTCTTTTGCCGAATCATCCCTTCCATCTTGGCCGTCACGACCCCCTCGTGCATGCATGTAAAAGGCCCCACATGAAAAATTCCCGAAATTCCCCTTTTCGCTCGCGGCATCAATCCATTTAACAGGTAATAACAAATCCCAATCCCCAGGATCGATTCCCCGCTGATGGAGGTATGAAACTGCCCGGCCTGCTGGATGGTCTTGAGTAATTTGGACATCGGCGGGAACATATGTCGTCCATGCAGTGCCGCTTGAAACGGCCGTGAGAGCTTCTGTTTGACATGTTCAATATACACATTTTTCACAGCCAGCTTGCCCCAGGTCTTTACACCATGCCAGAGTCCTGCCAGGTCGAAATTCCTTGCCGCCAGCACTATATTACGCTTTGCTTCCAGTAAATTGGTACAGTTGATATATTCGAGCCATTCAACCACGGGACAACGCACCACTTCCAGGCGGTTATCTTCAAGCTTTTCTATCACATTGCCGGTATAGGGATCGTGCATCCGCATATAAATCTCGCCGGAATACAGCACCAGCGGAAATCG
>CAYOKC010000266.1:0-1607 GCA_964404415.1 uncultured Leptolinea sp. | reverse complement strand
AAAGCCTGGACGGCTGCCCGTGAACGCAAACCCTCCGGTGATATCGGCCGCGCCTCCCGCGACCCCGAAAAAGGCTTTGACATTCGCAATTACGGTGACCCCCGTTACCTGGGTTGGGGCGGCGGGCTGCCCGTGGTGATCGATGGCGCGGTTGCCGGCGCGGTGGCTGTCAGCGGGTTAACATCGGAAGAAGACGAGGATCTTGCCCGTGCCGGGATACACGCGATATTAAACGACCTATCCTGATTCAGACCAATCCTTTTCATAAAAAATCACTGTGCCAGAATTAAAACTGTCTTTCATTAAAACAATCACCACCGATTATGTTTTGTTCAACTGTTGGGTTTTTCCTGTTATCAGTTTGATTGTCGTCATTGTGACAGCAGGAAATCCGCTTCTGATTGGCATCCTTGCCATTCTCTCAATCGTTGCGCTGGTAATTGCCGGCTTCAGATTTATTAAAATATTGACCATAATCAACGAAAACCAGATAGTTGATGGTGTTGTCTCAGGTATCGATCTAAACACTAAACGAGGAACAATTTATATTGATTATGTTTATCGCGAAATGAAATTTCGTTCATGTCAGTATGTCATCCGAACAAAATCCTCCGCTAAATTTAAACCAGGAGACAAAATCCGGGTACTGGTTGACTGGAATGATCCCCGCAAAGCCCTCATCGCGGATCTGTACTCCGACCCCCGGGAAATGCCCTGATCCTTAATCCTTATTGACATAAACCTGCAATAAACCAACCTTTGACAAACTCCACCCGGATGGTTAGACTGAAACTATCCACTATTCATTGCAGTCAGTTACTGATGCTTATTTTATTGACTATGTGACTTCAAAGCTGCCATTTCCACCTTTAGACAGGAGGAAATTTTGGGCGCTTACTCACAACAGGCGAAGCCTGTTTTCAAAAAAAAGACACCGGCATGCATAACCGGCATCATAATTCTGATTATTACCGGGGTGATCATGGCAGGTGTCTGCGGGTTGCTTGCCTGGGGGTTCTATCAGGTCAATCAATCGCCCATGCTGGTTGATGTTTTGGAAACACCATCAAGCGGTGGGGAACCGTATCTGCTTTCCGTATCGCAATCAGAGATACTTCGCTTGAATGGAAACCCGCATGCATTTGCCATCCTCTTTTATACCGTAGAGAATACTGATAACAGTAATATAAGCGTTCGGGATGAAACCTGGACGTATTACGACCTTAAGAAAACGTATCAATTTATTAATGGTGAACTCTCGGAAGAAACACCCTTTACCCCGGAAATCATTAATGCCACACGCAACACGTACAGCCCGCAAAACTTTTCAGCCGGCATGGGGCTTTCCGATATAGTATCCGTCAACGGGCTAAAACAGTATCTTGAAATCCCACTGGAGGATGAACTGGTTCCCGGCAGCCGTCTCTATTATGCCAGCCGGTTGACTTTCGCCCTGCAAAATGGCCGGCTGAGATATGTCGAATCCCTTCCGCTGGAGGTGATGGAACAATGACTACCTCTCTTCTTCGTTCGATCTCAATTTTGATAATCCTGTCATTGCTGGCTTCATTGATCCCTCCCGGTCCGGTATCCGCCGTGAATGAAGA
>CAYOKC010000265.1:0-1651 GCA_964404415.1 uncultured Leptolinea sp. | reverse complement strand
TTGGATGAGAAGGGGAAAAAAGACGGATTTGATGTGCGCAGGGCCCGGGTAGATTTGAAAGGCAACTTTACTTCTTTCTTTTCTTACCGCCTGCAGGCTGATCTGGCCGGAAGTCCTAAATTAATGGATGCTTATGCTGAAGTAAAAGTGAACGACTATTTTCAGGTTACCATCGGACAATTCCGGATTCCGTTTTCACTGGAGAACCTCTCCTCCATGAATAAATTCGAGCTGATCGATTTTTCCCAGTCAGTTGAAGCGTTTACCGCCAGAGGAAAAGATGTCATCGGAAACCAAAATGGCCGTGACATCGGTATTCAGATCGGCGGGGTATTGATAAAGAAAGGGACATCTCCGCTTCTGGAATACCGGTTGGGCGTTTTTAACGGGTCGGGCATAAACATCGCAGACACGGCCAACGAAGCCAAGGATGTTGCCGGCAGGTTGATCATAAACCCGGTAAAAGGTCTTTCTATTGGGGCCTCATATTACAACGGCTGGGGCAAAGCCATTAAGCCAACTGCAGAATTTAAAGGAAGAAGTCAGTCCCGCAACCGGTTCGGATTGGAACTGAGCTATACTTTAAATCGACTGTCTTTAAGAGGTGAATACATTCAGGGCAAAGACGGTAATACAACACGTGCCGGCTGGTATGCCTGGGCAGGTTATTATTTTATCCCTCAAAAGCTTCAGGTTGTAGCCAAATTCGACACCTACGATCCCAATACCGATACAGACAACAATGTCTCCACCAATTATGTAACCGGCATCAATTACAATTTCAACTCATGGTCGCGTCTTCAGGCTTTTTACACCATTCGTGAAGAACAAGGCCCGGCTGTCAACAACAACTATTTCTCTATGCAATATCAAATCGGATTTTAATAAACTCATAGTACTAACCCACGATCTCATTAAAAAGTATGATGCTTAGATTTCTAAAAAACGAAGATTGGTTATCCTTTGTAACCGGATTGGCAGTTGTGATACTTGCAATAGCAGGATTTCACTTTGGTTTCCCGAAATTCAGCTGGAGCAGTTTCAGTGAACTGGGTCAGATCTTCATGAATGTTACCGTATGGATGCAATTGGGCCTGATGGCGATTGTTGTTCTCATTATAGGATTTCTGAGTCGTTTTCTGCGGCCCAAACAAACAAGAAACATAGTTGGTGGCTTGCTGATTTTGTTCCTGGCAGGCGTTATCGCTCAAGTTATCGCCGGCTATAAACCCATAAAGTACTATGGTTTTGAATATGTAATATTCGCATTGCTGATCGGAATTACAGCACGGGCTTTGTTTGGTTTGCCCAAATGGCTTGAGGAAGTCTTACATACAGAATTCTTTATAAAAACCGGACTCATCATCCTGGGTGCAGGGATCATTTTCGGTGATATTGTGCAAGCCGGTTCACTGGGCTTGATTCAGGCTCTTCTGGTAGTTCTGGCGGTATGGTTTTTTGCATTCTGGATCAGCGGAAAACTGAAAGTGGATGACGAATTACGGATCATGCTTTCCAGTGCAGTGTCTATTTGCGGTGTATCTGCTGCCATAGCCTCTGCCGGGGCCATTAAAGGCGACAGCAAAAAACTTTCCTATGTAGTGAGTATGGTTTTAATTGTCGCCCTGCCCATGCTGATCATCTTGCCGTT
>CAYOKC010000264.1:0-1674 GCA_964404415.1 uncultured Leptolinea sp. | reverse complement strand
CACCGGGATGTTCGGGGTAAATTCTCTTAATTTCTGCGAGGTGAATAAATGGCGAAAGTGGTTGTATTGGGGTCCGGTTTTGCCGGCCATACGGCAGCCATGTATCTGGGCAGCCGGTTGGGGTCGGGTCACACCGTCAGCGTGATGAGTATCAACGATAAATTCAGCTACATCCCTTCGTGGGTATGGGTTGGTGTTGGCCACATGGCGCCGGAGAAGACTGTATTTCCCTTGAAACCGGTGTATGACAGGCTGGGTGTTAATTTCTACCACGCGGCTGTGCGAGAGGTCCATCCGGATGAAGGCGACCAGTATGTGGTGGGAGAGGATGTTCAATCCAAAGCCGCCATCCGGCTGGATTATGACTATCTGGTTATCGCGACCGGGCCGAAGCTGAATTTTGCCGGCACGCCGGGGTTGGGGCCGGATGGCGGTTTTACCCGGTCAATTTGCTCACTACCGCATGCCGTCAATGCGCGGGATGCGTATTTGCAAATGGTGGAGCGCCTGAAAAAAGGCGAGCGCCAGAAGATCGTTATCGGCACCGGTCACCCCGGAGCCACCTGCCAGGGCGCGGCGTTTGAGTACATTGAAAACGTGCATAAAGACCTGGTTAAGAAGGGTTTGCGCGATAAAGCAGATCTTTTGTGGCTTTCCAATGAGAGTGAACTTGGCGATTTTGGTGTGCACGGAATTCAGGTGCGCTCCAAGAATGGCTTGTTCACCAGCCAGGAATTCATTGAAACTGTATTCAAAGACCACGGGATCAAGTGGCAGGTGCAGACTGGCGTTAAGAAAGTGGAAGAAAAGAAAATCTTTTGGGAAAACTACGAGTGTGAAACCGGCGAGACGGAATTTGACTTTGCCATGCTGATCCCGCAGTTTATTGGCCAGCCGATCAAGTATATTGGCAAAGACGGCGGCGATGTTAGCGCGAAACTGGTCAACCCGGCAGGACTGGTGATGGTGGACGGGAAATACGGGCTGCCTTATGATGAGTTGGAGAAAACCCCGGAAGCCTGGCCGGCAACATACCAGAACCCGAACTATACGAATGTTTTCGCCGCGGGCATCGCCTTTGCACCACCGGGACCGATCTCAAAACCGCATGTGAATAAAAATGGTCTGGCGATAACCTCCGCGCCGCCCCGCACGGGGATGGTCTCAGGTGTGATCGGCCGGGTGGTGGCTCTCAACATCGTGGACTTGATCACGAAGGGCACGATGACCCACCACGAGCGCATGTCTGAGATGGTTGCCGCCTGTATCGCCTCCATGGGGGATTCACTGTGGGACGGAGCGGCAGCGGTGATGGTGATGCACCCGATTGTGCCGGACCTGAAGAAATTCCCGGATGTGGGCGGCCGCGACCCGGGCGTCTCGTTGATGGAAATGGGTCTGGCCGGCGCGTGGATGAAGTTTGTTCTGCACCATACCTTCATCTGGAAGTTCAAAGGTCTGCCGGGCTGGAAGATCATCCCGGAGTAAATAGTTTACAGGAGGAATCTATGGAAATCACGCAAAAAGATAAAGCCCGCATGAACAATAAACTGATCCAGCTCTGGCGGTTCGTTGTACTCAACCTGCGCATTTTAAAGGCTGTGGATCACAGCAAACGCTCATAACGGTTAAATTTGATAGCCGCCTGTCCCAAATTTCGGCAGGCGGCTATTT
>CAYOKC010000263.1:0-1722 GCA_964404415.1 uncultured Leptolinea sp. | reverse complement strand
TGTACGGTCATGCTGATCTGCTGTGTCGCCCCTGATGCCTGCGATGCTGAGTCGGATAGTTTTTCAGAGGAAGAATTTAGATCGGCGGCACAAGTTGCCACCAAACCTACGGCGTCGCGCAGAGATGTCACCATTTCTTTTAATGAATTACCCAGCAGGTCTTTTTCTGAGCGCGGTTGGATCTCGACCGTCAGATCACCTTGTGCGATAGAGACCACCGTGGCCGCCATCCCGTCCAGATAGGTGATCATTTCTTTGAATGACCGGGCCATATTTCCAATTTCGTCCCGGCTATCTATGTCGATAATCTGGTCAATATCACCAACCGCGATATTGTGAGACGCTTTCTCTATGATCTTAATTGGTTTGACTATCGCCCGCGGAAGCAATACGCCGAGAACTACTCCCACCATCATCGCGATTAATATGGAAACAACATTCAATACAATCGCCTGCTCAATAATGGTATCGGAGCGTTCCTTGCTTTGTTCGGTGAGAGTCCAGCCAGCCTGTTCCGCCTGCCGGACTTTTTGTTTTATGGAGTCTCCCAGTTGACCCATTTTTTCTACGTTTTCCAGCAGTTCTCCATTACTGGTGTTCCACTTTTTTGCCGCTTCATAATACGCGGTTGTAGATTTCTTAATATCATTGATCCTGCGCTGGCTATTCAGATCCTCGATATTTTTCGTCAGGTCATCCAGCGCCGGAAGGATCTTATTGATCACATTTTCTGCTTCCGTCCAATATTTTGGATCGCGGGTTAACATGTACCTGTTTTGATTGACCTGCGAAGAACTGGTGTTTTTCAACACATCCACCAGAACCGGGACGGATACCTGGTCGTCCTTCATGACGGCTTCCTTCATAAAGGTATTTGTCAGATTGATCACCAGGTTTCCATAAGTTTGCATCGTGGAAGAAGCAGAATTCTGTTCTTCAATCTTGATTAAAACGACATCATACAGAGCCTTATATTGATCCAGGTCCTGTTTTATAGCCTCTTTTTTTTCAAGGATATCCGCGTCATTGTTTTTACGGGCAATTGTTTCCAGTTCATCCAGTGTGGATAACAACATACTAATATCGCCCTGGACTAGTTCCTGGCTGGTTGCCAGGTCAATCCGGGAATCTGTGACAGCGGAGATCATAGTCCCCTGGTCAATGATCAATTGTGACGCGGTCTTTTCCAGTGTGGAAAGTCCGGTTAAAACGGGAACGCGATTATTAACAATTTCCTGAATGATCCCGGATAACTGGCTGTTGTTGAAAAATCCCAATCCGCCGAGGATCAAGGAGATCAACAGTACAGGAATAACAGATGTCAGCATCAGCCGGTTGGACAATTTCAAGTCTCTAAAGGATAGCTTCATTGGTTCTCCTTCGACATTGAAGTGCGGTGAAAATTACACGGATGGAACAGAGTTAATTATTAGAATTTTAGTTCGATATAAATTTACGAAAAAACTCGCTGAAGGCAACAGTGACGGCAATATGTCAGCAACTAAGCTGCGTTTTATATATGGTACAAAATATGGCATTAAGTATCTATAAACCGGCATAAATTCCTGATTAATAATTTGCACACAGATAAAAAAACGGGAAGCTGTTCTGAAATGCAGCTTCCCGTCTCCTCATGAAATGGATTTATTTATTCAAGTTTGAACCGCGAGACCATGGCGATCAGTTGTCCGGCCGTCTCCGCCAACCGCTTCGCCGATCCCG
>CAYOKC010000262.1:0-1737 GCA_964404415.1 uncultured Leptolinea sp. | reverse complement strand
CCGGTTCAATGCATCATCGCCGATTCCTGCATCGGGGGCGTGGCGGAAGCCGCGCAAACAGCCGAAAAATTCAAGCAGAACAATGTGGGAGTCTCCATCACGGTGACGCCCTGCTGGTGCTATGGCACCGAGACAATGGATATGGACCCGCACGTTCCCAAAGCGGTGTGGGGTTTCAACGGCACCGAACGGCCGGGCGCTGTCTACCTGGCGGCCGTGCTGGCCGGGTACAACCAGAAGGGATTGCCCGCTTTCTCGATCTACGGGAAGGATGTGCAGGACGCGGGTGACGCGGCTTTTCCGGATGATGTGAAAGAAAAACTGCTGCGCTTCGCCCGGGCCGGGTTGGCCGTGGCGTTGATGCGCGGCAAATCGTACCTTTCCATCGGCAATGTCTCCATGGGCATCGTCGGTTCTATCGTTGACCATAACTTCTTTGAGAGCTACCTGAACATGCGGGTGGAAACGGTCGACATGTCTGAGATCACCCGCCGGATCGATGAGCAGATCTATGATCCCGACGAGTTCAAGCGCGCGCTAACCTGGACCAGGGGCAACTGCCCCGAAGGGCGCGAGTACAATCCCCCGGCGCTGCAGCGTTCACGAGAGCAGAAGGATAAAGACTGGGAGACGGTGGTCAAGATGACAATGATCGCCCGCGACCTGATGAAGGGCAATCCGCGGCTCAATGACATTGACCGGGGCGAGGAAGCCCTGGGGCACAACGCGATCCTCGCCGGGTTCCAGGGGCAGCGTCACTGGACAGACCATTTCCCGAACGGTGACTTCATGGAAGCCATCATGAACTCGTCATTTGACTGGGACGGGATCCGCGCGCCGCGTATTCTAGCCACCGAAAATGACAGCCTCAACGGAACAGCCATGCTGTTCGGCTATTTGCTGACCAACACCGCGCAAATCTTCGCCGATGTCCGCACCTACTGGAGCCCGGAAGCCGTGAAGCGGGTGACGGGGTACTCCCTCACGGGTCAGGCAGCGGGAGGATTGATCCACCTGATCAATTCCGGCGCGGCTTCGCTGGATGCCACCGGTCAGATGCAGGTTGACGGCAAGCCGGGCATGAAGCCGTTCTGGGAGATAACAGAAGAAGACGCGAAGAAATGCCTGAAAGCCACCACCTGGTACCCGGCGATGACGGAGTACTTCCGCGGGGGCGGGTATTCATCGTTGTTCCTGACCAGGGGGGGCATGCCTGTCACCATGATGCGCGTCAATCTGGTAAAGGGGCTGGGTCCGGTGCTGCAACTTGCGGAAGGCTGGACGGTGGACCTGCCTGCGGATGTGCATGAGAATTTGAGTGAGCGCACCAATCCCACCTGGCCGACGCACTGGTTCGCACCGCGTCTGACCGGCAAGGGAGCCTTCAGGGACGTGTATTCGGTAATGGCCAACTGGGGCGCCAACCACGGCGCTGTCAGCTACGGGCATATCGGCGCCGACCTGGTTTCGCTGGCTTCGATGCTGCGCATACCGGTGTGCATGCACAACCTGGCCGAGATGGACCTTTTCCGGCCCGGCGCGTGGGGGGCGTTTGGCACCGATGACCCCACCGGAGCGGATTTTAGAGCGTGTGCTAATTTCGGCGCGCTGTACGGATAGGACGTTAATTCGACCAATGGTCCCGCTGAACGGAGCGGGACCATTGACCATGGGGATGGTGAATTTTTAAACCCTGTAAGGTGGGATCGCTTTTGATCCCACCATGATATGGTTGCT
>CAYOKC010000261.1:0-1740 GCA_964404415.1 uncultured Leptolinea sp. | reverse complement strand
GCCCGAGAAGACCGGTAACGGCCGGGGGGATGGAGGGTTTTTTGGGGTATGAATTCATGGCTGAATTGTACCTTACCCAAACCGGACTTGTTTGGTGCAATTTAGACGAAATCCATCCGGTTTATTTGTTATAATCCCCCGCATGAAATATTACGTCTGGACAGAAGGCTGCCAGATGAATGTGGCTGACTCGCAACGGGTGTCATCGTCACTGGAGAGCCTGGGTTATACGGCAACATTACACCCCGAAGAAGCTTCGGTTATTGTTCTCAATACCTGTGTGGTGCGCCAGTCGGCGGAAGATAAAGCCTACGGCCGGTTGAGTTCACTTGCTCCATTGAAGAAGGCCAACCCCGGCCTGGTGATCAACCTGATGGGCTGCCTGGTGGGTGTGCGCACACCGGACAAGTTGCGGAAGCGTTTTCCGTATGTTGATGTGTTCTCCCCGCCATCTGACCCCGGACCACTGCTCGCGTACCTCACACAGGATGAAACCCGCCTGAAACTGGCGGAAGAAACCGCTGCCCGCAACGCGTGGATGGACGAAGACCTTCCACTTCCTGAAGCCGAACGCGGGAAGCTGGTTTCCGCGCATATTCCGGTGGTGCTGGGTTGCTCGCATGCCTGTTCGTACTGCATTATCCCCTACCGCCGCGGAGTGGAACGCAGCCGTCCGGCGGTGGATATATTAAAGGAAGCACATTCACTGGTGCGTCAGGGCGTGAAAGAGATCACCCTGCTGGGCCAGATCGTTGACCGTTACGGCCTCGATGATCCGTCGCTGCCCGGGCTTCCTGGTTTACTGCGCGAATTGAATACCATCGAGGGGTTGGAACGCATCCGGTTCCTGACCTCACACCCCAACTATATGACGGACGAACTGCTGGAAGCCGTGGCATCGCTGGATAAAGTGTGCCCGCATATTGAAGTGCCCATCCAGGCGGGTGACGATGAAGTGCTGGCCAATATGCGCCGGGGCTATACATCGGAACAGTACCGCCGGTTGGTGGAAAAGCTGCGCGCGGTCATTCCGGGTGTTTCCATCGCCACCGATATCATTGTGGGCTTCCCGGGTGAGACGGACGGACAATTCCAGCACACCTTTGATCTGCTGGCTGACCTGAAGTTGGACGTGGCCCACCTGGCGCGGTATTCACCCCGAGAAGGGACTGTCTCCGCGCGGAACATGGTGGATGACGTGCCGGCAGAGGAAAAGATGCAACGCTTCCGCCTGCTCGAAGACCTGCAGGAAAAGATCGCCGCGGAGATCCACTCGCGCTACATGGGGCAGACCGTACCGGTGCTGTTCGAAGAAAAAGTGAAGAACCGTTGGCGCGGCCGCACCGGGACCAATAAGCTGGTCTTTCTGGAAAATGACGATGACCTGCGCGGCAAGGTTCTGCCGGTGCAGATCACCTGGACAGGGCCGTGGTCTATGCAGTCGAGGCTTCCGGCTCAGAGGGGCTGAGTATGAATATCCGTACAAAAGTTATCCTGGCGGCTCTGGTGGCTATCGGGGCGGCGGCCGGTTATTTTGTGTACCGTTCGCGCGTGTACGCCGGGAACACGCTGCGTGTGATGGATTTCATCAATAATCCGGAGAAGCACCCGGACTGGGTGATCAAAGCCGGTGCCCGTTGCGGCGACGCTCCGTTTCAGATGCCAACCGATGGATTCATCGGATTCCTGTGGGATGACTCATGGAAGATCGGCCACCGCCACCAGGGGATCGATATTTTC
>CAYOKC010000260.1:0-2059 GCA_964404415.1 uncultured Leptolinea sp. | reverse complement strand
TCATAACGGTTAAATTTGATAGCCGCCTGTCCCAAATTTCGGCAGGCGGCTATTTGTTTTAATAGTAGAAGTTTAATTGCGGATAACCGGGTTCTCTACAAATGGTTTGAACGATTTGTACGCGGGCATCTCGATATTCAGTTCATCGGCGGTCTTCAGCAGGTCAAAATACATGCGCTGCAGTTCGTCCACCGCGGTGTGACGTTCCATGATCTTGCGCGCCGGTGCGTTGGTCTTCATCATCAGCCACACGGCGACAGCTCCCGGCAGCGCCGGCATGCAGAAAGATTTGGCGTCATCAAAGGTGCTGATATCCACGCCGCGGGCCTCGCACACCCCGAGCGCCTCGCGTCCGGCTTTGATCCCCTGGCGCAGCAGGCTGATACTGTTCAGGAAAGCCAAAGCACCTCCAGCCTTGCAGGCCGCGCCGATAACGCCGCAGTTGATGGCGAAGTGCACCCACTGCCAGTGCAGGATGTTCGGCCGGGAATCCACCTTAAGGCCAGCGCATTCAAACATGCGGCTGACGCGCTCCAGCCGTGGGGTTGCCTGGCCGTCAATCTCACCCAGGCGGACCTCATCCAGCAGGGCGCAATCGAGCCGGGTATTGACGTAACCTCCACCGGCTACGGGGAAGCCCCACAGGTACTGCCCGCGCGGCAGGTAGGCGTCAATGAAATCAATCCCTTCCCAGTTGCCGTTGAAGAACAGGATGTCCGTCTTCCCGGCTTTTTCCTTCAGCAAAGGCAGCACAGATTCCATCTGATAGTGCCGCACGCTGACCAGGATCAGGTCGTAACCGTCAGCCGCGCTGAAATCTTCCACAACCTTCAGACCGTAGTGAACATCGCGGTCAGCGGGGTGTTTTTCACGCCCATCCAGCAGGCGGATGCCGATACCATTTTCGAGTGAGGCTTTCTTCCCGGGGCGCACATAGTGGGTAACGTCGTTCCCGGATTGAGCCAGTACATATCCGTAAATCGTTCCAATTACACCCGCGCCAATCACCAGTACTTTCATATCATCCTCCAATCAGATATTCTGCAGATAAATACCCAGCGATTTCAACGCGGGGACATCAACGTTCATTTCACCAGCCGTGCGCAGCATGGCTTCATAATTCAGTTTTGTTTCACGCAGGCTGCCCGTTGACGCGGCATGCGCGGTGTAGCGCTGCATACTTTTGTTGGTGGTATACATCCAGCGCATCACGGCCATCACCAGCCAGGTTGGCCAACCGATGAAGGATATCTCAGGGAAATCCTTCAGGTTGATGCCGCGCTTTTCACACAGTGTGAGCAATTCGCGGGTGGCTTCGATGCATGTCTTCAGCAGGTTGCTGTCATTCAGATATTCCTTCATCCGGCTGTGACGCGCGTACCCGGCGGCAAAACCGGTGGCGGATGCGTTGTGCACCCAGAGCCACTTCAACATATCCGGCTGCATGTCAGGTTTCATTCCGGCGGTTTCGAACAGGGCTTTCACTTGCTCCAGTTTAGAGACATCGGTGCCTTCCACCTTTCCCAGGTGAACTTCGGCGCCCAGGTTCGTCCAGTAGACGCCGTCATCGCGAATGGTGCCACCGCCGTCAGCGTACCCCAGCAGGTAGCGGTCTCTGGGGAGGCAGGCATCCAGCACACCCGTGCCGTCCCAGTTTGACGTCATGGTCAGGAAGGTGGCATTACCGCTTACCGGTACCAGCGCGGTCAACGCACCGGCCAGTTGACCGGCATTGACCGGCAGGATGACCAGTTCGTACCCGTCTTCCCGTTTGACGGCATCCACGCAGCGTATGGCATATTGTGTGCGGTTTTCTGCTTTATATCCTTTACGCTCGTCCAGCAGGTCGAGTTCGATGGTTTCCATGGCGGCGGTCAGTTTGCCCGGCCGCACATAATGGGTGACGTCCACACCGGCTTCCGAAAGCGCCCATCCATAGATGGCGCCGATCACACCTTTTCCCACGATCAATGTTTTCATGTTGCCTCCGTTTATCCAATGACTGTTTCAGTTTCTTACAGTCACTATGATACGTTTGGAGGCGCGTTGAACCATCCCC
>CAYOKC010000259.1:0-2143 GCA_964404415.1 uncultured Leptolinea sp. | reverse complement strand
CATCAACTATCTGGTTTTCGTTGATTATGGTCAGGATCTTAATAAACCTGAAGCCGGCTATGACCAGCGCGACGAATGAGAGAATGACAAGGATACCTATCAGAAGCGGATTTCCTGCTGTCACAATAATGACGATGAAACTGATAACAGGAAAAACCAGACTATTAAACAAAATATAATCCGCCGTGATGGCTTTAACTAAAGACAGCTTATATACAGTCACGCGAGTCCTGTACTGAAATTTCGTAATCTTCAGGATAAATTGCTGAGCATCGCCTTTATTCCGGCACGGGCAAGCTCCACATCTTCATCCGATGACAATCCGCTGACAGCTACCGCCCCGGCAACCTGGCCTTCTATCAATACCGGCAGCCCTCCGCCCCAACCGATATACCGGGGATCGCCGTAGTTCCGTAGGTCAAACCCGTGAAGGGGATCACGCGACGCTTTCCCCACATCGCCGGAAGGTTTGCGTTCACGGGCAGCCGTCCAGGCTTTGTTTGTGGCAATAACCACAGATGAGACCGGCGCACCATCCATACGCAGCAGGGCGATCAGTTCACCCTGCGCGTCAGAAACAGCCATCACGCAGGCTTTTCCGGCTTTTTCTGCTTCTTTCCGTATGGTTTCGATCGCGATTTGAGCTTCTTTTTGTCCGAGACTGATGATCTGCCGCATGTTAGCTTCTCCTTGTCACAAGAGATAGGGTTATTTCTTCAAATCCATCCGGATCATAACGATTTTTTCTGATGCCTTATCCAGATCTTCCACGTTCAATGATCCGTCTTCGCCCCGGCGAACATTAAAGAGCGCGGCGACAGGCGGATTCCTCAAAATAAACATACTCAGAATCCGGGCGATGGCTTTCAGGTTCTTTTGCGGATCCAGCCGGGTAGCCCCGGCAGGGACCACTTTACCCCGCAGGGTCAATTTCACCGGTGTGTTGCTGTCAATGTTGTGCCACCAGACTTTTTTCTCTGGCATTCCCGGCATGACATAAATGGTATTGCCGTCTTCCAGGTATGTCACCGGAAGGGTGTATTCATTGCCGCTTTTCTTCCCGGTGTAGGTGATCAACATCAGGCTTTTGCTCATCATCCCATGCAGGGGTGACCGCAGTAGAAACCGGACGATTGGATTCCAGATATGGTTCATGAACCACATAGTGCCCTCCTGATTGACGTTATGATTGGCTGAAATCCAGTGTTTCGCCGTCGGCGGGGATCAGCAAGCGGCTATCCTCAATACCATTCGCGCGGGCGGCTTCACGCAGGCTGGCGCGGGTGACGGTGCCGTGATCCAGAGCCTCCATATGGACTGCCACCACGGTGCTTTGCGGCGCCAGTTTGCAGATCTCCACGGTTTGCGCGGCATCGGTTAGGATGAGGGTTTTGGTGATCCCCCAAACCGCGCCGCTGGAATGGGTGATGATCACATCCGGCTTGACGGTTTCGATCTCCTTGCGGACTGTATCTGTCAACAGTGAATCCCCCACCCATAGGACGGTCGGTTCGCCGGGCGCGGAAATGACAAATCCCGATGCTTTTCCCATATCCAGCAAAACAGGCCCGCTGCCGTGCTGGCCGGAGAACCGGCGGAAGTGGATGCCGTTACAATCAGCTTCATCGTCAACCGGGGTGACATTGGTAAAACCGGTATCTTTCAGTTTGCACTGGTCGCCGGGCTGGCAGAAAACAGGTTTGTCCTTGGGCAACAATTCCGCGGCTGCCGGGTCAAAATGATCAGAATGCAGGTGTGAGAGCAAAAAGAATTCTGCGTCCTTGATAACATCGATAGCGGGCATGGGAAGGTCAACCAGCGGGTTGGGTGACTTACCGGTGTAAGACGGCCGTGAGAATTTGTCTGCCAGGTAAGGATCGCAGACAAACAGGTGTCCGTTGTATGTGACTCGCATGGTCGCGTTGCGGATGGATTGAATTTGCATGGAAACCTCAGAATAAGTTATCGGGTAATGCGGCTGCCCAGGATCGGATGGCGTTCCAATCGCGATGGTCGCCTTCCTTCCAGACGCCGAAGAGAACACTAAGCCGGAATTTGATGCGGTCTGCCAGTGAAGGCATCGCGGCGATATTCAACGCGCCGGCGAACAAACCTTCACTGCGGGTTTTAACCAGTAAGCGGA
>CAYOKC010000258.1:0-2147 GCA_964404415.1 uncultured Leptolinea sp. | reverse complement strand
CTTGCCGGGGATTTCGGGCATGGCGAAAACAGACAGGCGCGGTACGCTCAACTCGGGCGAAGCCGCCAGGAGCATGGTTTCGCCCAGTGCCGTGGAATCCTCGCCGCTATCGTCCATCAGGCTGAACCAGTAGAAGGTGGTCTCGCCCATCTTGCGCCAGTAGGCGTACTCGATGCGCAGAGCGTTCGACCGCCCACTCATGTACAGGCTGCGGACACGATCCAGCAGCTCCGTAGTATCCGTCAAGCGTTGAAAAGCCATCTGCGCGGCCATTTCGTCGCGAGAAGCGCGGCGGCGGCGGTTCATCCAGATGACACCGACCACTGCCAGGACGATCAGGCTCACAATGCCCACAATTACAAGGATGCCCAAAATCGCTGATGTGTTTGCCATAGATTCCATTTTACATCAGGTTCTTTTTATAAAAGGAAACACACCTCTGTTTTCGCTATCTGATAAATCAGAGAAAGGACAATTTTCAAATAATATTTGCACAAAATGAACTTGGGATAACTGGGACGAGACCGATTTAGAATAAAACTTACTGACATTTTTAACTGGGCGTTCGATTGACACTAGATGACATATATCGATAATAGATATTGAATTCAGTAATGAGATCAATTTCAATCCAGAGAAAAAGGGATGTCATCAATATTGTTCGCGGATGAATGGGCAAGAAATGAATAAGGAAAAAGATTCTCGGTCCATAAAGCTAGAGTTAATTGGATTACTGGGGGTAATTGCTGTTTCTTTAATTTTTGCGACTCTGAGAGCACATTATTCTCCATCCGATGAAAACGAACGAAAATCTTTGGCAGCCTATCCCTCTCCTGTTTTAACCGCGGCACCCACAATAATTCCAGCCAATCCTCTCATATCTACCCGGTCTCCTGAAACAGAACCATCTGTCACACCAACTCAAGTTGTATTAGAGAATGGTTGGTATCTATATACTGATCCAGACTCGGAGTTTTCTTTTGCATATCCTCAAACCGCTCATATTGATGCCGGAAGAAATCCCGTGGATTCTTCAAAAAATATAATTATTCAATTTCAATTACCTGACAAACCGTATCAGGGGATGAGTATACGGATGGAAGCTAACCCCAAAATGTTATCGGGTGTTGATATAGCAAGACAACTCTTCGAGACGAGCGCTCAAGCGCAAGCCCCTGCTGAATTTATAAATTCCGCAAAATCAACTACGGCAGGAAATTTACCGGCCATTGAAGTCTCTATCCCATCGATGAATACAGAAACCACTATAATCGTTCCTGTTGAAGACAAGGTGTTCATATTATCCCCTGTACACGATTCGGCAAATAATATGGTCGAAAAAGAAATTCTGGAATTGTTTTACAAAATCCTATCAACTTTTGACTTCAACGTTTCCAAATGAGTTGTGAAATTTGGGGCGAACAATTGTGTCTTTGATTAAATAAGCACTATCAGTACAGCGTTAATATGGGGCTCACTACAATAAATCATGGCCTTTATGCAGCAGACAAAATTTCACCAAATATTATTTTTCCTCAGCATGGTGCTGATCGTTTTAGGATTATTTTTGCCCTGGTTTATAGATGGTGATTTCGTAACAATTTATAGACCGCCTCTTGTTTTCAAGTGGACGACAACTTTTCCTGAAGCAGGAGGGCGGATCCATTTACCGTCTCTTGAACAAAATATAGCAAGCGGGCATTTATTGTTACTTGGAGTAAGTTACCTTATCTTCGTCTGGCTCAAGAGATTGTCCTCACAAAAAATAAGGTGGACAACACTTGGGTTTGCTCTGTTTTTTCTCTCGATATCCATTTATTACCTTATTTCAATATGGGGATCATATATCAAAGGTGGCATCATTGGTCTCTCTCCACCAGGGTTTGGTCTATATGTATTTTTCATGGGCGCGCTGATCCTCTTTACTATAAGCCTGCTTTCGGTAAGAAGAAATAAACACTAGTCCTACGCCACGCGCAACCCAACGGCGAGGCTAACAGGCAGTGGTAGGTGTGCGGGTCGAATCTCGCCTCGCCGCTACAAGAGTTTTTGAGAAGGTGTCCCCGGACGGAATAAATAGTGGGAATCAGATGGAAAGGGCAGAGATAAATGGTGGAGGGAGAGTAAGGGAAAGAGCAGGCCGCTCC
>CAYOKC010000257.1:0-2159 GCA_964404415.1 uncultured Leptolinea sp. | reverse complement strand
GTGGGTTCATCAAGGATAAGAATTTTTGCCTTGCGGTATAAAGCTTTGATGATTTCAACACGCTGCTGAATACCAACAGGAAGGTCATGAACGAGGGCAGTGGGATCAATTTCCAGACCATATTGTGTGGAAAGGTCAATCAGGTCTTTGTTAACCTGATCGATATCCAGTACGCCATTTTTTAATTTTTCAGAACCCAGCATGATGTTTTCCGCCACGGTAAAAACGGGTACAAGCATGAAATGCTGGTGGACCATTCCAATACCGCAGGCGATGGCATCTTTGGGTGAATGAAAATGCACGGGTTTTCCATTGATAAGGATCTCACCTTCATCCGGAGTGGTTAACCCGTAAATAATGTTCATTAATGTGGATTTTCCGGCGCCGTTCTCACCCAGGAGGGCATGGATTTCACCTTCTTTGAGAGCAAAATCAACGTGATCGTTGGCCAATACGCCGGGGAATTTTTTGGTAATGCCTTTTACTTCCAGTACGTTTTCCATCTTTATCTCCTACTCGTTTCCCGCAGGCTATTTTTCATACGGAGTACCATCAGCAGCCGGGCTGGTAGTCCGGCCGATCAATCCGGCGAGGATGATCATCGTCAGAATATAAGGCGTTAACCCTACGATATAGGATTGTTGCAGGAAAGCCCACTGCGGGGGAATGAGATCACGGAAGAATTGAAGGTTGATCTGGAAAGCCTGCGCGGCACCAAAAACCAATGCGGCAGCCCAGGCACCAATCGGTGTCCAGTTGCCAAAAATCATGGCGGCCAGAGCGATGAATCCGCGGCCATTGGTCATTAATGGTTCGAAGGAGGGTACAGATTCAAGTGTAAAGTAGGCGCCACCTAATCCGGCCAGGAAACCACCGATGATGACGTTCATGTAACGCATATAAGAGACATTAATACCCACGGTATCTGCTGCGCGAGGGTGTTCACCAACAGCACGGGTTCGTAAACCCCATCTGGTTCTGAAGATGACAAAATTTGAAACAAATACCAGAATAATGGCCAGCCAGGCAATAGGCTGCTGCTCAAAAATCTTTCCGATGACCGGAATCTGAGAGAGGCCGGGAATGGCGATAATGGGAAGCGTTCCAGGAGCGTGGGGGACATTGCCGCCAAAAATGCTGCCTTTTTCAAAGAAGAGTTGGCGGTTCAGGAAGCCGGTAATACCGGTCGCGAGAATGTTGATAACTGTTCCGCTGATAACCTGGTCAACTTTGAATGTAATGGACAACCAGGCGTGCAGCAGTCCAAACAGACCGCCTGTAAGAATGGCCACTACAACACCGATGATCAGGCTTGTTAGTGGTTCAACTTTGTAAATGGTATTCAGATAGATCGATGCCAGCCATCCGAAAAACGCTGCTGAGAGCATCATTCCTTCAATACCGATATTGGTTACACCGGAACGTTCACAAAAAGTACCGCATAACGCACCCAGAGTCAGGGGTGTGGCGACTGAAATTGTGGTGGCAATTAGAGACGCGAGAATGATCAACGGCTGGGTAGTCTCCTGGCCAATCAGGATTACCACGGCATAGAGAAAACCGATGATGACGGCGATAAAAATTGATCGTTTAATATCCATGATAGGCTCCTATTTTCCCCATCCACGAGTGTAAACCACCCGGTCTTGAGGTGTGCGGATGCGGTAAATGAAGCGGACGATAGCATCGGCGGACACAAACAGAAGGATCAATGACTGGATAATGGAAATGATGTCAACAGGAATCTGGGTGAGGAATTGCATCCTGGTAGCGCCATTACGCATGGCACCAAATAGAAGCGCCGCGAGAACGACGCCGACAGGATGATTTTTTCCCAACAACGCGATGGCGATGGCATCAAAACCATAACCCGACGAGAAGCCCAATTCATGCCTGTGATTTAACGCTGTGACTTCAATAACTCCAGCCAGGCCGGCTAACGCACCGGATAGCCCCATAGTAATCACAATGGTTTTGGCGACATCAATTCCAGCATATTTCGCGGCATCCGGATTCAAACCGGTAGTGCGGATCTCAAAACCAAGCTTGGTTTTCCAAAGCAGCCACCAGATGAAAAATGCCATGGCGAGGGCTAGAATGAAGCCCCAGTGAAAACGAAAGTTTTCAAAAATGGGCATAATCTGCGCTGATTCGGCAAT
>CAYOKC010000256.1:0-2160 GCA_964404415.1 uncultured Leptolinea sp. | reverse complement strand
ATGAGTGTTGAGCAGGGGTTTGACTTGCTGCGAGAGGTACGTCAGCATGGGCCGGAGTGGAAAACAGAACTTTCACTGGTATTTGACCCGAAGAAGCGGGACGTTTTCTATCTGCTCGCGGAAAAATCTGACACAGTCATTTCAATTCCATTGAGTTGATCACCATATTGGAGTTAAGGAAAACGCTATGAAAGATGATCTCATTGAAGATAACGTCCCCTGGGTAACACCATGGTTCCTTGACCCGTACAGTGTGGAAATTGACCTGACAGCTTCAGAACGCGACGTATTAGATGAGCTATCCTCCCGCTGGTCGTCTTCCAATAAGCTGATGTTGTTGGAAGAACTGGGTGATCGATACGGCCGTGATTTTGTCGGGCGGATCATTGATATTGTTGTGGCGGCCCACATCCAGCCGGAATGGACGGAGAACGGCCGAAACCAGCCGGCCAACGGGTTGAATGACTTCATCCGTCTTATGTGGGAACCGTTGCCCGCTGCGGGTTTTGATGTGACGATTGACCACCTGCCGGATGGTGTGCAGATCCATTGCACCCGCTGCCCGCATGCCGAAACCGGTTTGCGGAATAATGCGTCTTTCTGGCTATATCATCTGGTTTGCAGCGGAGACCCGCATGCCGCGGCGGGATTCAATCCGAAAATTGGTCTCCGTCGTAAGCAAACCCTCATGGAAGGCCATCCATGCTGCGACCACTTCTTTTTTGTGAAGTAAGAATTGTTGCTCCAGTAGCGGGTTAAAACCTGGTTCGATTTTGCGTCAGGTTGATGCACGCATACCAATACCTATTCCTATATTAAACATATTCTGCCGCTTGACAGAAATTCAATAAATGTTGTAATATACAACAGTTGGATAATGCAACAAATAACAGGGTGACAGTATGGACCTCTCAGAAAAATCTTATCTTCAGATAAACCAGGCGTTATTCAGCCTGACACATGCGTATGAATCTCGGATGATTAGAGAATCCGATAACGCATTAAGCCTCTCGGATTGTTCAACATTAATGGTTCTCCATCAATTTTCCCCACTTACGGCAGCGCAATTATCCCGGATCATGGATATAAATCCCGGTACCATTTCTGTCTATGTCAATAACCTGGTAAAAAAAGGGCTGGTGATAAGAGAACAGAATAAAGATGACCGGCGTATCTGGTGGTTAACATTATCAGATAAGGGAAAATCGGTAGCCGCAAAGGTTGTTGAATATGCGGCAATCTATACAAAAGATTTCCTATCAGGATTAACTGAGGAAGAAAAGAAGTCCCTTCACGCGCTCTTATTAAAGGCGTCTCAAGATTTGGGATATCAATGGTGATTTTTTTTGAATTAATAGTTGGGATACCCAACAAATAACGAGAACAATATGAAACCAATGAATATTGTGTTTACGAATTACAGATCCGGCTGGTTAGCCTCTTTTCTACTTCTTTGGTCGGGGCAGGCTATTTCCATGATTGCCAGTGAGATAGTCCAGTTTTCTCTGATTTGGTGGTTGACGGAAACATACAGATCGGCTTCGTTAGTAGGGTGGGCAACCATGATGGCTCTTTTACCACGAGCGGTTCTAAATCCGGTAATAGGAGCGCTTGTTGATCAATGGAATCGCAAGAATGTCTTATTGGTTAGCCATATCGTCATCCTTGCCACAATGGCTTGTTTGGGCATTCTTTTTCTGCAGGGTGCTGTGGCAGTGGGATGGATATTCAGCGCAATATTCATTTGCGCTGTAAGCAAGAGCTTCCAATCACCAGCATTACTTTCCACCACGATATTAATTATTCCAGAAAGATATGTCACCAGAGTTTCTGGTTCACATCAAACGCTTATGGGTTTAATCCGGGTTATAGCCCCATCCGCGGGGGCGATTTTGATCATGACTATTCCAATGGGTGGTGTTGTTATATTTGATGTTGTTGGTGCATTAATTGGAGTATTAACGATAGCTGTCTCGATTATTCCCAATCTTTGCCGGCCAGTGAATTGCCAAAACCAGCAAACCGGTACGTCAAAGATATTTATAGATATTTTGGAAGGGGTGCGATATATTCGGAAATGGCCGGGCGCAATGGAAATGATGGCTATTTCAAGTATGATCAATTTCCTTTCAACTCCTGCTTTTATGATGATCTCGATTT
>CAYOKC010000255.1:0-2194 GCA_964404415.1 uncultured Leptolinea sp. | reverse complement strand
GGTCTGCAGCCCGAAGAAGGCCACCACGCCAAAGCCGAAGAGCAGCCACAGGATGGGACGCCCTCCGCCCATGCCGATTGAGGTCAACGCGTCTTTACCGCCCCTCACCCGCACCACAATCAGCAATATCAACCCGATGAAGCTCAGCGGCATCATCACCGAACTGACGGCGGTGATCAGGTCCGGCCGGATGAACATCGTCACCACGGCGGCGATATACAACAGGGTGAACACCAGGAAGTACCCGGTGAACCAGCGCGTGGCGGTGCAGTTGTTCTGAATATGGATCGGGCTGTCTTTGAAAAAGAACATACCCAGCAGGATGGCCGAAAATGCCGGCAGCAGCATTTGAAGCTGCAGGGCGATCATCGCCGCGCCGGATTTCAACCCACCGGTCAGGTAGAGGGCGAGGTCAAGTCCCCAGGTAAGGGCGAAGGTCAGGCCGAGGAAGATGCCAATCTGTTTCCAGTTGACGCTCTTCGGTACGGGAGTAATTTGAGTTTCTACTGTCATTTTTCCTCACAATGCCACAATTGTATTATCGTATTATTGTATGATTGTATCACAATTGTTTACAGGCAACAGGCGGAATTATTCCCCACAGCAGATGGTTTTCCAGGTGACCGGTCCTGCAAATCTACAGGAAGTCCCCCGGAACAGGATCGTACGGCAGAAGAAAAATTCCCCTTTTTCGCTAAGAACTGCCTGTTTCTTTTTTCACCCGACATTTGTATAATAGATAATAACTATCTTTAAATAATAAATATCAGGATACGTATGACCGATCCGCTAGTTCGCTTCAATGAATTGATGACCAGCCTTAAGGAACGTGACTTTCGTCTCACGCCCCAGCGGGTCGAATTGGTGCGCCTGATCGCGGCGAGCGAAGGGCACCCCAGCGCGTCTCAATTATTTGACACCATCAAGCAGCGTTTCCCAACCATGAGCCAGGCGACCGTGTATAAAACGTTGACGCTCCTCAAAGAGATGGGCCAGGTGTTGGAAATTGATCTGCATGATGACAGCCGGTACGACGGGAACCGCCCCGAACCGCATCCCCACCTGATCTGCACAAAATGCCACGCGATCATTGACGGTGATCTGGATTTTTCACCATCCGAGATCCAAAAAATTGAACGATCAACAGGATTCCGCATTATGCGTTCGCAGGTTTCTTTCTTCGGGTTATGTCCGGATTGTAAAGAAGAGGGAATGTAGTGTTTTCTCTTTTTTTTATCTGTAATGGAAAATTATTCTCTTGTAATAATTGATATTGGAGGAAATATCAAAAACAGACCAATTCCCAATAATCTACCGATCAGATGGCTTTTTACCATCGCCGGGAAACACCCCCCGAAAACACGGTGCGCGATCCGTTATTCCGGTTTTGAGAATTACCTACCCGACTGGCAGCTAATGAAAGGAGAATGTTATGAGTGAAAATAATAAAACCCCTGAAAATCAACCTGTTTCAGGGAGAGGTACCACCAACCGGGATTGGTGGCCCAATCAATTGAACCTTGATATCCTGCACCAGCACTCCTCCAAATCCAACCCGATGGGGCAGGATTTCAATTACGCGGAAGAATTCAAGACGTTGGATTTCCAGGCGTTAAAAAAGGACGTGAAAGAATTAATGACCAGTTCTCAGGACTGGTGGCCGGCGGACTGGGGGCATTACGGCGGCCTGATGATCCGCATGGCCTGGCACAGCGCCGGCACCTACCGTATGGGTGACGGTCGCGGCGGCGCGGGGAATGGCACCCAGCGATTCGCCCCCCTGAATAGCTGGCCGGATAACGTCAACCTCGATAAAGCCCGCCGGCTGCTCTGGCCGATTAAGCAGAAGTACGGCCGCAAGATCTCATGGGCCGACCTGATGGTCCTCGCGGGAAACGTTGCCCTGGAATCGATGGGCTTCAAGACCTTCGGTTTCGCGGGCGGGCGCGAGGATGTATGGGAACCTGAGAAGGATATTTACTGGGGGTCCGAAGACAAGTGGCTGGGTGACAACCGCTATTCCGGTGAGCGGAACCTTGAAAATCCGCTGGCCGCCGTGCAAATGGGCCTTATCTACGTCAATCCCGAAGGTCCGAACGGCGTTCCGGACCCGGTGGCATCCGGCCGTGATGTACGTGAAACCTTCGCCCGCATGGCGATGAATGACGAGGAAACCGTGGCGCTGATCGCCGGC
>CAYOKC010000254.1:0-2219 GCA_964404415.1 uncultured Leptolinea sp. | reverse complement strand
CGGCATCTGGAAGGATATCCGGTTGGAAGGCTATGAGGGCGCGCGCATCACGGATGTTCACCTGAAACAGCAGCATTCCGAGAACCAGGTGGCTGTGGAAGCCCGTCTTAGCGTTGACAGCCCCGATGACAAATCCTGCCGGGCGAGTATGCACATCACCACGCCTGACGGTCAAATTCACAACACCAGCCGGTTGTTCAACAAAGATAAGAATGAACCACTGCGTATCCTGATCCCCAACCCGCAGCTCTGGTGGCCGAATGGTTACGGTGACCAACCACTCTACAAAGTAGTGGTCGACCTGGAGACCGATGACCTTGTGCTTGATCGGCGGGAATACAAGGTGGGCATGCGCACCCTGGAACTCCGCCAGCAGCCGGATGAATGGGGCAAATCGTTTACTTTCGTGGTCAATGGCGTGTCTATCTTTATCAAAGGGTCCGACTGGATCCCGGCGGATTCCTTCCCCACCCGGGTAACCGATGACTTCATCGAGCGGCTGTTCAAAGACACCGTGGCCACGCACCAGAACATGCTGCGCGTGTGGGGCGGCGGTTTCTACGAAGACGAACGTTTCTATGACCTGTGCGACAAATACGGCATTCTGGTCTGGCAGGACTTTGTTTTTGCCTGCAGCGTGTATCCGTTGAATGACCCTGAATTTCTGGAAAACCTGCATAAAGAAGCCGTTGAGAATATTCACCGGCTGCGCCACCGCGCCAGCCTGGCCCTGTGGTGCGGGAACAATGAAATGGAACAGGGTTGGGTGGAATGGGGTTGGAAGGCGCCGGAATATCAGGACTTGAAAGCCGCGTACGACAAATTCTTCCACCATATCCTCCCCGAATGGTGCGCGGCGGAAGACCCGTCACGCCCATACTGGCCCAGTTCACCGTCATCCAACACACCGTTTGACAACCCCAACGGCCAGCAGAAAGGTGACGCCCACTACTGGGACGTATGGCACGGCCGCAAACCCTTCACGGCCTACCGCAGCCAGTACCCGCGCTTCATGAGCGAGTTCGGTTTCCAGGCGCTGCCCCCCATGCCGACCATCCGCTCGTATGCCGGTGACGATGACCTGAACATGACCTCATACATCATGGAATGCCATCAGAAGAATGACAGCGGCAATCAGTTGATGGTAGCCCAGATGCTGGATACCTTCCAACTGCCAAAAGACTTTGAATCACTGGTCTACCTGAGCCTGGTATTACAGGCCGAAGGCATCCGCTACGGCGTGGAACACTGGCGCCGCTACCCGGAGCGCGTTTCCGGTATTCTATACTGGCAGTTGAATGACTGCTGGCCGGTGGCGTCATGGTCGAGCCTCGATTACTTCGGGCGCTGGAAAGCCCTTCACTATGCCGCCCGTCACTTCTACGCGCCTTTGCTGCTTTCGATCAAAGACACCCCGGTCAGCCAGAGCGTGTATGTGACCAATGACGCGCTGAAACCCTGGGATGGCACTGTTAAAATAAGCCTTGAGACCCTGGATGGGAAAGTCGTTGAAACCGCCGAAGCCGCCGTCAAAGCGCCGGCTGCCGGGGTGGCCACCGTTTACGAAAAGGACTTCACGTCCATTCTGGATGAAGACAATCGCCGCGAGTTGGTGTTTGTAACCGACCTGTGCAAAGACGGCAAGGTCGTCTCGCGCAAGGCTGCCTTCTTCATACCCACCAAACACCTGAAACTCAAAGATCCGCGAATTTCATCGGAAGTATCCGTATCAGGCGGACAGGCGCGAATTGAACTGACCTGCCAATCCTTCGCCCGCCTGGTGGAATTGACCCTGGGTGACGCCATCGTGGTGTTCAGCGACAATTACTTTGACCTCCCCGCCGGCCGTACCGTAACTGTCACCGTTACGGTACCCGAAGGCTGGACGGAAGATCAGGTCAAAGCCGCCCTCACCATCCGTTCCGTCCATGATTCTTTCGCGCATGGCACGGTTTAATTTGAAATCCACTTCTCTTGAAGGAGATACGAATGCCTGAAGATCTAGCATTAATCATTTCGCAAATGACCCTGGAAGAAAAAGCCGCCCTGTGTACAGGCGCCACCGCCTGGACGTCCACTCCGGTGGAACACCTGGGCATCCCAGAATTGATCGTTTCCGATGGACCTCACGGTGTGCGCAAAGTGCCGGATGCCAATTCAATGGCTATCGGCAGCCTGCCCTCCACCTGTTTCCCCACCGCTTCCTGCCTGGCTTCCAC
>CAYOKC010000253.1:0-2239 GCA_964404415.1 uncultured Leptolinea sp. | reverse complement strand
AATACCCGGGTGATACCACCCCGATCGTGCGCGGCTCCGCCCTGAAGGCGCTGGAAAGCACCTCCACCGACCCGAACGCTCCGGAATACGCCTGCATCAAAGAACTGTTGCGTGTAGTTGACGAGTACATCCCCACCCCCGAGCGCGCCCTGGACAAACCGTTCATGATGCCGGTGGAAGATGTGTTCTCGATCAAAGGCCGCGGTACTGTTGTGACCGGCCGTGTTGACCGCGGCAAGATCAAAGTCGGCGATCCGGTGGAAATCGTGGGTCTGCAGGAAAAAAGCAAGAACTCGGTCTGCACGGGTGTGGAAATGTTCCACAAGCTGCTGGACGAAGGCCAGGCTGGCGACAATCTGGGTCTGCTGCTGCGCGGTATTGAGCGCACCGATGTGGAGCGCGGTATGGTTGTAGCCAAACCGGCGAGCATCACCCCGCACACCAAATTCTTCGCCGAAGTGTACGTGTTGAAGAAAGAAGAAGGCGGCCGTCACAAAGCGTTCTTCAGCGGCTACCGCCCGCAGTTCTACATCCGCACCATGGACGTGACCGGCAACATCAAACTGCCGGAAGGCGTTGAAATGGTTATGCCGGGTGACAACGTGAACATGGAAGTTGAACTGATCATTCCGGTCGCGTTGGAACAGGGTTCTAAATTCGCCATTCGCGAAGGCGGCCTGACCGTCGGCGCGGGTGTCATCACTAAGATTATCGCTTAAGGTGTCCCATGATGGCTAAACAAAAAATCCGTATCCGTTTGAAGGCGTATGACCACCGCGTGTTGGATCAGTCTGCCAAACGCATTGTGGAAACGGCCGAACGAAGTGGGGCACAGGTTGTTGGTCCTGTTCCGCTTCCGACCAAGATCGAGCGCTTCACTGTTCGCCGCTCATCCTTTATTGATAAAGACTCTCACGAGCACTTCGAGATCCGCACACACAACCGCATGATCGATGTACTGGAACCCGATTCCAAAACCATCGACATGTTGATGCGGCTCAACCTGCCCGCTGGCGTCGATATCGAAATCAAAATCTAATCGGGTTTTTAAACTCTTCGCCATCCATACTGATCGAAGCGGGGTATCCGGAAGGAAAAACCGCTTCGATCAGAGTGGTGTAAAGGCGAACCTTAAAATGTGATGTACCCGGGTTTCCATGGGAGTCTGGTATAAAAGCCTGAACCGTGATATACTCGGAACGCTTAAAACGTACAAGGCAAGGTAAGAGCGGGTTCCTCCGGTGGTAAAAATGCCGCCGAAAACAAGCTGACTGCCATGCGTGCGGAGATGATGCAGCCTAGCCCAGGCTGACAGTCTCGTCATGAAATAAAGATCGAAGGAGAAAACTGAGATGTTGAAAGGGCTCATTGGGAAGAAAATCGGCATGACCCAGATTTTCGATGAGAACGGCGCGGCTGTTCCTGTAACAATCATCGAAGCTGGGCCATGTTTCGTTACCCAGGTCCGCACACCCGGTAAAGAGGGTTACTCGGCTGTGCAGCTTGGTTTTGACGAAGTCAAGCCGAAAAGGTTGTCTGGCGGTGAGTTAGGCCACCTGAAAAAAAGCAACACTCCCCCGCTGCGATTCCTCCGTGAATTCGTAGTAAAAGATCCCGGCGTTTCCGTTGGCGATCAGGTGAAAGTTGACCTGTTCGCTACTGGTGATTCTGTGGATGTCATTGGTACCAGCAAAGGCAAAGGTTTCCAGGGCGGCGTCAAACGCTACCATTTCCGTGGAGGCCCCGCTACACACGGTCAATCAGACCGTGAACGCGCTCCGGGTTCCCGCGGTTCAGGAACCACGCCAGGCCGTGTCTACAAAGGCGCGCGCGGTGCCGGTCATATGGGCAACGACCGGGTAACTGCGCAGAATCTGAAAGTCGTCCTGGTGGATGTAGAACGAAATCTGATCGGAGTCCGCGGAGCCATTCCGGGTTCCCGCAACGGTCTGGTCATGGTCAAGGAGGCGAGGAAACAGTAGGCGCGGTTGTGCCTGCTTATCCCGCACGAGGAGTAATGACTATGCAAATTGATGTTTTGAACATGGAAGGTAAGAAAGTTCGCACGGTGGAATTGCCGCCCGCGGTTTTTGAAGCCCCCATCAACCTTGATTTAATGCACCAGGCGTTCCAGCGCCAGATGGCAAATGCCCGCCTTGGCACCCATCAGACCAAAACCCGCAGCGATGTTTCGGGTGGCGGAAAGAAACCGTGGCGCCAGAAAGGTACCGGACGCGCC
>CAYOKC010000252.1:373-2268 GCA_964404415.1 uncultured Leptolinea sp. | reverse complement strand
TAGAGGAAGACCACATCTGATATTGTTTCATCCCCTGCGATGGTCACCGTGAAATCGATGGTGTTCGGGAACGTGATCACCGCCGAATCCGCGCTGAATGTGACTGCCTCAGCCCGCCGCGCTGGAGACGCAGAGAAAAATTGAAGCATGGCGGCCATCAGGAACAAGAATCGCATGGGTCCTCCGGATATCCAAACCCGATAATTACATCCGTCCACCGGTATATGCTTAAGAATACTACGATTGAATTCGCGGCGCAGTAGCGTGTGTAATACAAAAACTCCCCCACAGTTGAGCACCGTGGGGGAGAGGGTTGTAAAATTATCCTTTTGCCGGTTACATTTGACCGGCCTGCGCCATCTCTTTTATATACTTTTCCCGGTTGGCGGGGCGGGCGGTTTTGCCGCTGCTGGTTTTAACGATCCACTTCTTCGGCACCAGGTAGACATGGCGCAACGCCACGGCGGAACCTTTAGTGACGGTCTTGCGGATCTCATTTGCGATGGCTTCTTTCTCCGCGGGATCTTCGGTATCCACCTCAGCCACGATCACCACTTCTTCGGTGCCGCTCTCGTCATTGAACACGCCGAACGCCACCATCCGGCCGGGATGCACGCCTTTCACTTCCATCGCCAGTTGTTCCAGGTCAGCCGGGTAGACGTTCTTGCCGCCGACGATGATCAGGTCTTTCTTGCGCCCGGTGACGAACAACTCGCCGTTCAGGGTGTAGCCGTAATCGCCGGTCATATACCAGCCGCCGTCAATGAATGCTTTCTTTGTAAGGTCATCACGGTGGAAGAATCCGGTGAGCATGCAATCGGATTGCATCGCGATCTCGCCGATCTTGCGGTCCGGCAGCAACTGCCCGTCGGTGCCGTATACGCGCACACTGGTGTTGCTGATCGGCACACCGGATGACAGCATACGGATCGATTGGCGGCCATCTACCGCCGGGCGGGCTTCCCAGTCGACCTGCACGGATTCAAGGTCAACGACATCAACACTCATCGGGTAGCCCATCCCACCCTGGGTGATGGCGAAGGTATTCTCTGCCATGCCATAGCTGGTGGCCAGCGCGGATGGATTAAAACTGTACGGTGTGAAGCGATGGATGAATTTCTCATGGGCAGCCACACGCACCGGTTCAGAGCAGTTGATCACCCCGCGCCATGATGAGAGGTCAACTCCCTCCAGGTCGCGGTCACGGATCTTCTCGGCGCTGAACACAAAAGCGAAGTTCGGCAGCCAGGTCAATGTGCCTTTGTACTTTGTGACGGATTGCAGCAGGCGGTACGGTCCGCGCACCCAGTCAAACGGTGACATCATTACCACTTTGATGCCGTAGAGCACCGGCATCAGAAAGCAGGCGATGAGACCCATATCATGGTACAACGGCAGCCATGAGATGATCACATCTTCGGCGGAAGCGTTCAGGGTTTTTGAATAGCAGTCCAACTGGTTGAACACACTGCGGTGTGAAAGCGCGATGCCCTTCTGCAGGCCGGTGGTGCCGGAAGAATGCTGCAGAAGTACAACCTCTTCGGGCTGGCGGTTCATTCCGCCCAGAATGGAGAAATCGGGTTCAACCGGGGTATCGTTTCCGGTGAGGATGACCGCGCGGACAGAGTCACCTTTGTGCAGGGCGGAACGCACCTCAACCTCAAATTCCGGGTAGGTGACGATCGCCGCCGGGCGCGAGATGCTGACCAGTGACTCAAGATCGGAGCGGTAACGGTCCGGCGAGAGTTTTTCGGTCAGGTACGGCAGGATGGAGGGAATGGCGCCGTGGATCATGGCGCCCCAGTAGGCGTACACCAGTTCAATGGAATGCTGCATGATCAGCACGATCACTTCGCCGGCTTCAATGCCGTTCTCTCGGTATAGCGAGGCCCAAC
>CAYOKC010000252.1:0-363 GCA_964404415.1 uncultured Leptolinea sp. | reverse complement strand
ACGTCCTCGCGCACCAGCTGCAGGCGGCCGTCGAGCGCGGCCCAACCCGCCGCGCCCTTTAGCAGATCGCGGTAGGTGATGGCCTGGTCATCTTTGCCGGCAAACTGCACAACCAGGCTTACCTGATCGGGGCGGTTGTCAAAATTATCTTTGAGGGTGGTTGTGAAATTACGCATAAAAAGTTAACCTGCCTTGAACCGGAATAGATAAATTCCAGCGATTGGGTATGTTTTCCCGCGAGAGTAGTTAACGCGCGGAACGGGCTAATGATACCGCAAAATTATTTGCGTGCCTTGTGCGCCTCTCCCCGATGGGGAGAGGATGGGTGAGGGGCGATCTGTGCCACCGAACCAGCAGCACGGC
>CAYOKC010000251.1:651-2269 GCA_964404415.1 uncultured Leptolinea sp. | reverse complement strand
AACGGGTGGTCACACTACGTGGGATTCCAGCAGGAATACTCTTACCTGCGCCCCAAAGCCGGCGCGGACCTGGGCGTGTCTGTGCATGTGGATGACGACCAGTTGGATTACCTGCGCTGCAACCCGGATGTCACATTGATGGCGTATTCACCCCTGTTGAAGGGCATCTATGATGACGAGCGCAAGCGCACGAACTACTACAACTGGCACATATTCAATAGCGACGACTCCCGCGCCCGGTTGGAAACCCTTTCGAATATGGCGCGTGAGTTGAACGTGAGCAACAGTCAACTGGTGATGGCCTGGCTGCTGCATCACCAGCCGCGTGTCATCCCGATCGTGGGGGTGCGCACACTGGAGCAGTTTGAGATTTCGATGGGTGCGCTGGATATCCGTCTGACGCCGGAGCAAATGGCGGTATTGAATTCGGCTTCTGCCTGATAAATGTTGTTTGAATATGAGTATTGCCAACGAGGCTGTCATTTTGACAGCCTCGTTGTATTTGTGAAGGAATATTTTTTACTAACGGATAACCAAGCAACAAAAAACCGGTACCGCCGTATATTTTTTGTACCCGATTGATGATTTTTGTGGAAGGCGGTGACTATGGACACACAAGAACGATCCGGAAATGACAGGCGGTTGCCCGGTATCTGGCAAAGAATGGTCTCTAATGATCTCATCTGGACAGCCCTTCTGGCGGCCGGCTGGCTGCTTTTTTTGACGATCATCGGGCTGGCCGGATCATGGCGCTACGGCTTTCACCGCGATGAACTGAACTTCATTTACAATGCCATGAACCTGGACTGGGGGTATGTGGAATACCCACCGCTGACGCCGTTTATCACGCGCGGGATCATTAACGTTTTCGGGGTTTCGGCCATCGCGTTGAAATTCACCGCGGCGCTGGTAATGACGCTCGGGGTCTGGTTGACCGGCCTGATGGCAAAGGAATTGGGGGGGAAACGCCCCGCCCAGGCGCTGGCCATGCTGTGCTCGGCCGTGGCTCCCCTGGCGATCACCAATACCCGCTTTTTTTCCTACCAGACCTTTGATTACCTGTGGTGGGTGCTGGCCGCGTACCTGATCATCAAACTGGTGAAGACGAACGATCCGCGCTGGTGGCTGGCTGTCGGCGCTGTGCTCGGACTGGGAGTGATGACCAAATACTCCATCCCGTTCCTGGTTGGCGGTATCGCCGCAGGGGTGATCCTGACGCCTCTCCGCAGTCACCTGAAAAGCCCATGGTTGTGGGCGGGCGCTGTATTGGCAGGGCTGATCTTCTTGCCCAACATCATTTGGATGGCGCAGCATGATTGGATCACTCTGGAATTCCAGTCTGTCACCCGCATACGCAATATGGAGATGGGCCGTACAGATAATTTCCTTCTCCAGCAGTTGTATAGCTGCACCAACCCGGTGACCGTCCCGTTGTGGCTGGGGGCGTTGTATGTACTCTTCTTTAAACCCGAAGGCAAACCCTACCGTATTCTGGGCTGGATCTACCTGGTCACCTTGCTGCTCTTCCTTGACGCGCACGGCCGGTTTTACTACATGGCCGGCCTGTATCCCATGCTTTTCGCGGTGGGCGCCAGTCTGTGGATGCGTATCCCGGCGG
>CAYOKC010000251.1:0-615 GCA_964404415.1 uncultured Leptolinea sp. | reverse complement strand
CATCCGGCAGTTCTGGAACCGGTTGGATACGGGCAGCCGGATTTTCTATCCGTCTCTGGTCATTTTCGGGCTGTTCTTCACCCTTACATTGCTGCCCTTTACTCCGGTGGAAAGCGCCTGGTGGCGGTTTGATTCAGACCTGAACCCGGAGATCCGCGAAGAGATCGGCTGGCCGGAACAGGTCAAAGAGGTTGCCCGAATTTATGACGGGCTGCCGGAAGCGGAAAAAAGCCGGACGGCCATTCTCGCCGGGAATTACGGTGAAGCCGGCGCGTTGTACCTGTACGGGCTTGAACAGGGCTTGCCTGCTCCGATCAGCGGGATTAACTCCTTCTGGCTGAAGGGCTATGGCAACCCTCCGGCTGAAACCGTCATCCTGGTTGGGTATACCAAAGAAGACGTGGATGGTGTATTCAACGAATGCGAGTTAAAGGGGCATACACCCAATCCCCATGAGATCAATAATGAAGAGACCCGCGAACACCCGGATATCTTCGTTTGCCGGAAATTGAAATTTACCTGGCCAGAATTCTGGGAGATGGTAAAGACATTTGGTTAATAAAAACCGGCTTTCCGTTTTTGGAAAGCCGGTTCGTCTATGGTTGACTGTAGATT
>CAYOKC010000250.1:0-2390 GCA_964404415.1 uncultured Leptolinea sp. | reverse complement strand
GATATTATCGGCTATGACGCCTGCCTGATGAGCAGCCTGGAAGTGATCAGTATGACGGCTGCTTACGCGGATTATACGGTCCTCTCACAGGAAACCGAACCTTCCATGGGGTGGGCGTACAGCGCCATCCTGTCAAAACTGGTCAAGAATCCAAAGATGGAAGCGGCCGACCTGGCGAAGGCGGTCGTAGACACATATATCACGGAGGACATGTTGATCACCGATGACGATGCCCGTGCAGCGTATGTTTCGCGAACGTATGAAACCACCGGTGACGTGGACCCGGCCGTGCTGGCTAAAGAAGAAACCAAAACAGTAACTCTGGCAGCCATTGATCTTTCCAGGGTCCCCGCTGTTATCGATAGTCTGGATAAAATGGTCACCCCGTTGAGCAAGATCAACCAGAAAGTAGTGGCCGGTTCGCGCTCTCACACCAAAGCATACGAGAATGTTTTTGGCGAAGATTTCCCCTCCCCTTATATCGACCTGAGTAATTTTGCCAAACTGATCCAGAAAGACAGCACAAGCGAGAACGTTCAAAAAGCCGCGGCGGAGATCCAGACCGCCATCAAGAAAGCTGTGATCGCTGAGAAACATGGTCCCAGCCAGAAAGGCTCCAACGGAATTTCCATTTATTTCCCGAACTCCAAGTTGTATCAATCGGCAGGCTCGGATTACAAAACGTACGCGGGCACAGCCAAACGCTTTGCCGGAGAAAGCCTGTGGGATGACTATCTGGCCTTCCATTACACCGGTCAGGAGATCAAACCTGAAAATAAAGTAGTGGAAGACGCTCCGGTTACCGCCCCGGGCGCCAATAAGATCGAGATCGCCGCGATCGAACTTTCAGGAGATACAGCCTCAACCGGAAACCCGGTTACCCTGTCAACGACCATCAAGGGCGAGAATGTCTCCTACCTGTATATCTTCACCGGCCGGTTTACGAAAGACCAGGATCAACTGCAGGTAATCGACCTGGATTACATTGATTCTGAAGAAACCAAAGAGATCGATGAGCGCATCATCCCCGAATGGGGTGAAGATGACATCCCGGTTGACATGGACTGGGAGCCCCTCGCGTACGTGGTGGATGATGGATCGCGTAAACAGATGGTTCTCCTGGAGCCGGATACTTTTGGCGCCGGAACCGAAGACACGATCTACTCAGTAAAAGGGATATACAAGTTCGCCAATGGTGAAAACGACCGCTATGCCACACTCTTCTTCGATGGTGACGGTAATATGATGGATGTGATGGGCTTCCGGTCTACTGAACCAGTCGGCCCGCAGCATGAGATCACCCCGGAACAGGGCGACCAGTTCCAAATATTGCACCAATACATCCCGATGACCGGGGAAGGCGAAGAATCCGAGACCATATACAAAGAAGCCGGAATTTTGACCTTTGGGGATACCCCCTGGACCTGGGAAGAAAGTCCCGCGGCTAAAGGCCAATATCTGATTGGCATTATCGCCGAAGATATGGACGGCAACACCTACGCGGAATACGCCTCTGTAACCGCCGAATAAAGACAGATTGATAAAGCATGATGGCTGGCCGGCTTTTCGCCGGTCAGCTTTTTTAATTCCGAAACTCTTCATCGCTGTACGTGTTATGGATAAAAAAGGTAAATATTACTATAATATTAATAAATGATCATAATAGGAGTGGTATATGTCAACTTTGAGTACTTCCCGTAAGGGACAGGTAACTTTTTCTGATCCGCCAATCGCGCAATTCGTATTCAATGATACGCGCATGTCGTGGCTGTGGCTCGTGCTTCGTTTGTACCTTGGATATGAATGGTTTATGGCCGGATGGACCAAGCTGTTCAACCCAGTATGGTTCGGAGACAAAGCCGGCGTAGCCCTTACCGGATTTCTCAACGGGGCTCTTGCCAAGACGGCCGGTGAACACCCGGATGTGCAGGGTTGGTACGCTGATTTCCTTCAGAATATGGTGATGCCAAATGCCGCCCTGTGGAGCCGGTTTGTGGTGATCGGTGAGATACTGGTTGGTGTGGCCCTCGTTCTGGGAATTTTCACTGGCCTGGCTGCCTTCTTTGGCGGTTTTATGAACGTTAACTACCTGCTGGCGGGTACAGTCAGCACAAACCCCATGTTGTTTGTGGTTGCCACCTGGCTGGTTCTGGGCTGGAAGACAGCCGGTTGGATCGGGTTGGACCGCTGGGTTTTACCCAGGTTGGGCAGGCTCTGGAGCCCCGGTAAATCAACCGGATAAACAGTGATCTACAGCCGCTCCCGGAATACCGGGAGCGGCTGTTTTAGAATCTTGAAAACCCTTGACTCGTGAAGGAAAGCGAGTAGAATACAACCCGCGATTGAGAACAGAGATTTCGCCGGGAACGGCAAATCGGTAAAAAGAGAAG
>CAYOKC010000249.1:0-2396 GCA_964404415.1 uncultured Leptolinea sp. | reverse complement strand
TACCGGGTTGACTCTCGACGCATTGCGAAAACTGACGACGGCTCACCTGGGGCTGTCTCCGCGGGATATCATCAACCATCGAAAGATGGTTGCGTTTAAATCAGCCATTAAAGACGGGAACGGGATTTCCGCCTCTCAATTTGATGCCGGGTACGGGTCATCAAGCCGTTTATATGAAAAGGCATCCGTATATCTCGGAATGACACCCGGTCAATATAAGGAAAAGGGCAGGAACGTGATTATTCAATACGTGATACTTGAAACCAGGCTGGGGCAGGCGATTATTGCCGGAACAGATAAAGGGATTTGTTCGTTACAGTTTGCTGATAGCAGAGAGGAACTGTTTGAATCGTTGCGTAAAGATTTTTACGAAGCCGAGTTGGTAGAGAACCATGTGGCATTATCTGGCTGGATAGAAATACTAAAAAGCTATCTGGATGGAGACGGGAAGGAACTGCCCATCCCTCTGGATGTTCACGCGACTGCCTTCCGGGTAAAAGTATGGGAGGCGATACGCCGTATCCCATATGGAGAAACACGCACTTATTCGCGGTTGGCAACGGAAATCGGCAAACCTTCGGCTGCCCGGGCGGTAGCATCGGCTTGCGCGGCGAATCCGGTTGCCCTGGTGACACCCTGTCACCGGGTGGTACACGAAGATGGAACAATAAGCGGGTACCGGTGGGGGATGGATCGCAAAAAAGTGCTGCTATCCATGGAAAAAGAGAACGCCTGACAACTTATCCGAACAGGCAGACAGATAAAAAAGCCGGTGGATTTCTTGTCCACCGGCTTAGAGTTTCTATTTCGCTTCCTGCATAACGCTCATACGAATTTCAGGTTGTTCCAGATACCACAGGAAAAACCAGGAAATGCAGATACAGGCCAGTGTAATGACAATGTATTCGCCATTGAAAACCTGGCCGTTGTCAGTATTTCGTACCGTGTGGGGCATTAACATAAGTAGCCGGCTGATGATATTGAACCCTTGACCAAAGGAAAGCAAATACCAGGGCCAGTTTTCAGGGTTGTGCCGTACAAGGAGTTCAAAGGCGGCAAAAATAGTAAGAACGGCGAGTAAAAGAGGAAGCCACCATTCCTGTGTGGTCATTGCGTATGATTCTGGGGGAAATACAACGATGGGGATTAACTGCAGGATAAAGAACGGGATGATCAAATTGCGTTTGAGGACGGCTTTTTTCATGTGCCTCTCTCCCTTGGTATTTAATTCTAGATTCAAAAATTATATGGAGCGAATTTACTTCTGTCAAGCTATTTCATGGGTGATTTATTCGTAGAAAAACATGCTCCTTGACAACTTCCTTTATCGAATGTATATTAGCTAAAGTCGGTCAACCAAAAGTATGGCTTTAGTTTGGTTTTCGATTTTTGAGACCCGTTCTCAAAGCAAGTCCTCCCCCAGAAAAAGAAAAATTTTATAAATTGTTCCATGATACCAGGGTGATTGGAGGTGATCTGGCACAAGCGAAGTGTATTCTATTTGATTTGTTGTTAATAGGATTTGCAGTCCTAAACAGTGGTCTAAGTATAGAGATTTATAACTAATCACTAAGGAGGAGAAGTTTCTATGCGTACATTCAAGTTGTTGAGTGCAATGATTGTTTTGGTCATGTTGGTCAGCGCTTTCGCGCCCATGGCCCCCGCCGCTGCCCCTGTTGCCGCTGATGGTGAGATTAAAATCGCCATTCTGGCTCCGTTGAGCGGACCTGTCCCCACCTTCGGTCTTTCCACCAAAGAAGGTGCGACCCAGGCTGTTGATGAATGGAATAAGAAGGGTGGCGTTCTGGGTAAGAAGATCGTTGCCATCATTGAAGACTCACAGTGCACCCCTGACCCCGCCGTCAACGCTGCGAACAAAGTCATCAACCAGGACAAAGTGAAATACATCGTTGGTGAAGTTTGCTCCAAAGCTTCTATCCCCGTATCCGAAATCGCCAATGAGAAAAAAGTTGTCCAGATCTCCGGTACCTCAACCAACCCGGACGTTGTTCGCGATGCTGCCGGCAAAGTGAAACCCTTCACCTTCGTCGCCTGCTTCAATGATGACACCCAGGGTAAGGTTATCGCCAAATTCGCTTCCGAGACCATCAAAGCCAAAACCGCTTTCATCATGCTCGATCAGGCGAATGACTATGTCAAGGGTCTGGCCGAATACTTCGAAAAATACTTCACCGCTGATGGCGGCACGATCGTCGGCAAAGAAACCTACACCAGCAAAGACACCGACTTCTCCACCGTTCTGGCCAAAATTGCCGAAGCCAAACCTGACGTAGTTGTTCTCCCCGATTACTACAACATCGTCAACCTGGTCACCAAACAGGCCAAGGAAAAAGGTCTCACCGTTCCGTTCATCGGTGGTGATGGTTGGGACTCCC
>CAYOKC010000248.1:0-2426 GCA_964404415.1 uncultured Leptolinea sp. | reverse complement strand
TGAAATTCTCAGTCAAAAAATCGCCGCGATCCAGAATTGCTGTGACTTGAACATCGGTGTGGTGCTGGTTCCAACCATAAAACCCGGTGTGAATGAAAGTGATATCGGTATTATTTTACGGTTTGCCCTGAAATATCACCCGATCGTCCGCGGAGTGCACTTCCAGCCTGTCAGCTATTTCGGTCGTTACCCCCAACCGCCGGCGGATAGTGACCGCATCACCCTGCCGGAGATCATAACAGCCCTGCAAGATCAAACCAACGGCTTGATCCAAACAACCTGGTTCTCGCCATCCGGCGGTCCCAACCGGTATTGTTCATTCAACGGTAATTTTGTAGTAATGGAAGATGGTACGCTCAAACCGATTATTAAAAAACAGAGCCAAACTTGCTGCTGCTCCCCCCAGGATGCCGCCATTGAACGTGTGAAAGCTCAAGCTTTCGTAGCGCGTAACTGGAAGGCTCCTGAAGAAGAGAAATCAGCAACCGTGGTCAGCACAAGTTTTGGCGGTTGGGATGCTTTTCTGGCGCGGGCCAAAACCCACCTGTTTGCCATTTCAGGCATGGCTTTTCAGGACGCATGGACCATGGATCTTGAGCGCCTGCATGATTGCTACATCATGGTCATCTCACCGGATAACCGGCTGATCCCTTTCTGTGCATATAACATCACCGATTCAGCCGGAAACAGCTATTACCGTTCACATCATGCCGCCTGACAGCATCCACATCACGCCGCTTGATACATGGATCGCCGAAAAAATTGGTTATCCCGGCCGAAATGTTTCATTGAAGGTACTCCAGGCATATCAGTTGGAGCAGATTAATCGTGTTATCTCGTACGCGAAAACATCAAGCAAATTCTACGCGGAACGGCTTGCCGATTTGCCAGATCATGTAAATTCCTTAAGGGATTTTTCCCTGTTCCCGTTTACAACGGAAGAAGATCTGCGAATTGACCCCACCCGGTTGATCTGCGTATCGCAAAATGATATCGCCCGTGTGGTGACGTTCAACACATCCGGAACCACTGGTGAGTCAAAACGCTGCTTTTTCACCCCTGATGATCTGGAATTGGCGGTGGATTTCTTCGGAGTTGGAATGTCCACCCTGGTTCAGGCAGGCGACAGAGTACTCATCCTTTTACCTGATAAAACGCCGGATAGTGTGGGTGACCTGCTCTATCGAAGTTTGGAACGGATCGGGGTCTTACCATTCAAACACGGACCTGTACACGATCTGGAAGAAACCTTGCGCTGTATATCTGATAACCGCATCAACAGCCTGGTTGGCGTCCCAACCCAGGTGCTGGCTCTCGCACGATTCCATAAAACCCGAAAAATCAAATTTCCTATACATATGAAAAGCATCCTGCTATCAACCGATTATGTTCCGCAAGCCATCACGTCCGCCATCGAATCGGCCTGGGACTGCACAGTGTTCAATCACTATGGAATGACGGAAATGGGATTGGGTGGTGGAGTCTTTTGCGAAGGGGAATACGGGTACCACCTGCGTGAAGCTGATATGTATTTTGAGGTTATCGATCCCGATACCGGCCAGGCTTTACCGGAAGGCGAAACCGGCGAAGTTGTTTTTACCACCCTTACCCGCCAGGGCATGCCGCTCATCCGGTACCGCACGGGGGATTTCTCCCGTTTTCTACCCGGCAGATGCCCGTGCGGATCAGAATTACGATCATTGGAAAAAATCCACAGCCGGATAGACGGAAGTTTTCACATTGGCAGTCGCTCATATTGGATCGGCGATCTGGATGAGGTTCTTTTTCCCATTCCGGGATTAATCAACTACAAATTGCGGATTATCCATGCCGGACAACACACAAACTTGGATTTTACGTTGTTTTTCTCTGGCCCTAGTAAGAAAGATCCTGAAAAAGCTCTGGCAGACTCATTGAGCCGGATCGGGATTACTCCTGAAAATTCTGTATTAAAATGCGAAGTAATTACCGGGTTTCCGGAAGAACTATCTTCATTGGCCAAGCGGAAGGTTATCCAAAATTGATAAAATCAATTTGCCCAAAATTTTCCCAAAATTTTCCCAAATCCCTGTTAGGAGCAATTGAAAAGTGAACACATTTGAAATTCAAAAGTGAACTGCCAAATTGTTCAAAGGTAAGCTCAAGGAGCGGACCATTTTGTCTTTATACCAAATTCGGATATCGTAATAATTACGAGCTATATCCGGAATCAAGTGTAGTTCAACATCTTCATAGTCCGGAACATCTGGGATATCAATTTTCCGGTTATGGAATGAAATAAAACCATAACCATTTAGAGTTCGGGTATGTCGCAGGCAAAAGATATCCTTAATCGAAGTATAGGGTTCGGGCAGAGAAAATGGCCTGAACAGACTGGACCCAGATTCCCTGGCTTTCTCAAATCGAAAACAGGGAACCTCTCCTGT
>CAYOKC010000247.1:0-2447 GCA_964404415.1 uncultured Leptolinea sp. | reverse complement strand
GATCCAGCCTGATAATCTTGAAAACATAGGTTAGTTGGGTAATGCCGAGCTGGCTGGCAAGACCTGGGCCTACCTGTCCGGTATCACCGTCGATGGCCTGCTTGCCGCAGAGAATTAGATCGAATGGCCCCATTTTTTTAATGGCGAGTGACAGAGTATGGGCTGTAGCCCAGGAATCCGAACCGGCAAAAGCCCGGTCGGAAAGCTGGATGGCCTCATCCGCCCCCATCCCGACAGCTTCTTTGAGCGCCTTTATGGCTTGCGGCGGTCCCAGTGAAATAACGGTAACTTTCCCCCCGAATTTTTCCTTAAGACGAAGGCCTTCTTCAATGGCGTACATGTCAAATGGATTAATAATACTGGAGATGCCTTCACGGATTAATGTGTTGGTCTCCGGATTAATTTTTACATTCGTCGTGTCCGGCACTTGCTTAATGCAAATAATTATATTCACCTACGGGCCTCCTGTTAAGCTGTCTTCGGGGTAAATAATTCTTTGCCCTTCAACTTTGGCAAACGATGTCAGAAGATGATGCTTGCTGTTTTTTTCATTGATGATGTCTATGACTGTAATATTCAGGATCAGGAGGGCATCGCCGATCAGGGCCCTGTGACAGCGCCATGGAAGGACTTCAGCGCACATGATCACTGTTGGTTTATCATTATGCATGCGGATGAGCAGATCAAGATTCTCCTTAAACTGCGTCGTCTGCATGTAATCGGCATAGCCACGAAAGGAGGCATTTTCCCAGCCGGTATTGACTGAGGCTTTGGTTGTATGCCGCAGTCCTCCAAGTCCCTTCAAATGGATATAGCCAATATCTGCCCGGCTTAAACTATTACGCAGATCATCTTCATTATACTGCGGGTTATGTCCGGACGCTGCAATGCTTCGTACATCGGCAACGGTTTCAATTTTATAGAATTGAAGGATTTGAATAAATTTTTCAATGGGCCGATTGGAGTGACCAATGGTATAAACAATACTCATGATTATACACTATGACAGAGATGTTTCCTTTTATATTAAAGACTATTTTACCATCCTGTTCGATTCAGACGGTTAAAGATGACCAATAAAAAGCAGAAGTAAAATCGCCAGAAGATGCAGCACCCACCAGCCCGGCTGGAATAACATAAAATATTTCATGACGTCCTCCTCTTATTGTGAGACTCAAATTTTAATGAGACCCAAGTTTCAGAAACATAGTGAGACTCGCTGAACTATAGTGAAGCGTCAGTCGAACTATCCCGCAAAGCGGGAAAGTGCACTGAAACTTGCAGGTCGAATTATCCCGCGAGCGAAGCTCAGCGGGACACCAGAACAATCCCGCTCAGCGGAAGGGATATACTTCTCAGCTTGCTGAGGAGTTTATCCCTGTGATTTCCAGAAGTAAATACCGATCATATAAACGGCGGTTAACGTCACCACATGCACAAACCAAAATCCCATGTTCGGGAAACGGAAAAATCTGCCTGTACGTCTTAACCCATCCGGCTGACTCACCACTGAATCCATTTCATAAAGAGCTTTGCCTAATGCAAATTTTCCCCAAAGAATCATAATGTCAGCAAACAGCGTTCCAAATAAGAAAGTCTCCAGCGTCCATACCTGCGGTGGATTTTCAATGGAAAAACGAGCCATGGCGATGGTGCCGATGATTACCGTCATACCGTTAAGAAGATAGGCAAAAGGGATTGTTGACCGGAAAATAAAGAGAACAGGAATGATAACCACGCTGATGAATCCGGCTACGGCCGGTATCCAATCCTCCGCGTCTTGCGCAACCGGATGGATTCTCAAATGAAGCAGACAGCCACCTAATGCCAGGAAAAAAATGGCTAGAATCAAAATTAATCGCAGATAATTTTTTTTCTTCATAGGTCACCTCTCATGCTTTCGATTATTTGATCATCACCAGCAACATTTTAAAACGGTTTATAGCTTTGAGCGCGTGCGGCTTGTCGGCGGGCATAATAATCATTTCTCCTTCTTTGACCGAATAGGGCTTCCCTTCAATGTGAATTTCCGCCTCGCCTTCCAGCACATAAACGGCAGCGACAAAAGGCGCCACATGTTCGCTGAGCCCCTCTCCTTTATCGAAAGCGAAAACGGTTATTGTCCCCGATGGTTTTTGTATGATCTCCCGGCTGACGATGGAGTGATCCTGATAGTCAGCCAGGCTTTTAATATTCAATATATCGACTATATGTCCTGTCGGTTTAGAGTTCTCTGTCATATTCTTTCTCCTTTTGTTCTGGGCAACGTTAATGTCCGTGCTCTGTTGTCGCACCATGCTTCGCAGCTGGATGTTTGGATTCTTTTTGGTGTTCGTCATGTAATCCTTTACCGGTTGCGTCCAGATGCAGTCTTTCCGCGTAGTGTGTATATTCTACATACGCCTCAACAAACTCACGACCCTGCTCAACACTCTCATCCTTGTGTC
>CAYOKC010000246.1:274-2458 GCA_964404415.1 uncultured Leptolinea sp. | reverse complement strand
AGAAACTGGTTTGCCGGCAACCGGTTGGTATCCCGGATTTTTCTCCCCACAAGAAGCAACCTGCCAGGTCACAGTCCGCCGCAATTGGCGTCAGGAAACATAAGGTTGACCAGATACCGGTTGCGAATCCTGATGTTTTCTGCGTTAATAATCTCCAGAGATAAATCCGCGCTATAGTGTCAATTTGGCATGGTGCCGCGCGGTTTCTTTTCCATTTTCCGTTGAATATTGCAGAGGGAAAAATGTCAAAAGAGGGATTCAACGTTTTTTTTAATACATCTGACGTCAGGAAAACCCGTCAAACCGGTGTTTGGCTGTCCGGCATGGTGCTGGTTTCATTTCTATTCATTGTCACATCATGCTCCCCCGCCGGTGTGGTGGCGATCTTTGCTACTCCGGTCGAAACCGACGCCTGCTGCCTGAATGAGATCCCAGGCCTCGAGTTGACACTCGCCGCGGACCAGCCAACCCCACAGGGCACAAACACCCATCAGCCTGCGGCTTCATCCACACCAATGCCGTCACCCACCTCCATACCGCTCCCCCCTTCCGGAGATTGGGCCATTAACCCGGATAATGCCGGCGGCATTGAAAAGCTGGTGGAAGTCAAACCCGCCCGGATCGGTATACCGTATGAGCTTACCTGGTCACCGGACGGCAATCGCCTCGCCGTTTCAGGCAACAGCGGGCTGGTTTTGTTGAACGGGGAAACGCTAGAGCTGGAACGCGTCCTGGAAACATCCGGCATATACTCACGCCTTACCTTCAACGCGGATGGAACACTGCTGGCCGCGTCCGGTTTTTCGTCCGGGGTATCGCAGGTTGGGGATGTGGAAACCGGCCTCCTGGTTCAAACCTTCACCGGCACGCGCGGCCTGTCTGCCATCAGCCCTGACGGCAAAATATTCGCCTCGTTGGAAGAAGATCCACAGTACCCCGAATCGGGTGAAAGTTATCAGGAAGTAATTCTAAGACGCTTCAACATGCAAACCGGGGAAAAAATCGGTGAAACCCGCGGCAAAGCCAACCTCGCCTGGTGGATAGGGTTCATGCCCGAAATGACCGGGATGGTCTTCAGTCCGGATGGGCGCACGATACAATCAGTCAATACCCTGGGGGACATCTTCTTATGGAATACAGCCGACGGCCGGTTGTTAAACACATCCCTAAACAACGCCACCCGCCAAAGGCTGAGTTTTGGTGATTGTTACTCCGATGACTCGGGGAAAACCGGGTTTGGTGTTCTTTGCCGTGTGACCTATCATGATCCCCCCTGCACTGAAGATGACGTCAACTGCGTCTTTGAAGTCAAAGGCCGCTATGAACTGGGGCTGTGGGATACCGGTCAACTAAGGCGGCTGTCAAACCTGGTCATCCGCGACCCGATGGAAACCTACACGCATGTTCTGGTTGACCGGCCGGCGAATCAGGCCATTCTTGTGAGTGATGACCGTCTGGAGGTCTGGAAGTTCAATCAACCCGCGAAGAGTGTCAATGAGATATCAGGTGATTCCCTGCCGGATTGGATGAAACACTGGCAGGCATGTGAAGACTGCCCGGCGCCATTAATGGCCATTAAGCCCGGATCATCAAACAGCCTGATCGCGGTGTCATACAGGGACCGGATTGAGCTGTGGGATTACGCGGCTAACCGCGTCCTCGTGACGTACACGCACCCCATCCAGAGTGTGACATCCGCCACGTTCGGGTCAGTCAACGGTGAACCGGTTCTCTTTTCGGGATTATCGGGCGGTTCGCTCGAACGGTTGAATTTGAAGACCGATCAGTCGTCAACAATAGAATGGGAATCCTCCTCCACACCAATACTTCATGCAGCCGCCGCTCCGGATGAAAAAACTTTGGTTATCGCAGATAAAGGGAACCTTAACTGGTTGAGCCAGGCAACCGCCAGGGTATTGCGTCAGGAAATCTTCCACGATGGCGACTTCTTCGCCGCCCACCCGGAAATCGGATTGTTGATCGCAGGTGTGGGTAATTTCACCGAAGATGGATATTACAACGGCAGCACCCTCTCCGCTCGGGATATCGTCAGCGGGGACACGCTCTGGACGCAGGAAGGCACCGGCGCACTGACGCCGACCACCCCGGTCACGCTGACCTGGAACAACGGCGCGGGCCTCACGTTCAAGCGCACGATCTCGATCGACGACAAGTACCTGTTCA
>CAYOKC010000246.1:0-264 GCA_964404415.1 uncultured Leptolinea sp. | reverse complement strand
CGCAGGAGGTCAGCGCGAGCCGGGCGGCATTAAGCCCGGATGGATTATGGCTGGTTTCGATCAGAGACGCGGATTACCGGGTATTCAATGCGGTGACCGGTGAAGAAGTTTTAACCCTGAAAATCTCACGCGACGGTCTATCCCCCCGGGCTTTTGCTATAAGTCCGGGCGGCAGTCAGCTTGGGTACAGCTCGTATGATGGCGCCTTCCTGCTGGTTGATGTCAACTCCGGCATGGTGGTGACTGAAGTGCCTGTATCGCCAG
>CAYOKC010000245.1:0-2572 GCA_964404415.1 uncultured Leptolinea sp. | reverse complement strand
TTGGGGGGCGGCCCCCTGGGAGAGTAGGTCATTGCCAAGAGGCTTTTTTCATTTAACATTTTGGGTTTTGTATCCAAACTCAACCCGGGGTAACTTTTCATTTCTATTATTTGATCATTTCACCTGCATTAACTCGATACAACATCATTCGATGTATATAAGATAACGAATTACTTTGTTTTCTCTTTATCTATCATCTGATTCCATATACAATGGGGCTGATGGCAGACCCGGCTGGACATCTCGCGGACTTCAACTACCAGACCAGTAAGGACGGAAAAGTGTTCATCTACTGGATCAACCGATTGGTAAAGACGCTTTCAGGCAACGAAGCCCGGCAGTTTGTGAACCGGGCAAATCAGGCTGATGAACAGGCTGTCCGACTATTAATGGCCAAAGCTACCGGCAACTTTAAACGGGGTAATGAACGGAAATTTCCCAAAGACTACGAGAAAGAGGATAACAATGCGCGCAGCATTTCAAGGTGAACCCGGAGCCTATTCAGAGGCGGCAGTATTTGAGTATTTTTCACAGGCTGATGTGTCTGCCGTTCCCTGCGCGTCTTTTGAACTTGTGTTTGACGCGGTAAAAAAGGGTGATTGCGATTACGGCGTGCTGCCGATCGAAAATTCGCTGGCCGGTAGTATTCACCAGAATTATGACCTTCTGATGCAGAATCCACTCCGGGTGGTGGGTGAGCACTACCTGCGCGTCAGCCACTGCCTGATCGCCCGGCCCGGAGCAACAATAACCGGTGTCAAGACAGTGATGAGTCACCCCCAGGCGTTGGCGCAGTGTGCCGGATACTTGAAGTCACTACACGGGATAAAGGTCGAACCGGTGTACGATACCGCCGGAAGTGTGAAGATCATCCGCAGTCAGGATGACCCGTCGCTGGCAGCCATCGCGTCTCTGCAGGCAGCCCGGATCTTCGGGATGCAGGTACTGGCCGAGCATATCGAAGACAACCAGGCGAACTTCACCCGTTTTCTGGTGGTTTCCAAAGAAGCGGTTCATCCGTTGGAAAATGCCAAAACATCCATAGTTTTTACCTTGAAGAACGAACCCGGTTCACTCTATAATGCCATGCGCGAATTTGCCATCCGCGATATCGACCTGTGTAAAATCGAATCACGCCCGCTTGTAGGGACTCCATGGGATTATCTCTTCTATATTGACCTGATGGGCAGCACGGAAAATGCCCCTGTAAAAGAAGCCCTGAGCAGCCTGGAGCAATTCGCGCCCATGCTGCGGGTACTGGGATCCTATCCTTCAAAAAAACCCGCGGGCAAATCTGACCAAATATCTTGACGTTCACGCATATTGCGCTACAATAGACAGAACGAGAAAACGAAATGTCTAAAATCTCTACCCGCTTTTATTCCTACTTTTATTTTTATGGCGCCAGAGCCTTACGGCCGCCATTGGTTTAGGTTAAGCGGGAATAACGAAGTAACCCCTCAACACGATGCCAACGGACGGCATCGTGTTTTTTTGTTTCAAGGAGAATGCAATGTTCGCAAGAGGAATTCGCGGAGCCATCACGGTGGAAAAAGATGAAGAGCAGTCTATTCTGGCTGCCACGCGGGAACTGCTGGCAGCCATCCAGGAAGCCAACCCGTCGCTGGCTCCGGATGACCTGGCTTCCGCCCTGTTCACGGTGACATCAGACCTGACGTCTGTACACCCGGCACGGGCAGCAAGGCAGATCGGTTGGACGTCCGTTCCACTGATGTGCGCGCAGGAAATACCTGTGACCGGAAGCCTCCCCTTTTGCATTCGCGTTCTTCTCACCTGGAATACCCCCCTTTCTCAAAAAGACATCAAACATATTTATCTAAAAGAAGCCGTAGCGTTACGCCCGGATCTGTTGTCGGGCGAACAGGACTAAACATCTCGCCGGTTCTTCGCCAGGCCGGTTGGAAATTATGAGGAGGTTTTTATGATGGTCGTAATGAGTGTTGAAGCAACAAAAGAAGAAATTGATGCCGTGATCGCCCGGGTGGAAGCCAACAACTTCCATGTAATCTTGAACAAGGGCGAGGAGCGGACGGTAATTGCCGTGGTCGGGACAAATCCTTCTGTGATCCGCGAACAGATCATGTACATGCCGGGTGTTGACCATACCGTGCCCATTTCACGGCCGTACAAAGTCGCCTCCCGTGAATTCATCCCTGAAAACACAGTCTTCCCGCTGGATGGTTTCAAAGTGGGCGGTGACGAGATCGTGTTGATTGCCGGCCCTTGCGCCGTGGAAAGCCGCACCCAGTTGATGGAAGCCGCTCATGCCGTGAAAGAAGCCGGGGCGCATGCCCTGCGCGGAGGAGCGTTCAAACCGCGTTCTTCACCTTACAGCTTCCAGGGGATGGGCGAAGAAGGGTTGGAGATACTCGCCGAAGCGCGTGAAGTCACCGGGCTGCCGATCTTCACCGAAGTGATGGCCCCCGAGCAGGTTGGCCTGGTGGCTAAATACGCTGACGTGCTGCAGATCGGCGCGCGCAACATGCAGAACTTCTCCCTGCTCCACGCGGTGGGTGAATGTGACAAACCAGTTCTGCTCAAGCGCGGTCCC
>CAYOKC010000244.1:0-2603 GCA_964404415.1 uncultured Leptolinea sp. | reverse complement strand
GCGCGGCTTCCGCCACGCCCCCGATGCAGGAATCGGCGATGATGCATTGAACCGGCGAACCGTCCGGGTACCGCAGATTGGCGCTCAAGAAGTCTGCCGTGCGTTTGGCCATACCCATGGTCTGGTCTTCCAGCGACTCGCGCACGCCCTTGCGGCGGCCGTCAATAGCCGGGCGGATGCCAATTTTCGGGAAGGAACTGTTCTTCGGTTCAGTCATCGTGTTTCTCCTTTATATATGAAGGTCACAACGCTAATCAACTGCCGGCTTCTTTTCCATTCTAGTGAAAAAAACCTGGCGGAACACATACATTCTTGAATTACAGAACATCGTCCCACCAGGCAGGTATATCTTTGCTACCCGGAGTTCACCCGGTGATTTCGGTCAGGCTGACCTGACCGCGAAGCGTCTCGTAATCTTCCAACTTGAACTGGCTCGCGCCAATCATCAGCGCATTGGCGGTCCCTGCCGCCACTCCGCAGACCACGGATTCTTTAAAAGAATATCCCTGCAGGTAACCATGCACGATGCCCGCCAATGTACAGTCACCGGAGCCCACGGCAGATATCGCGTTAACTTTCGGGTTTTGCACACGATACACGCCACCGGTATCGGCCGCCACAGCGCCTTCCGCGCCAAGGGATAGCAGCACTTTAGTGCGGTATTTCGTCGATACCTCTGCCGCCATTCGGGGAAAATCCGCGGAGCTGCCTTCTTCAATTCCCAGCAGTGACCGGGCTTCTGTCTCATTGGGTTTGACAAAGTACGGCCGCGCGGCAATTCCCTTTTTCAGGGCTTCGCCGCTGGTATCCAGGAACGTCAACACATTGGCCTGATTGGCGATCTGGATCAGGTCCGCATAAAAATCAACCGGCACGCCCGGGGGCATGCTGCCGGATAAGGTTATTGCCTGGTACCGGGTGATGTTTTTGGCAACAAACTCGCGCAGTTCGTCGATCTTCTGCGCGGGGACGGGGTCGCCATTTTCATAGATCTCTGTCATTGTCTGGTTGGCTTTATCCAGAATGGAGGTGCAGGTGCGTGACTCAAAATCCGTTTTGATGAAGGCGGTTCTGATGCCTTCTTTTTGCAGGTCAGTTTCAATGAACTGCCCGGCAAACCCGCCCACCCAGCCGCACACGGCCGGCGTTTCGCCCAACCGTTTTAGCGCCCGGGCCACATTGCAGCCCTTACCGCCGGCCAGCAATAATACCGATTCCGGCCGGTGAATCTTGTTGATCTGAAATGACGGCACCACGATGGTCTTGTCGATGGCCGCGTTCAGGTTAAGGCACAGGATCATAGCAGCCGTCAGGCCTTTCCTGAAGCGCCCAGGAACCGGATGCGCTCCCGCACGGCGGCTACCTGTTCGTCCCGTCCGACCGTCAGATATTTACGCGGATCAACCACGTCACTGTCTTTTGCCAGCACGCCGCGGATGCCGCCGGTAAACGCGGCTGACATTTGCGTGGCTACGTTGACCTTGGCCAGCCCCATCGATACGCCTTTTTTGATGTCGGCATCAGATACACCGGATGACCCGTGCAGCACGAGTGGCTGGCGGACTTTCGTCCGAATAGCTTCCAGGCGTTTCAGGTCCAGGCTGACCTCTTTCGATTTCATCCCATGCACGGAACCCAGCGCGATGGCCAGAATATCCACCCCGGTCATTTCCGCGAACTCCGCGGCTTCGTCGGGGTCGGTCAATTCAATGTCAGCATGGTTCAACTCTTTGCCATCCGGCTTCGGAACTTCACCCACTTCAGCCTCCATACAGGCGTCAACGGAATGGGCGGCTTCACACAAGCGTTTGGTTATGGCGATATTTTCATCGAACAGGTATCCGTCACCGTCGAACATAACGGAGGTGAAACCCAGCGCCAGTGCCTGCAGCACGTCCCGCTCAGACCCGTGGTCAAGGTGCAACGAGACAGGTGCCGAAACGCTTTCCGCCGCCACTTTACCGATCGCCGCGATGTACTGCAGCCCGCGGATCTCATTGCCGCTGCCGATATACGTCAACGCGCGGTGGCTGATCTGAATGATCGCCGGTGCCTTTTCAGCCTGCGCGGCAAGGGCAATAGCCTGCGCCTGTTCCATGGAATTGGCGTTGAACGCGCCCACCGCCCAGCCTTCTTTGTGGGCGCGGATGATCCAGGGTAAAACGCTTTGCAGTGTCATACGGTTTCCTCGGGATTTAGCATAATTTTCTGGTGCGCCAGTTGATGCGAACCGATCTTCTGGAATACATCCGGAGCTTGCGAAAGCGGGAACCGATGCGAGATCATTGTGTCCATATCCAGCCCGCCGTTGACCAGCGATTCAATCGTGTCTGACCATTCATGCCCGGGGAACGGTGCGGAATAAGACATGAAGCAGCCCATAATGCGGATCTCGCGCCGCATCATGTTCTCGAAGAACGTCAACGGCATGCTCTTATCCAGCGGCTGATTTCCGGCCAGCACAATACCGCCGCGCGGCCGCGTCACTGAGATGGTCTGTTCCAGTACGGAAGGAACGCCGGTGGCTTCCAGCGTCAGGTCGGCGCCGTCACCCGTAAGGGCTTTCAATTCCTTCGCAAGGTCCACTTTGGTGGGGTTCAACG
>CAYOKC010000243.1:237-2617 GCA_964404415.1 uncultured Leptolinea sp. | reverse complement strand
CTTCCGCCTGGTCACCGGCAGCTTTCAGGTCATCCATACCCGATCGGTTCATCCACAAACGTTGGATCCGCAACGCCGGATACGTCAGGGCGATAAAGGGCGAAATAAAGTTGACAGTAAAACCTGCCGCCTGAACTTTCTCCTGCAGATCCTTGATGGAATACCGGCGGAAGTGGCAACTAGCCACATCAAAATAACTCCAGAGACCGGGGTCAGCGGGAACTGTCAACAACAGGCTGCCGCCCGGTTTGACCAGCTTATACAGGTGGTCCAATACGGCGCGATCATCTTTTATGTGCTCAAGTACATCAAACATGCCCACAAGGTCAAACCCGTTTTCGAACGGCGGCGCCGAAAGGTCACTCTGCACAAGGCCGCAGGTCACCCTGCGGTTAGCCAGCCGCAACCCTTCGAGATACAGGTCCATGCCGGTTACCTGCATTCCAGAAAATTCTTTTTCAAGCGCGCGAAGCACAAATCCGGTACCGCAGCCAACCTCCAGGATTTTCCCTGAACCTTCAACCGGCAAAACTTTAGCTGCCAGTCTGCAGATCACGCGGTTGCGGGCGAGAAACCAGAAATGGCGGTCTTCTGTTGCAAAAAGAGGTTCGAAATACCTCGGATCGTAACTGTCGTGTGTTTCTGTCATAAGGGTTTCTAGTATACCATCGCGGCAAGACCGGCTTTTCCATCGGATTTCTTGTGCTATGATTCAGGGTATACGTTTCAGTCATACACTCCGGAGGAAACATGTCCACCCAACCCGTTTTAGGTGTCATTGGCGGTTCTGGTTTATACGCCATCTCGTCGTTGAAAGATGTGGAGACGCTGGAAATGGATACCCCGTTTGGTAAACCCAGCGCCCCTGTTGTGGTCGGTACTCTAAAAGAAAAGCGGGTAGCCTTCCTCGCGCGCCACGGTATAGGTCACACCATCAGCCCCACCGAGGTTAACTACCGTGCCAATATTTACGCGATGAAAATGCTGGGGGTTCCACGGATTGTTTCCATCAGCGCGTGCGGTTCGCTGCGTGAAGACTACGCCCCCGGGCATATTGTGATCCCCGATCAGGTGGTTGACTTTACCCGCAGCAACCGGGTCCACTCCTTCTTTGGCGATGGACTGGTAGTGCATGTGGGTACCGCGAATCCGTACTGTGAAGACCTCACAGCCCGGGTGTTCCAGGCGGTTTCCCAGACCGGAGCGACAACCCATGCCGGCGGCACGTTAATTACAGTGGAAGGTCCACGTTTCTCCACCAAAGGGGAATCCGACCTTTTCCGTTCGTGGGGAATGTCCATCATCGGAATGACAGCCTGCCCCGAAGTATTTCTGGCCCGCGAAGCCGAGATCTGCTATGTGACCATGGCGCATGTCACCGATTACGATGTCTGGCGTGTGTCGACCGAACCGGTCAGTGTGGAGATGGTCATTCAGACCCTGAACAAGAATACACAGGCAGCCCGTCAGGCGCTTGAAAACCTGATCGATCTGCTTCCCGCCACCCGGTCCTGCGGCTGCGGAGACGCCCTGAAAGATACCTTCATCACCAATCCGGGTGTTGTGCCAAGCGAAACCCGCCGGAAATTGCGCCTTCTAGTGGATAAATATCTGCCAAGTTGAACCGCCTTTTTAAACCATCCTCTTCGTATCACAATCAGGTGGAAAGCCGCCTGCTAACCCAGGCGGCGTGGTTCCTGCTCTTTTACGCGGCAGCCATCACATTGTCGCCGGCTGCCCGTCTGCATTCCTGGGATGTCACCTACCGGTGGGACCACTGGATTGGTTTTGGCGTCTGGCTTGCGGCGTCTGTTATCATTTTTCACCGCCTGAACCTCACATTACCGGACCGCGATCCCTTTATTTTGCCTCTGATAATGGCTCTCTGTGGATGGGGGCTTCTGGAGATCTGGCGTTTATCCGCCGGATTCGGCCTGCGGCAGACGGTCTGGCTGGCCGTGTGCCTGACCATGCTGTTCTTTTTATCGGCATTGCCGTCATTCCTGGATTTGCTGCGCCGGTACAAATACCTGTGGCTGGCCGGCGGTCTCGTGTTGACGGCTCTTACATTTTTTATCGGCACGTACCCCGGAGGTAACGGGCCACACCTCTGGCTGGGTTTGTTTGGCCTGTACCTGCAACCTTCGGAACCGTTAAAGCTGCTGCTGATCGTGTATCTGTCCGCGTACCTGGCAGATCTGCGAATACAGCGGTTAACCTTCATTCAATGGTTGATGCCGGCACTGGTCATCTTGGGGGCATCACTGTTGATCTTAATGGCTCAGCGCGACCTTGGAACGGCCACGATCTTTATTCTGATTTTTGCCTTTATTGTGTACCTTGCCACCGGCCGCCGCCGGGTGATTTTGATCTGCCTGCT
>CAYOKC010000243.1:0-212 GCA_964404415.1 uncultured Leptolinea sp. | reverse complement strand
CCCCTGGTTGGATCCCTCCGGCCGCTCATACCAGATCGTGCAATCCATTATTGCCGTCGCGAGCGGCGGCGTCTTTGGCCGCGGCCCGGGACTGGGCAGCCCCGGTATTATTCCGGTAGCCCAATCCGATTTTATTTTCGCGGCGATTTCAGAAGAAACCGGCCTACTTGGGGCTATCGGTTTGTTGACCATAATCAGCCTGCTTTTCACCC
>CAYOKC010000242.1:1061-2629 GCA_964404415.1 uncultured Leptolinea sp. | reverse complement strand
TCAGGTGAACAAAGAAAGCTGCCATCAAGCCGTAGTAATGCAGGTAGGCGGATGTCAGACTGAAAACGGCGAATAAAGTCCAGTCAAGCCTGCGGTTCTCTTTCACCGCCAGAAAACCATACAGGGCGCAGGCGGTGACGCTGAAGCTGGCCAGACTGTACATTCTGGCCTCATGGGCATAGATCAGAAGAACCGGGGTGAATAACGCCAGTACTGCGTAGATCAATGCCGTTTTGTTTCCCACGATGCGCCGGACCGGGCCGGCACCCAGCGCCACCATCCCGATGGCGCCCAACACCGAAGGCAGGCGCAGCGCCCACGCTGAGTCGCCGAACAGAGTGATCGAAAGGCTGACGAGCAAATAGTAAAGCGGGGGATGGTTATCCGTATGGATGAAATACAGGATCTCAGAGGCTGAATGTCCGCCCATAAACGCGGAGTACGATTCGTCCCACCAGATGGATTCGTGCGATATTCCCGCGAAATAAATGATGGCGGAGAGCAGAATAATTGTCCACCAAACCAACTGAGAGATGGAGGGGATACTGAAGCCGGTTTTTTTGTCCATAGGTTCTCCTTCGATGTGAAAAGTCGGCAAGTATGCTCTTTTGTTATGATTCCCCAAAACGTATAAATATAATCAAACTATATTTAGACCCAGTAATCGTGTTTCCCGGGATACTACTTATGAATAAAGGTTATCAGGAGATATTTCGTGATAGTGGTCACGTCTCTCCGGGACACAATTTATCCGAGTATACAATGAACGCGAGGTATTGAGGATGGGTTGGGGATAAGATATTTATTTTTCCGGGCTTTTTTTAATTTGACTTTGTATAACATATTTGATTAAAAGTGTTATACAATTGCATTTGTATTACAAATGTGTTAAACAAAACTCTCTAGAGTACAGGGATGGAAAAAATGGAACCATACATACCGGAACTTCTGCCATTGAGAAATGACCGTCTACATTGGGGACGGTTGATCAATGAAGTGAGTTCAGCCAGCGCTTCACTGGCGTACTTTAACGGAATACTCGGTTCCATGATCAACCCCGGAATATTTTTATCTCCGCTGGAAACGAAAGAAGCCATTCTTTCATCGCGAATAGAAGGCACGGTCACTACGTTGGATGAAGTCCTCAAATATGAAGCGGATCTCAAACCGGATAACGCCTCAAAACAGAACGATATAGTAGAAGTACTAAACTATCGAAAAGCCACAGGCTTTGCCAAAGATTGGATCAATAGGGATCTGCCTATTAACCAGACCCTGGTTTGTGCCATTCAAAAGGAACTGATGACCGGAGTCAGGGGAAAGGATAAATCTCCGGGAGAAATTCGGAAAGAGCAGGTTTGGATCGGTCCCCGCAATAGCATGATAGAAGAAGCATCCTATGTCCCGCCAGAGCCGCTTGGATTACCTGCAATTCTGGATAATTTTTTCTCCTACCTTCAGACGGATACTACAGAACCTCTGATCCAGACTGCGATAATGCACGCGCAATTTGAAATTATCCACCCATTTATGGATGGAAATGGCAGAACAGGGCGGATCCTAATTCC
>CAYOKC010000242.1:0-1051 GCA_964404415.1 uncultured Leptolinea sp. | reverse complement strand
GAAAACGGCTGATATCTCCGTTGCTGTATATCAGCGAGTACTTTGACGCCCATCGCGACAATTATGTACACCTACTGCATTCGATAACCAGTGAAGGGAATTGGGAAGACTGGATCGTGTTTTTCTTGCAGGCGATCAATGTTCAGGCGAAAAAGAACGCGGAAAAAGCCAACCAGGTACGAGATCTGTACGCTGAAATGAAAGAAACCATATCAAATTCAACAAATTCACCCAATGGCATCAAAGTACTGGATGCGCTATTTCAATCGCCGATTTTCCGGAGTACGGACTTCCGGAAAAGGACCGGGTTAAATCATCAAACTGCCTACAGGTTGATTACAATTCTGAAGGATGAGAAAATCCTCTCGACAATCCAGGAACCATCTGGAAGAAACCCCGAAATTCTGGTTTTCGAGAGGCTATTTGGTTTAATAAATAATTGAAATTGATGGTTATTTATAACCTGTGGTCTGGAAAATAATGAGTTTTTACCTGACTGGCTGCATTTTTTTTAGCTAACGCAGATGATAAATAATATCCTTCAGGTTTATGAGGTCAAAATCGAACGCATCCTATCAATAAGGTATTATTTCAAACCGCACCCAATTGGAATGAATCAGACCCTTCCAAACGGGAAGATTGGTTTCTGGATTATCCCCGGAATCATAACCAACCTGTAAATAATACACCCCCGGTTGGCGAAGGAGATGATTGTATTCATCCGTGTCAAACATGTCATTTCCGGCGTGGCCTTTGACCAGCCAATATCTGGCGTCTTTTTGACAATCCACGCAGGGATCCGCTTCATGCGGTTTCAACGGGATAACTTCTTCCGTGCATCCGTAGATATGTTCGTTGATTTTCCCATCAAACATGGATGGGACCTTTTCACCGTTCTCATTAGTGATTATCAGAGTATGCGGGATCACATTGACCTGGCTCACCCTTTCATAATCAAGGCAGCGGAGAACGGGCAGAATGACCGTCTGGTCCCCGTCATTCAGAAGAACAAATCTATAGTTGATTGGATCGGTGCTGGAATAAATCTCTT
>CAYOKC010000241.1:0-2638 GCA_964404415.1 uncultured Leptolinea sp. | reverse complement strand
CCGTTGATGGGCGTTCCGCTCAACCTGGTGATTTCAGCCACCTTCGCCCTGGGCACCAGCCTCGGCGCGGCAGCCGGTGTGATGTATGCCCTGGCTTTTCCGGTGATTGACCCGTATATGGGTATTCTGATCGGTTGGAAAGCCTTCATCGCCGCCGTGGTAGGCGGGATCGGAAACATCCGCGGCGCCATGATCGGCGGATTCATCCTCGGGGCGATCGAGATCATGGTCGCGGCCTTCTTCCCGTCAACATACCGAGACTTCGTTGCCTTCACCCTTTTACTCGTGCTGTTGATATTCCGGCCATACGGCATTCTGGGCAAACCCCGGCCGCAAAAAGTGTAATCATGAAGAAAATAAACGAACTCTCAACGTTGTTGCCAGAATCCTGGCGTGTCCAATATAACAAACTCCGCGCAAGCCGGCGCGCTTTGCCCATACTGGTTGCGGTCGGCTTTATCCTGTCCATCCTCATTCCGCAGTTCGGGATACTGGATGCCTATGTACAGATCATTGTGATCTATGTGGGGATCAACATCATCCTGGCTGTCAGCTTGAACCTGATCAACGGTTATATGGGCGAGTTTTCGGTGGGTCACGCCGGCTTCATGGCCGTGGGCGCCTATGTTTCCGCCCTTTTGACCACACAGTTGATTCCACCTGACCTGAAGGTGTGGCTTTTCCCGCTGGTGGTACTGGCCGGAGGGGTAGGCGCGGCTGTGGTAGGGCTGGTAGTTGCCATCCCATCCTTCAAGACCCGCGGCGACTATCTGGCAATTGTCACCCTCGCGTTTTTAATGATCGTCAAATCGGTTATCGAGAACATTGAAGCCATCGGCGGCCCGCGCGGCATTCCGGGAATTGACCGGTTGACAACCCTCCCATGGACGTATGTATGGACTGTCCTGGCGATCTGGGTGATCCGCAACTTCGTCTATTCAAATTACGGGCGGGGTGTGCTATCCATCAGGGAAGACGAGATCGCCAGTGACTTGATGAGTGTAAATACCCGTCAGACGAAGATGCTGGCGTTCACCCTTTCGTCATTCTTTGCCGGAATCGCGGGCGCGTTATTCGCGCATGTCCTTCAGTTCATCAGCCCGCGGGTGTTTGATATAGTCAAATCGACGGACATCCTCATTATGGTGTACCTCGGCGGAATCGGGTCAATTGGCGGTTCCATCCTGGGCGCCAGCATCTACACCATTTTATTGGAAGTTTTACGCCCTCTGGGGATGTGGCGGATGGTGCTGATGCCGCTCGTACTGGTGCTGCTTATGCTGTACCGTCCACGCGGGATCATGGGATTGAAAGAATGGTTATGGTTTATACCCGGCTACGATATCATCGCTACAAAGCTCTGGCGGCAAAATCGGGAGGCGAAACATGTTGATGCAGGCTAAGTCCGTCTCTCATTACTTTGGCGGGTTGTGCGCGGTTTCAGATTTCAATTTGAACCTTGAAAAAGGCGAACTTGTAGGCATCATCGGTCCTAATGGCGCCGGTAAAACCACGCTGTTCAACCTGATCACCGGTGTGTATAAAGCAACCAAAGGAAGTATCCAATTAAATAATACGGAGCTAGTCGGCAAGACCTGCAACCAGATCACGGCTCTGGGTATTGCCCGCACCTTCCAGAACATCCGCCTGTTTAAAGACCTGACCGTGCTGGATAATGTGCGCATCGCGCACTATTCACAAATCAATTACTCCCCGGTTGACGCTCTGTTTAATACGAAGCGTCTGCAAAACGAAGAAATTCGAATCACCAACCATGCGCTGGACCTGCTGGCCATGTTCCAACTGGAAGATTATGCTGAAGAGCTTTCGAAAAATCTTCCGTACGGTCTTCAGCGCCGGTTGGAAATTGCGCGTGCACTGGCCACCGGTCCATCCATCCTGTTGCTTGATGAACCTGCCGCGGGCATGAATCCCAACGAAATCGAGCAGCTTATGGAGTTCATCGGTTGGATCCGTAAAGAATTTGATCTGACGATCATCCTTATTGAGCACCAGATGCGGCTTGTCATGGGTATTTGCGAACGGATCAAGGTACTTGATTTTGGCGCCACCATCGCAGAAGGCATTCCAAACGAAATACAAAACAACCCCAAAGTGCTGGAAGCTTATTTGGGCCAAGGAGATGAGTATGAGCCAGGATAAGTGCATCCTTTCGATAAGCGATCTGGCTATTTCCTATGGAAATATCAAAGCGGTAAAAGGGATTTCTCTCGATATCAACGAAGGTGAAATCGTCACCCTGATCGGGGCCAATGGAGCCGGCAAATCGTCAACATTGCGGGCTATTTCCGGCGTTGTGCCGTATAAAGGCGACATCCGGTTCAAGGGAACTGATCTCCGGTCCATCCCGGCGGATAAGATCGTCCAGAACGGCATTGCGCAGGTGCCGGAAGGCCGCGGTATTTTTGGCAACCTGACGGTGTATGAAAACCTGAAACTGGCCACCTGGGGCAACAAAGATAAAGCCGGCGTAACCCGCGACCTGGAGAGGGTTTTTTCCATCTTCCCCCGCCTGAAAGAACGCTCGGCACAACTTTCCGGCACGTTATCGGGCGGAGAGCAGCAAATGCTGGCTGTGGCCAGGGCATTGATGAGCCGGGGAAAAGTAATGCTTCTG
>CAYOKC010000240.1:0-2644 GCA_964404415.1 uncultured Leptolinea sp. | reverse complement strand
TTTGAGATCGCCCAGGGTTTTGCGGATATTGATGAAGTTCCAGGCCGCGCCTTCGAGCAGCACGGTGGTGGTGGATTCGGTGATCTCGGATTCGAGGCCGCCCATCACGCCGGCAACGCTCAACGCGCCTTCCGAGTCACACACCAGTACGGTGTAATCTTTGAGGGTGCGTTCCTGGTTATCCAGGGTGGTCAGCTTTTCGCCTTCCGCGGCGGTGCGGGTGATGATGGTGGGTGCGGCGCCTTTCACGCGTTTGACCAGTGTATCGTAGTCAAAGCCGTGCAGCGGTTCGCCCAGTTCGAGCATCACGTAGTTGGTGGCATCCACCAGCGCGTTGATCGGGCGCATACCCGCCAGGCGCAGGCGGCGCTGAATTTTGTAAGGGCTTTCGGTGTGTTTGCAGCCGGAGACCATACCCACCAGGAACCGCGGGTTAAGGTCCGGGTTCTTGATATCAATGGAAACCTTGCCTTTGAGGGAATGTCCGGCCGGTTTGCGGGAGGGGACAGGTTTCTTCAGCGGCTTACCGGTGAGGGCGGCCACTTCTCGCGCCACACCCACCACGCAGGCGTTTCGGATCATGTTAGGCAGGATGGAGATATCGAAAACGGCATCGCCCATGTAGTCAACCAGAGGCATACCGGTGGGGGCGTCGGGTTCGAGGAAGATGACACCTTCGTGTTCTTCAGAGATGCCCAGTTCCTTTTCGGAACAGACCATGGAGAAGGAATCGACGCCGCGGATTTTGGCGCGCTTCAGGGTGGTGAGCACCAATCCGTCGGCATGACCGTCATACAGCACAGAGCCTTCTTTCGCGTAGGCAACTTTAATGGGCTGTGCCAGCGGGCCGGTACCTTTGTAAGGGTACAGGTTGGGGGCGCCGGTAAGCACAATGTATTCGCCCGTGCCGTCGTTCAATTTGCACAGCACCAGACGGTCAGCGTTGGGGTGCGGCATGACCTCATCGATCTGCGCGACGACGATCTTCTCGCGGTCCCACTCCAGACCGGTGAATTTGAACTCATTGTGGTCAGTCTGCGGAATGGGCAGCCCGACGGTATGAATCTCATCCACTTCCAGCCCGGCCATGGTCAACAGGCGGGCTAGTTTATCGAGCGGGAGGTCTATGTCAACGTAATCTTTCAACCAACTAAGAGGTACTTTCATGAGAACTGCTCCAGGAACCGGACGTCATTGGCCCAGAAATTTCGAATATCGGTGATGTGGTTGCGCAGCATGGAGATACGTTCAGGGCCCATGCCGAAGGCGAAGCCCGAGTAGATGGCCGGATCGTACCCGCCATTGCGCAGCACGACCGGGTGGATCATGCCGCAGCCAAGGATCTCGAGCCACCCGGAGTTCTTGCACACCTGGCAGCCCGCGCCGTGACAGACGAAGCATTCCACGTCCATTTCGCCGCTGGGTTCCGTGAAGGGGAAGTAGGACGGGCGCAGGCGGGTGCGGGCGTTGGCGCCGAACAGGCGGCGCGCGAAATCCGTCAGCGTGCCTTTCATGTCACCCATGGTGACGTTCTTGCCGACCATGATGCCTTCCACCTGGTGGAACTGCACTTCGGAGCGCGCGCTGATCTGTTCGTAGCGGTAGCACATGCCCGGCAGGATGACGCGGATGGGTTCGGGGCAATATTTACGCATCACATGCACCTGCCCGGGGGAGGTATGGGTGCGAAGAATGACGCCCGGCGTGGTGGTATAGAAGGTATCCCACATATCGCGGGCGGGGTGATAGGCGGGGATGTTCAGCAGTTCGAAGTTGTATTCGTCGGTTTCCACATCGCGCGCGCGGTAGACTTGGAAACCCATGTCACCGAAGATGCGGTAGATCTCGCGCAGCATGCTGGTCTGCGGATGCAGCCGGCCGTGTGACGGCCGCCGCCCGGGAAGGGAAACGTCCACCGCGCCTTTGGTCAGGTTGTTGGCCAGGGCGGCTTTTTTGATCTCCGCGGCATGTTCTTCGAGCGCGGCTTCGAATTCTTTTTTCACCAGGTTGACGCGTTCGCCGACCAGCGGGCGGATCTCGGCGGAGACCGTCTTCATCTGGCTGAAGATCTGGGTCATGGGGGCGCTGCGGCCCAGGTTGGCCACTTTCCATGCCTGCAATTCGACTTCATCGCCGACTATCTTCAGGCTTTCAATGGCTTTCCGGCGAAGCTCTTCCAGTTCATCGAGAATGGGATGCTCCTGCATTTCAACTCCTTCGTTAAATTAAAACTCCACCCCGCCAAGGGACGGGATGGGGTCCGTGGTACCACCCTTGTTGACAGCCGGAGCTGTCCGCTTGGTGCCAGATGACTGTACCGGTGAGGGTACCTGGCGGCCGGATAACGCTGGCAAAACGGAGCGGGTTACTTCGAGCAGTTTACTGCGATGTTTTCACCCGGTCGGCTCAAGAGCGAACTTCAACTGATTTCTTCCGAATGCGCTTTTCAGCGGTCTTTCGATCCGGCGCATTTCTCTGGCGGGGCCTGTCAGTTTACTCTTCTCTGTCACAGCCTTTTTGTGTGTTTTCCTGATAATATCCCGAAAGAGGGGGATATGTCAAGAGGTGGGCGGGCAAATTTATGCCGAGGTAGGTTGGGTCATGTGTAGTGCACCCCAAAAATTAGACAATAATTAAGTAGCAA
>CAYOKC010000239.1:0-2677 GCA_964404415.1 uncultured Leptolinea sp. | reverse complement strand
CCACGCGGATCAGATCGTCCGATGAGCCTATCGACCCGGTCCCGGCCGGCGGCCTCCTCGGCCAGCAGGACCCGCACCAGTTCGGCGGGGTCCCAGCGTTGGGCCCTGGCGGTGGGGACCAGGTCCGCAAGGGTGCGGCGCAGGTGGGGCAGTTTCAGACGCCGGGTCAATTCGATCGTCTCGACCAGGGGGTCACCGTCCGGGCCTGTCACGGCGGTGCGTGGCGCGGCCATCAGAGCACGTCCTGCTCATGCTCATCGGTGCCGGTGCTCTGGGCGGGCAGGGCACCCAAACAGGCCCAGGGCGCGGTGCCCGGTTGCAGGCTGTGCTCTGGCCCGGCCCAGGTCGAGGGGTTGTGGTCGCTGTGGTGGGCCTGGTAGTCCAGGATCGAGATCAGGTCGGCTGTGGTGAACCGGGCGGTGACCGCTGCGATGCCCAGGGCCCGGTCCACGGCGGTGGGAGTCCGTAGCTTGGCCAGGGCAACAGCTTCGTCTTCGGATTTGGCCAGTTCGGTGATGGTTACGGGCAGGTCATACGCGATGAAGACCTGTTTGGCTTCGATTTCGGTCAGAGCGCCGCGTCCGTCAGCACGGGCAGCGGAGATGATCTTCATGGCAGCTTTGCGGGCGGCTTCATTCGGTTTGTAGCTGGGTTCCTTGGCGGTTTCACGCAGTAAGGCGTATTCGCGCAGGGCAGCCATCGCGTTGACGGCCAGGTCGGGGGCGCCGTAAGCGGGAACACCATTTTCCACCAGCCAGGCCATGGCAGCAGCGGATTTTTCGCCACCAACGAAGGAAACGGTGACGGGTTTGTCTTTCTGTCCGGCTTCATCGATCGCCTTCTTGATGCCTTTGGCGATCTCGAGCGGGTTGGTCATGGCGGTTTCGCAATAAAGAACGATCAAACCTTCAACCCAGGCGTGGGATATGGCGAATTTGACAGATTCCGCATACCATTCGGTGCCGGCCATACCGGTCAGGTCAACCGGGTTCTTGGCGGAACCGAATTCAGGCATGTGTTTCTTCATTTCGTCCTGAACATCTTTCGGGGCGAATTTCATGGGGATGCCGTAGCGTTCCGCGGCATCGGTGGCCAGAACACCCACACCACCACCGTTGGTGATCACCAACAGGTTCTCGCCCTTAAGCGGGGGCATCAGGGAGAGGGCCAGGGTGCGGTCAAACAGGTTGTCGAGATCTGATGCCTGAATGACACCGGCCTGTTTGAAAGCGGAGCCGTACACCTTGGCAGCGCCGGCCAGTGAACCGGTATGGGAAGCCGCGGCGGCTGCGCCATGGGCGGAAACGCCGGACTTCAGGGCGATGATCGGTTTCGTGGAGGCGCGGCCGGATTTAATGAACTTGCGGCCGTCTTTCAATCCTTCGATATAGAGGGAGGTACAGGTGGAGTTGGGATCGTCGTTCAGCCAATCGATGATATCGGCAATGTCGACATCGCACATGTTGCCGATGGAGACCATTTTGTCGAAGCCCACGCGGCGGGTATAGGTGGCCGCGTCCATGGCGATCAGCAGAGCGCCGGACTGGGTGACCAGGGTGGCTTTGCCATCGAGGGGCAGGAAGGGAGCGAAAGAGGCATTCATCTTGTCCGAGTTGGACAGGGTACCCACAATGTTCGGGCCCAGTACGCGCATGTTGTACTTCTTGGCCGTGGCGATCAGCTCATCTTCGAGATCTTTACGGCCAACTTCACTGAAGCCGGAGGTGATCACGATCAGGCCTTTGACGCCTTTTTTGCCGCAGTCTTCCGCGCAGGCGTTGACCAGTTTGACGGGGACGCACATCACAGCGGCGTCAATACTGCCGGGGACATCCGCCAGGGTCGCGTAGCATTTCATGCCGAGAATTTCGGTGGCAGACGGGTTGATCGGATAAACAGGCCCCTGATAACCGGATTTCTGGAGGTTTTCCAGAACGGTATAACCAATTTTTCCGGGAGTGGCAGAAGCACCTACAACAGCAATCGACTTCGGCTTCAACAATTTATTCATATCTTCGTGGTTCACGTATTTTCCTCCTGAAGGAATTTATTATCGTTTTAATGGTCAATAATCCGGCACACAAAACCAACCGGTGAACAAATTCAGCCGGTTGAAAAGTTGATCGTGCCTATTGTACGACAAAAAAAACAATAATACCGGTAGAATTAATGATGATTTTTTAAGGATTTGACAGGAAGAATGTCATGAATAATGGCCTAAATACGATGAAAAAGCGATTTCCAGCCGCGTCACGAATTCTGGAGGCCGCGTTAAGTGCGGCGGATCCGGCTGTCGCGGTGACGAATGGATTGCGTTCACTTCAGGCTGATGGAGTGTTAACGGGCGGTCAGACTATCGGTTTGGTTGCCATGGGTAAGGCATCGATTCCGATGGCGCGCGCGGCCTGTGATGTGTTGGGGGAGAAGATCAAGGGGGGAATCGTCATCGGCAAAATGGTGCCGAAAGATATTGATAGTCAACTCCCTGGGTTGACGGTGCTATCAGGGTCACACCCTATACCGGATGACCGGAGCCTTTCGGCAGGCCATTCAGTAGCTGATTTTTTGCTGAAGAACAAAGATTTAGATCTCATTTTGTTTCTTATATCAGGTGGAGCGAGCGCGTTGGTCACCAGACCGGCGGATTTATGCAGCTTTTGGGCCAGCTCAAGTATCG
>CAYOKC010000238.1:0-2677 GCA_964404415.1 uncultured Leptolinea sp. | reverse complement strand
GGAACCCTCATAAAGAAGAAAAACCGTACGCCGTTTTACAATTGCGGCAGGACAATCTCTCTGCTACCCTGTATAACATGGTCGGCTTTCAAACCAATCTGACGTACCCGGAACAAAAACGGGTTTTCCGTATGATCCCCGGGTTGGAGCATGCGGAATTTGAGCGGTTCGGCCAAATGCACAGAAATACGTTCATTTCATCGCCTGATGTTTTGCACCCCACGATGCAAACCCACTCCCGGCCTGACCTGTTCTTTGCCGGCCAGATCACAGGCATTGAAGGGTATCTCGGGAATATCGCTTCCGGGTTGCTCGCCGGGATGAACGCTGCGAATTATTTGAATGAAAATGAATTGGTAACCTTCCCTGCGGGGACGATGCTGGGCGCGCTGTGCCGCTACATCACGGAATGCCCGGCGAAAGATTTTCAACCCATGAAAGCAAATTTTGGTCTATTGCCCGATCTGGAAGACCGCTTTGTCATCCGCCTTGAGCGGGCAGCCAGATATGTATCGCGTGCGAAGGCTGTGATGGATGGCTTTCTGGCAAATGAACCTTTTTAAAACGGGAGAACAATGAAAAAGGTAGCGGAATTTGATCTAAAGATCATCCTGGTTTGTTTTTCTTCTTTGATTCTTTTAATCTTGTCGCATGCTTCCACAACGAGAAAGACCGCCTTTGACGCGCAAAACGCGTTCCTCTACCTGGCGCAGCTCCAGTCAAATGGCCCCCGCGTTCCGGGTTCTTCCGCCCATGATCTGGCAGTTGATTTTATCTCCTCCACCCTTTTCAAGAATGGTTGGCAGGTTGAAGTTCAATCTGGTGAAATCAACGGGCATGCATACCGGAACATCATCGGCAAAAGGGATAGCCAACCGGCCGGTCTCATGCTTGGCTCACACTATGATTCCCGTATTTTTGCCGACAATGACCCCAACCCGGATTGGCACAGCTACCATGTACACGGAGCCAATGATGGCGGCTCCTCAACAGCCGTCCTTCTGGAATTGTCCCGGGTACTCCCGGCGGACAGCGCATCCGGCATCACACTTGTTTTCTTTGACATAGAAGATCAGGGACGGATTGAAGGATGGGATTGGATCCTGGGAAGCCGCGAATTCGTCAAACGCAACCCGGAAAAACCGCGTACGATGGTTCTGTTGGACATGGTTGGCGGACATGACCAGACCATTCAACCGCCGACTAATTCAAATGAAGCGATCTATCAGCAGATACAAGAAACCGCCCGAGTATTTGGGTATGGAGCTCATTTCCTCGACGCGTCTAAAGGCGCCATCCTGGATGACCATGTCCCGTTTTTAGAAGCAGGTGTCCCTTCTGTTGATTTGATTGATATTATTGATCCGAACTGGCACACAGTCCTTGATGATCTTGAAAATGTAAACATCAATAGTCTGCAGCGGATTGGCGATACGTTGACAGGGTGGATAAACGCTTCCCGGTAAAAGTGGCTATTGACTTTTATATTTCGATTCCATAGAATATTTACAGTATGGCGATTGTGTACTCAGTTAAAAGAAAAGGGGACCGGTCTGTTAAACCGCAACGCAGGCCGGGGTTTTTGTTTTAAGCCTGCTGGAATCCTTTACTTAACGCAGACACAGATGCCAATCCATCATCCGTTTTAGTTTCAGGAGTGTATTCCCATGAGTGATATCGAAACCGGCACAGTAAAGTGGTTCAACACCAGCAAGGGTTATGGCTTCATTCAGCGTAATGGCGCCCCCGATGTGTTTGTCCACTACTCAGCGATTGACGCTGAGGGATTCAAGAACCTTGAAGAAGGCCAGAAAGTGGAATTCTCCATCGAAAAAAGCCCCAAAGGGCTTCAGGCGGTTCACGTCAAACTGATATAATCAGGAAAACTTCAAAACCTCTCCACAAACGGAGAGGTTTTTTATTTTAAGGATTTTGCTTCGGTTCTTCCTGGAATAACCAGAATCCCAGCGATAGAAAAATAATTGCCCCGACTACGGCCGATCCGAGGCGAAGAGGCCCGACGGTCCCGATGGCCAATCCGGCTGACACTCCGGCAAGGTGACCAAGCCAGAATCCTACCAGGCTTACAACTACGTCAATCAACAGGTCAATCAACGTCCCACCCTTCCAGAGATGGAAAAGAGCACCCATCAAGGTGGAAATTAAAATTCCGAAGAGAAAAGCCGGCAGTGTCATACGTCCTGATCCCGGGTGATCAACCCGCCTCCCAGGCAAAGATCATAAATATACAAGGCCGCTTGCTGCCCGGGGGTGATATCGCGCAACGGCTTATCAAATTTTACACAAAGTAATCCATTTTCGCGAAATGATATTTCACCCGGTTGAGCCGGGGCTTTATATCTTATTTTGACGGTCACATTCCGCGGTTCGGCTTCAGGGGTTCCATTGATCCAATTCATTCCCGTGATACATAAAGAATCGGAGCCTAGTTCTTCCTTTTTTCCGATGATCAACGAGTTGGCGTCAACATCTTTGCGGAGCACATAATAAGGATCCTGGATGGCGCCCAGTCCTTTTCGTTGTCCGATCGTGTAATCCGGTAACCCGGTATGTTCACCGAGAATCCGGCCGTCTGTATCCTTAATAGGACCCGGCGTGGAAATCTCCGGGGCTACCCGCCGTAAAAAGTTGCGGTAGTCATCACCGGCCAGAAAAC
>CAYOKC010000237.1:0-2677 GCA_964404415.1 uncultured Leptolinea sp. | reverse complement strand
ACTTCTACGGTAAAGTCACCTTCGGCCATATGTTCCGCCGTAACCGCCATCGATTTTTGATAGTCGATCATCTCACGGAATGAATTGGCCAGAATACCCACTTCGTCTTTCCCTTTGTGCTTCACTTCCTGGTCTATGTGACCCAGAGAAAGCTCGCGGGCTGTTTTGGCCATGACCGCGATTGGTGTGGATATCTGTCGGGCAAACAAGAAACCAATAAATGCCACCAGGATCGCCAGAACGGATATCAAAACAATCAATCCATCGCGAATCATATTGACCATGGAAAGGGCTTCATCAACATCTTGCTCCATGATCAAACCCCAATTCTGGCTGGGAATACGAGTGTATGAGCCGATAACTTCGTCGCCATGGAAGTTCTGGTACTCAGAAGCGCCTTCACGCCCCTTAAGAATTTCTTGCACGGCAAAAGATTCAACTTTCAATTCCAGTTCCGTACGGTCTTTGATCAATCCTTCCGCTTTATACTGATCTGTGAAACGTGAAGGGCTGATCATTACACCTTCATTATTGATCAAGTATGAGTCACCCGTTTCGCCGACCATGCTCGATTTCAAGAGATCTCTGACATACGTCATCGGAACGGAACCCGCCACAACTCCAACAACAGTACCATCCTGTATTACAGGCACCGCAAAAATCACGCTGACAATACCCGAATTACGTGAAATGACGGGGGGGGAAATGTTGGCTTCACCTTTGATGGCTTTCTTGAAATAATCACGCTCTGAAAGGTCAAGCACCCCTTCATTACTGTTGGCAATCGTAATACCGTCCGGTCCCAGTACGAATACTCCTTCATACCCGCCCCACTCTTTGACATACGAGTCGAGCGCTTGCTTGGCGCTTGCCGGATCCATGGACCGAATGCGTTCCGCGCTGGCAATCACATTCATATCCTGCTGAATCCCTGTCAGCCAGTTTTCAATGGAATCTCTTTGAATGATCGCAGAACGGTCAAATTCCGCGTACACATTTGCTTTTAATCGCGGTTGGGTTTGAAGATATGTTGCCGCGCCAACAATAATAAGAGGAATTATTGACATCGCCAGGAAGAGCAAAGTCAACCTTCCATTTAGCGAGATAAACCATTCCGCTAATCGGTTGTTTTTACGGGGTGAGACAGAAACATTGGCCATAGTATCTCCTTAGGGTAATGGCGACAAAAGAAAACCAGCAAAAATAGGAATATTGTTAATAGAGACTACTGCGTTCAATGCGCGGTTTTCGAGCAGTTATCATAAAATTACAAATATCCCGCCTGATTGAAGAACGGGAGAGCATCCGGTATATATATATAAGCAGAAAAACTGTGTTTAATGAGTAAAAACAGAGTAAATTTGTCAATAAAAAACGAATAAAGACAAATATTTGCCCATTGAAGAACGATCGGTAAAAAGACAGCTTATCATCCAAAGTGGATAATTCTTTGAGAGTTTTTGCCTGCGATTCGTAAAATCCTTCATTACAAACTGGCAGGATTCCTTATTGTTTATATAAACCGGGTTTTTTGAGAAGTTTTATCCTCAATGCCGTGACTTTCAAGCTGTTCTGAGATAAATGATCACTTCTAACCACCTGTTTGTAGAGAAGATCCCTGTTAATATCGGCATCACTGCATCGGGTTGCGTTGACGCTATAATCGTTGAATATCTATCCCTGTAAAAATAAGGTAGAGGATGATAAAGATCTATACCCTTACACTAAATCCCGCCGTGGATCGTGAAGTGACTGTACCCGCAATGCAATTTGATACCGTATTGCGGGCTTTGGAATCACGCGTGGATTTTGGCGGGAAAGGCTTCAATGTTTCCCGCCTGCTCATAGGGCTGGGGGCTAAGAGCACGGCCGTTGGTTTTCTGGGTGGCAAAGCCGGTGAAAGTCTGCAGGAAGGCCTGCGTTCACTGGATATCGGAACAGATTTCGTGTGGGTGACTGGCGAAACCCGCACCAACATCAGCATTGTGACGCCATCCGGCGGCCATTACATCAAAGTCAACGAAAAAGGCCCGCTGGTGGAAGAATCCAGTCAGCAGGTTTTGATCGAAAGGATCGATTCCCTGGCCCGACCTGGCGATTGGTGGGTGCTGGCCGGCAGCCTTCCCCCCGGCTGCGCGGATGATTTCTGCGCGCGAATCATCAATGTGCTTAACCGGCACGGTGCGTTGACATTACTGGATACCGCCGGTGAAGCGTTACGGCTGGGCTGCGCCGAAAAACCGTATCTGGTTAAACCAAACGCCGAAGAAGCAGGTTCACTTACCGGGATGCCTGTTGGAACATTAGGCGAGATCACAAAGGTTGCCGCCCGCATCCGCGAACTGGGCGCGCGGAATGTGGTCATTTCGATGGGAAAAGATGGGGCCATGCTTCAGACAGATGAGGAAACCTGGCTGGTACGTGGTCCGAAGATCACTGAGAAAAATCCCATCGGTGCGGGTGACTCCCTCGTCGGTGGTATGGTGTGGGCACTTTCGCAGGGAAAACCGTTGAAAGAGGCAACCGGATGGGGTGTGGCCAGCGGCGCCGCTGCTGCCAGCCTTGGGGGAACGGAAGTGGGGTCACGTGAAATGATCGAGAAGTTGCTGGAACAGGTTGATTATCAAAAAATGGAATGAGCCTGATCACGGATCTATATTTATTAGTACCTGCATTC
>CAYOKC010000236.1:0-2698 GCA_964404415.1 uncultured Leptolinea sp. | reverse complement strand
CTATCATCCTCAGACTATACGCAAATTACCGATCTGGTCCAATCCATCACCGAACGCTTCGCCGGCCGGCAGGTCACCGTCTCCCTGCCCTCCCTGCGCATTGAATCGTTCTCGGTTGACCTGATGGAGCAATTACGCGACCTGCGCCCCTCTGGAGGCTTTACACTGGCTCCTGAGGCGGCTACCGAGCGCATGCGCCGGATCATCAACAAACCTGTGACCACCGAACAGCTGCTGCAGACCGCATCCGATATCTTTGAACGCGGTTGGACGTCGATCAAGTTGTACTTCATGATCGGGCATCCATCTGAAACTATGGAAGATGTGGCCGCCATCGCCGACCTGTGCAAGCAGGTCTATTCGATCGGCCGCAAAAAAGCAGGCGGACGTGTCAAGGTTCATGCCGGGGTAAGCACCTTTATCCCCAAACCGCATACACCCTTCCAGTGGGCCGCCTGTGACAACACAGACAGCATCCGTGAGAAGCTTAACTTCCTGCGCAATGAACTGCGCCAGCCCGGCCTCAAGATGACCTGGGCGGATCCCGAGTCCAGCCTGCTGGAAGCCTGGCTGTCACGCGGCGACCGCCGCACGGCACAGGTTATCCGCCGCGCCTGGGAGCTTGGCTGCCGCTTTGACGCCTGGCAGGATTGCTTCGCGTTTGAAAAATGGCAGCAGGCGTACGCCGAATGCGGCATTGATCCCCTTAGCTACAGCCACCGGCCGCGCGAACTGGATGAAATTTTGCCCTGGCAGCATCTGGGCAGCGGCATTGATCTGGACTACCTGAAAGAGGATTACACCATGAGCCTTGCGGGTGAGATCCGTGATGACTGCCGCGAAGGCTGTCACAATTGTGGTATCCTGGCCTCGTATGCCAGCCTGAAGACCGGCATAAAACCGGGCGAATGGAACTGCCCGCCCACCCATCCCAAACGCAAGATCGCCGCGGTGAGCAACTGATATGGAAAATCCGACACCTACCCCCGTTAAACCCGTCCAGCCGCCGCCCCTCAACCGTGTGCGGGTGACCTTCACGAAATCCGGTTCATTGATCTACACCGGCGCGCTGGATATGCAAAAGATCTGGGAACGCGTGCTGCGCCGCGCCAAATTGAACATCGCCTACACGCAAGGGTTCAACCCCGGGCCGCGTATCAACCTGGCCAGCCCTCTGCCCCTTGGTGTGAGCAGCGAGCAGGAACTGGCGGATTTCTGGTTTGTTGATCTGCCTGACCTGAACGAATTCTGCGAACGCGTCAACCGCGCCGCGCCCCCCGGCATGCGCGCGTTGACCGCCGAAGTCGTGCCGCTTTCCACCCCAGCCTTGCAAACCCGCGTGGACGCCGCTTCGTACCGCACTGGTTCCATGCCCGTTGAACTCTTTAAGCTGGCAAAACTGGCGGTTGACAACCTGCTAACGGCAGAAACCCTGCCGCGCGAACGCCGCGGCAAACCCTATGACCTGCGCCCGCTGATCCTCTCACTGCAAGCCGTGCCCGAAGGTGACGGCGGTCACATAGAAATGACCCTGGTTTCGCGCGAAGGGGCCACCGGCCGCGCCGATGAAGTGCTATCCGCGCTGGGGTTGGACGCGAGTGCCGTCACCCTGATTCGAACCCGGATCATTCTCAAACCGGATTCGCCTGTGATAAAATAGGTTCACCTGTCCCCGTAGCGCAATGGATAGAGCGCAAGCCTCCGAAGCTTGAAGTGTGAGTTCGAGCCTCACCGGGGACACCATAAACACGATGACTGACCAGACCCCACAGAACCGTTTCCGTATCCAACCGAGAGCCGTTTTGTGGGGTCTGGTTGGTTTATACACCCTGCTGATCCCCAACGCGATCTACGTCTACCGGTTCATTGAAGCCCGCTTTGGCCTGGTATTCGCCGGCCGTATTCCGCTGGTTGTTGTGTCACTTCTGGGGATCGGCTATGTGGTCTACCTGTGGCGCGCGAAGTTAAGTTGGAAGAAAAGTCTCTACCTCATTCCCTGCGCTGTCATAGCGCTGGCGATCTTCCGGCTGGAAGGCAACCCGAACAAGCACAACCACATCCCTGAATACATCCTGATGGCCTGGCTGGTGTACACGGCTTTGAAACAGGATTATCGCGGCGGAGGTATGTTGATCCTGGTGTTCCTTCTGGCCTCCATGCTAGGTGTAGTGGATGAACTGGAACAGGGCATCCATCCCGGCCGCACCTACGGCTGGACGGACATGCTGGTCAACACATCCTCCGCGCTGATGGGAGTGTTTACCATCCTTGGATTGACGGATTACCAGTCCGGAAGCCGGGAGTGGACCAACCAATTGAAAAACCACAAAGCCCTGATCGGTTTGATCCTGTTCGGCGCCGTGGGCGCGGTGTTGATGTGTATAAAATTGTTTGAGGTGCAGTCAGCCGGTGGATCGATCCGCGATGTCTACCCGCTCTGGTTGCTTATCTGGAATATTCTTTGTGCTCTGACGGCTGTAATCTTATTTTTTCTTTTCAGGAAAAAAACCGGTGGAAATAAAGATGATCTGGTTGATCCAGAACATCACAGAACAGCCGTGTTGTGGATATCCCCCGCCGCGGCCATTCTCTTCTATATGCATTTTCTGGTCACCGTTGTTTATATCGCGGGGATCACTTTCAAATAGTCATCAATAAATAGCCATCAATCCTTCGCCGAAGACCAGCAAGACCAGCC
>CAYOKC010000235.1:2343-2712 GCA_964404415.1 uncultured Leptolinea sp. | reverse complement strand
TCGATCAGCGTGGTGAACAGCGCGTTCAGCGCGTACACCTCCACGATCACCGCCTGGCTCCAGAACAGCGTTGTGATCATCAGGCACAGGGCAGCCAGCGCGGCGGCAGTCAACCGCGGGAGGGCGGGGAAAGCCTTGAGCCGTAATGATATAAAGAAAAACATCAGCCCCGCACACAGCGCGGCTGGAATCGCCGATACCATCGCTAGGCGCGTCACCGGGCTGCCGGGAAAGAACCACAATGCCGCTTCACCCAGAAGCAGGTATAAAGGGTAACCGGTAGGGTGGGGAACACCGCCGGTCAGCACGGCCGTCAGGTAATCGCCGCCGTCAGAGCCAAAGTACACGGTGCTCAGGTCGTACTGAACC
>CAYOKC010000235.1:0-2333 GCA_964404415.1 uncultured Leptolinea sp. | reverse complement strand
CCGTCAACGCGAGGGAGAGCCATACTTCCGGCTGCCGGATTAAAGAAAAAAAGTGGGTGATAAACCCACTTTTTGTTTTAGACGAAGAACTCATGACCTCTAGAATTTGCCGACGGCAAAGATGCCGGGGACTTCTGTTTCCGCCACCAGGAAACTGCCGTCGAGGGTGGCTGTCACCCGCACCCATTCCTGGTTGATCACGTCAAAGCGGTACAGGCCGTAGTCCGCATTCTGCTTGAACTGGGCAATCTCCGCGTCTGAGAGGAAGACGCTCAATTCCACGCCGTGTGTACCATCAGATGTGATCTGGAAGACTTCGGTAAGCAAGTTCAGTGACTTTTCAGCCGTTGGGATCTCTTCCGGTTTTAGAACGACCATCGCGGCTTTGGTGCCGGCCTTCGGGCAATCTTTGAACAGCGCGGTTGCTACATATTCAATGCCCAGGGTCACATTCTCGCATTTCACGGGAATGGTGATCTCAGTGGTCGTTCCACCGGTCACGGGGATGATCACTTCGCCGCCAATGTTGGCAGGCGGCGCCGGGGGAATGGTACTCTGCGCGTTGGCAACTGTCCACTGGCCGCCAAAGAACGCGGCGGAAATTAACAAGGCAAATACAAGAATGAATAATAGTTTCTTCATGGCTATCCCTCCTAGAACCAGGACCGTCAATTTATATATCTTGTTTATTATAGCACCCACATTTTTTTTTACAAGATATTTACTCATCAGAATCTTGAATTAATCCCACGGAATTCTTAAAAAGATTACCCGACTAAACACTTGATTCGTGGTAAACTTTTATCCGGTTGTTTTCCTCTGACTGCACTATCGCGCACGAAGTAAATCCCTCCTTCAAATCAGTCGAATATCCGGAATGATAATCACACGAGGCATTCCTATTAAGCGGCAATGAAATGGGACAACCGAAGCTGAACGCGGGGGAAAGAAAGTTTTTCAGTGTAGCGCAGTATTCCGAATCAATCTGATAGTTGTTGACGTAGTGTAGTATCTGTTCACGTAAGATTCAGGGGTTTAAATCTATATGAATTTGCCGCAATACGTTCCCGAACCGGAAAGGACATGCCCGCACCTGGGTCTGTCTCATGATCCGAAATCGCTGATGGATTATCCATGCGCGCAAAATGTTTGCTATCACTCGGATCCTCCTGCTTCTCCGGGGGAGTCACACCAGAAGAAGTTCTGCCTGGAACCGGCCCATAAAACGTGTCCGTTGTTTTCTGAGATGTCACTCAACCCGATGCCGAAGGAAATTTCTGAGGCAGCACATAAACACCGGTCCCGCTTCAATATCTTCCCGTGGACATTGGGAGTGTTGTTTCTGGCCCTGACCGGCGTTTTTTACTACAACTGGCCATTGATCGAACCCAACCTGGTTGTCCCCTCCCTGGTGCCGACGGGAGAACAGCCTGTTATTGCTGCCATCATTCCGGTGACCGGTTCTGGTGATACAGAAGAGCCCACGATGGCTTTTACTCCGACGGAAGATATTACATTAACTCCGACGTATACGCTCAGCCCGGTTGAAACAGCATCGCCAACGGAAACGGTCACTGTTGAGCCGACCCTGTCAGATACACCAACCCGAACTCCTGAACCGCCGCGCGCGCTGCAAACTCCGTTCGGGGTTGACCGTCAGTATCTGATCCATCGGATTTTGGGCGGTGAGACATTGGAATGGATCGCCAAAGATCATGGAACCAGTGTCGAGGCTATTCGCGCGGCTAACTATAATTTGCCGCCCACATTATGGGAGGACTCACTGGTGGTTGTCCCGTTCAACCAGACGGATATAGATGGCATTATTCCGATGACGATACACAAGGTTACCGGTGAAGCGATAAGTATTGAATTGCTGGCTGAAGAACAACAGGCAAACCTGATGATCCTATGCCAGGTAAATGACCGCCCTCACTCCTACGTATTTTTACCTGGTGAATGGGTGCTGATCCCACATTCAGATAATTCGACAGCCTGGTAGGCAGGTATTTATGCCAGATATCCTTTTTGTTTGTACCGCCAATCAATTCAGGTCTCCAATCGCCTCAGCGTATTTAAGCCGCAAGCTGAAAGAGACAGGTACCGAAGGTGACTTTTCTGTTTCTTCTGCGGGAACATGGACACCGGAGAGCCTACCGGCTCATCAACGAGCCATTGAAGCAGCGGCAAAATTCAACCTGGATCTAAAGCATCACCGTACAAGGGAGGTCAATGCGGATATTCTGAAGCAGTCAGATTTGATCATTGTCATGCAGCAGAGTCACCGGGAAGCAATTGAAGCAGAGTTTCCTGATACACAGGGAAAGGTTCAT
>CAYOKC010000234.1:0-2716 GCA_964404415.1 uncultured Leptolinea sp. | reverse complement strand
CCTTTCCGGAACAGGGTATGGTTGACGAATGCCTTTGACGGCAGGGCGAACCGCATGGAGATATCCAGTTTTTCGATTGGCAGGGACTCGTCAAAGTAATCCAGCAATACGCACAACGCCGTCTCCTGCGAAGTCCTGCCGCTATCCCCCCAGCCGAATACTTCAGAGATGAAATGGGCCGGGTTGACCAGGTACCACGCGTCCGGATCCTGGTTGCTCAAAACCTGGATCTCGGCTTCGCCGTCAGCGAAAAAGCCGTAATACGTCTTTTCCTCCGGCGGGATAGTCACTTTTCGGGAGTAGCTTTCCAGCAGCGCTTTTTTGTCGCGCTCATACTCCTGCCGGGTTTCTTTATCAGCAGCTTCTTCAGCTTACACCACGCGATAGTTGACCACGGGCACGTCCACCACCAGGCCGGCAGCGGCCGCGAGGGCTGTCAGTTTGGCACGAATCCAGGCTTCATCCTCCGCCGATTCGCGGAAAATGGGGTGGATGATCACCCGGTACACCTCATCAATGCCCGCGAAGTCGAATTTGAAGTAGCCGGCGAAACCGCACGGTTTGGTCAACCGCCCCTGCCGCATACCGGGTACCATACCGTCCCACAGCGCGGTTTGGGGATGGTCATCCGGCGTAGCCCACACAAACACCCGGTCATCGCGCGGGTCATACAATGCCTCCGCAGACGGGTTGACGGCGATATCCAGCGATCTGGCCTGATGGAGCATGAGTTCCGCGTGTATTCGGTCCATTTTTCCGGCTTACCTCAGGGATGAGTTTATTATAGTGTCGGCCCTAAAAAAAGTGCTATACCGGTTCAGGAAAGCCGGGCAGAACAATCACAAGGCTGGAACGCACGCTGATACCTGACAACGCACCTTATATCAATGAGAGATTCAAAATGAAAAAGCCCCCGGAAAAGCTCTCCGGGGGCAAATAAATCATTAAGGTTATTTAACAGCCGTGCCGTTGACGTACAGCTTGAAGCCGTTTGTCGTCACGTTATCCAGGCTGCCGTCAAAAGCGGTGACGTAGCTGTCGGCCGTCAATGACCAGGTGGATGTACCATCCAGCTTTACAGAGAGTGACGAAGCCTGCGTACCGTCCTTGTTGATGGATCCGGTAAAGGAGGAGGCGTCTGTGATGTTCATTGCCAGGGTGGAAATGGCATCCACCGTGATATCACCGGCGAGGGTCTGATTGGCGGTGTTGAAGGTCACTTTGCCGCCGTTCGCTCCGGCCGTTCCCCAGCCGCGTGAAGCGTCATTGCCGGAAACCCGCAGGAAATATGTGCCGTCTGCCGGGGTCAACGCGACGCCGTTAAGCGAGATCACACTGGTGGTGTTGGTCACATAGAACATGTCACCTTTTTTCGCGGTGAGCGATCCGCCGTTCATGGTGAAGCTGCTGGTGCCCACTTCCGCGTCACCGGACATGCTCTGGTAGAGCATCACATTGTGGATATTCTCGCTGCCGGAGTTGCCGGTCATACCGGTCATGCTGCCGCTTACGGTCGAATTGTTGATCGTCACCGAGTTGAAGCCTTCCACTACAACCGCTTCAGAATCATTGGCGGTTAGGGTGGCATTGCTCACGGTGATATCGGCGGTGCTGTAGATCGCCGGCGCGCCGGATGAGCCAGCCGTGGTGTAGGTGCCGCCGTCAACAGTCAACGTGCCGCCGCCGCGGTCGCTGCGGATAGCCGCCTTGACGGTGGAATTGACGGTCAGGTTGGTGGCAGTCATTGTTCCGCCGCCGGCCACTTCGATGCCGCCGGCATTCCCGCCGGTGACGTTGATCACGGTGTCTTTGATGTTGATCGTGGCGCCGTCATACGCGAACACACCGTTCGCTCCTTCCGCGGAAGCCGTCACCATGCCGCCGGTGATGTTCAATGTGGCCGTATCAAGAGCCAGGATGGCGGAGTTCAAGCCGTAGAAGCTGCTGGCGTCATTGCTTGAAGCCGCGCCGGCCGATTTGTCTACTGTCACGTTGTTGAGGGTGGCAGTGGCAGTGCCTTCCGCCCGGATGGCGTTCTCATCCGCGTTGGTGGAGGAATACGTGCCGCCCGTCAGTGTTTCGCCGTCCTTCAGCACATAAGCGCCCGAGCCGGTATCCACAGCCGCTGGTGCTCCGCCGGGGCCACCCGCCGGCGGGTCACCAGCCGGAGGAATACCCTGCGCGACTCCGGATGAAGCCGCGGATGTGGCTGTCGCCGCGTCTGGCGCGGCGGCGTTAACGGTAGTTGAGCTGAAACCGGTAAGCATGGTCAGGATGAGGATTGCACTGCAGATCATCCAGATGATGTTCTTCTTTTTGTTAATCATGGGATTCTCCATTTCTTGATCTTATGTCCCAATGGTAGAACTCCCATCTAAAGAAGCTGTTTATATTCTGTTAGAGAAATTCACCAAACTTATTTAGTGAATTAAATATGTTTATTGATCTGATACATTTATCTATGAAATCTTACATACCCGTTATTCTGCTGGAAGCCGCAGGAAAGATCCAAAAAATTGTATTTTGCTAATGAAGATTAGAACGGGTCTTTCAATTCCACTGACGACCGCAATTTTGGCATTTGTTTTTGTACCGGATTTCATTATCCGTATTCTCCACCGCCCGTTTTACCTTCCATTTTCGGTAGAGGTCCTCGAACCAGTCATAATAAAAGATCAATAGTCCGACCAGCAAACCGCCGTATACAAACATCTCA
>CAYOKC010000233.1:0-2785 GCA_964404415.1 uncultured Leptolinea sp. | reverse complement strand
GAACTCAGTCCTTGCTTGCTACTTAATTATTGTCTAATTTTTGGGGTGCACTACATGTTCACGCCCTCTTTCCAATTGCAGAAATAAATTAATTAGCAGCCGGCATGGAAATGCGGCGGCGGATCTCTTTTCGCAGGCAGAAGGCCACGCGGGAGTGGTCATCAGATTTCATGGAACGTTTGACGGTATCTGATGAGTTGGACATCAGGGTATCAGCCATGGTGTAAACATTGTTGCTGTGCTGGTTGGCCATCTTGGTCAACACCGCTCCGTTTAAAATGACCGAGACCAATCGGTCCATGCGGGCGGGTTTGATAGTGCCGGAAGTAGGGTTATTCGAATTCATTTTTATTACGTCTCCTTAATTATTTAGCGCGCGGTATTATATACCCTTTTTTACCGGTAAAGGTTAGCCAATGATTAGAGTTTGATTAACAAATTTAATAATCTCCAAAATGCCCCTCCGGATATGACACATACCTGCCACAAAACCATGCTATGCTTTTAGTTATGCAGACCACCATCCTGATCGTTGACGACGAACCGGCCGTCACTGACCTGTTGGAATACAACCTTAAAAAAGCCGGCTATGCCGTTCTCACAGCATCAGACGGACACCAGGCGCTGCAAATGGCACGTGATTCACAGCCGGACATGATCCTGCTGGATGTAATGATCCCGGAAATGGATGGGCTGGATGTGTGCCGCGAACTTCGTAAGACGCACAAAACGCCCGTCATCATGATCACCGCCCGCGGCGAAGAGGTTGACCGGGTGGTCGGCCTGGAGCTTGGAGCGGATGATTACATCTGCAAACCCTTCAGCGTGCGGGAACTTATGGCGCGTATTAAAGCCGTGCTGCGCCGCTCACAGGCAGAGGGGACTTCTCTGCCGAAACCCTCGGTTCTGCACGGTCCGGCCGGACTGGTGATGAACACCGGTACCCGCCTGATGACAGTAAACGGCACTCCGGTCGCGCTGACAAAACTGGAGTTTGACGTGCTTGCCGAGTTGTGCCGCGCCGCCGGCCGGGTGCTCACCCGTGAGTATCTGCTGGAACAGGTGTGGGGATACGACTTTTCTGGCGCTGATCGGGCTGTAGACAGTACCATCAAACGTCTGCGCGCGCGTTTACGGGCTGCCTCGCCCGAGGCGGATGGCATTGAATCCGTGCGCGGACTCGGTTACAGGATGGCTGTTTAAATGGGTCAGTCACTGCGCGGACGCTTGTTCTTCAACGGTCTGGCCATAGTTCTCGTGGGGATGGGGCTGGCCGGATTTTTGTTCTGGCGGGCGGCTGAGTCGCTGTATCTGGATAGCCGCCGGGAGAATATGCTGGCTCAGGCGGAGTTGACCGCCGCCGGGCTGGCCGGTCAGCCGCTGCCGATTATGCCGGTAGAAACATACTCACAAGTTTCCAACGTGATCCCCGGCACCCATACGCGTGTCATCGGGCCTGAGGGCGCGGTAGTCATCGGCCTGCCATTGGCACCTTCGGCTTCACCGGTGCAGATGCCACCGGCGGAAGATAACGCCACAGTTACAGCGGATGAATTGCTGAAACGTCCGGAAATCCAATCGGCATTGAAGGGTATGGCATCGGCAGAGATCCGTTACGTTATAAATGGCACGCGCCGGGTTATGTACGCCGCCGCGCCTATCATGGCATATGACGGTTCGGTTTCCGGCATCGCCTATCTGGCCGAACCGCTTCCCCGGGGCGGTCTTCCCGCGGAATTCTTGCTCCAGGTGGCTGCCGCCATTTTGGCCGCGGCCACCCTGGCGCTGGCCGCCGGTTGGTTCCTTTCACGGCGCATCACCCGCCCGGTGACAGAAGTCATCACCGCAGCCGGCCGGGTGAGCGAAGGCAGCCTTGAAAGCGACGTCTCGTCAGACAGCGGCATCCGGGAATTGGATGACCTGGGCACGGCTTTCAACCGCATGTCAGCCAGCCTGAAACGGTCCGACCGGGCGCAGCAGGCATTTGTGGCAGATGTTGCCCACGAACTGAGAACACCGTTGACAGTGATCAAGGGTACGGTCGAAACGCTGGAAGACGGCGCGTGGGATGACACCGTGGGACGCGGTAAACTTGTTACCTCCATGCAAAGTGAGACGGACCGGCTGATCCGCCTGGTGAATGACCTGCTGGTGCTCACCCGCGCGGATGCCGGCCTGCTAAAACTGAATATTCAACCGGTTGACCTTGAAGACCTGGTTCGTCAACGCTGCGCCTGTTTTGAACCCGTTGCCGCGCGCAAACAGGTCACTTTCGAGGTGGAAACGCGGAGTGCAACCTGTGTGTCGGGTGACCCGGACCGCCTGGCTCAGGTGGTTGACAACCTGCTGGATAACGCCCTGCGCTACAGCCCGGAGAACGGTGTTATTTTCGTCACGATTGATACCGCTGCTTCCGGGGAACGGGTATGCACCATCCATGATGACGGGCCTGGGATACCGGCGGATCACCTGCCGCGCCTTTTTGACCGCTTCTACCGGGTGGAACCCTCACGCAACAAGCGCGGCGGCGAAGCCGGCCTGGGGTTGTCCATCGTCAGGTCACTTCTGGCGGCACAGGGCGGTTCGATCAGCGCAGAAAGCGCCCCGGGCAAAGGGACCACCTTTATTTTCCGTTTACCAGCCTACCCCGATTGAGCGCCTTCTGACACAATCCTGACATCACACTGCCCTGCCTGAAGGGTATCTTCATGGAAACTCAAAAAGGAGACTCCATGAAGACAATTTCACGTGTACTATCCCTTACCCTGATCGTCAGCGCCGCCTT
>CAYOKC010000232.1:0-2807 GCA_964404415.1 uncultured Leptolinea sp. | reverse complement strand
TCATTACCGATTTTGATACCCCCTGGGGGGAATCACAGACCTGCACCAACTGCGGTAAATGCGTGCACGTCTGCCCCACCGGCGCCCTGGCCGAAAAAGGCCGGTCGGTGGCCGAAATGCAAAAACGCCGCCAGTTCCTGCCCTATCTGGTGATGCGGAGAGAAGGTGTACGATGACAGATAAAATCCGCCTGGCCACTATCTGGCTGGATGGCTGCTCGGGCTGCCACATGTCATTTCTGGATATCGACCACCGGTTGATCGACCTTGCCGATAAGGTGGATGTCGTCTTTAGTCCGCTGGTGGATGTAAAGCAGTTCCCTGAGAACGTGGATATCACCCTGGTGGAAGGCGCGCTGGGTACGGAAGAAGACCTGCGCAAGATCAAGATGATCCGCGAACAGACGCGTATACTGGTGGCTTTCGGTGACTGTGCTGTAACGGCCAATGTCTCCGCGATGCGGAATCCGTATGGTTCCGAGGCAACCCTGCGCCGGGTGTATAAAGACCATGATGCCCTGAACCGGCAGGTCCCATCAGATGGCGTGCCGGCCCTGCTGCCGACCGCGCTGCCGCTGCACCAGGTTGTCAAGGTTGACCTTTTTGTTCCCGGCTGCCCGCCATCGGCCGATACCATTTTTTATACGTTGAGCGAGTTGATCGAAGGCCGCGTTCCTGACCTGACCAACCTTTCCCGTTTTGGCGCGTAGGTGACCTGATGACACAGAAGATCACCATTGACCAGGTTACGCGTATTGAAGGCCATGCCCGCGTGGATATCTTCCTCAGTGTGTCTGACGCGCGCGTTTCCGTCACCCAGTTCCGTGGGTTTGAGAAATTTGTGGAAGGACGGCCGTTCTACGAAATGCCATCCCTCACCGCCCGCACCTGCGGCATCTGTCCGGTCAGTCACCTGATCGCCGCCAGCAAAGCGTGTGACCATATCCTTTCCGTGAGAATTCCGCCCCCGGCGATCGCCCTGCGGCGCATTCTGAACCTGGGGCAGTTGATCCAGTCGCACGCGTTGAATTTCTTTTACCTCTCGGCGCCCGACCTGCTTTTGGGTATGGACGCGCCTGTGGAAAAGCGCAACATCTTCGGTCTGGCAGAAAAAGATCACCAGTTGGTGCGTGATGGCATCCGGCTGCGTCAATTCGGGCAGCAGGTGATCGAGCGCCTGGCCGGGAAGCGCATTCACCCCACCTGGGTGGTGCCGGGGGGCGTCAGCTCGCCGCTCACGCCGCAGGTGCGTGAAGCCATCCTCGCGGATATCCCGGAAGTGCTGGGCATCATCCGCCGCACGTTGGACTGGTTCAAACCAAACCTCAACCAGTACTCGGAATATATTCGCACTTTCGCCAATTTTCCCAGCTTATTTCTCGGGATCGTCAGCCGTGACGGCAAGTTGGAGCACTACCACGGCCATATCCGGGTGGTCACTCCGCGCGGCAGCATTCTGGATGACACGCTGGACACGCACGACTACATGAACTATATCGGCGAAGCGGTTGAGCCGTGGTCATACCTCAAAAGCCCGTATTACAAACCGATGGGCTACCCGGATGGTATGTACCGGGTGGGTCCGCTGGCACGCCTGAATATCGCTTCTGAGACGGGAACACCCCTGGCTGACCAGGAACTGGCGGAATTTCACTGCCTGGATAAAGGCGCGGTCTTAAGCTCATTCCATTACCACTACGCGCGCCTGATCGAAATTCTGTACGCCATCGAGATGATCGAAGAATTGCTGCACGATCCGGAGATCCTGTCCACCAATGTACGCGCCACAGCCGGGGTTAACAGCCTGGAGGGTATTGGCGTTATTGAAGCTCCCCGCGGAACACTGTTCCATCATTACCGCGTGAATGAAGATGGCCTGGTTCAGTGGGCCAATATGATCATCGCTTCGGGCAATAACAATCTGGCCATGAATAAAGGCGTTCTGCAGGTTGCCCGGTATTACGTGAAAGCCGACAAATTGCAGGAGGGCATGCTTAACCGGGTGGAAGCGGTCATCCGCGCGTTTGACCCCTGCCTGGCCTGTTCCACCCATGCCGTGGGACAAATGCCCCTGCGGCTCAACCTGTTCGCGCCCGACGGCCGTCAACTGGACACTCTGGCGCGTACAAACGGATAGCTTTTATCGGGGGCGGCTTCGCTATATCGACATGCCCCTATCTCCTCAGTCTCCCTCTTCCTTACCCCGGGAAGAGGGAGTGTTTTTAACGCACTATAATTGCCTGTAAATTTACGAAAAGAGGATAGTATGGCTGACTTTGAATCGACCGTAAAGCAAAACGCGGAATCATTGGCTGAAATACGGAAATTCCTGTCAACATTGACAGATGCTGATCTATCCACCCCCATGCCGGCTGGTTGGACTGTTTCTGCCGTGATCTGTCATCTGGTGTTCTGGGACCAACGGGCTTTAACCCTGCTGGAAAAATGGGATAAAGAAGCCATTGCGTATTCCGCGATCGACACGGATGTGATCAACGAGGTTACCCGATACTTTTTCCTGAATGTTCCCCAGAGGGCGGCAGTTGACCTGTTCCTGCGCACGGCGGAAATTCTGGATGACCGAATTTCCCGGTTGGAACCTGCCCGGATCAAAGAAATTGAGGATATGGGGAAGAACGTCCACCTGTTACGCGCGGACCATCGGGAGATGCATCTCGCGGATATCAAGATGGCTCTGGGCCGGTAATAGTTACCAGAAAATAAAAAGTGTATGGATCAAAACACCCCTACGTATGTAGTGCACCCCAAAAGTTGGACAATAATTAAGTAGTAGCTAAGGACTGAGTT
>CAYOKC010000231.1:0-2829 GCA_964404415.1 uncultured Leptolinea sp. | reverse complement strand
CCTCTCCAGATATAGGATGAAGTCGGGCCACCTGATTCGCTCATGGTGTTCCCGTAAGTCACGGCATAGATAGCTCTTTCGCCGTAGGTATCAACGATTCCAGCGACATTGAGAGTAGAAAGACTTTCGAGAAGCCTTCCTAAAACATCTGAAGCCAACGTTTGTGCATTTTCCTCATTGATGTTTTTGTTGAGGAAATAACACCCGAACCGGACTTGGAAACTTCTCCACCAAATAGATCCGCCCCCGATGGCATAACCTGGAATGTTCAAACCAGTGTTGTCTTTGTGTTTCGAAACAACGCTGGTATTGCAGTCCAGTAATTCCGGATTCTGATCATCCCCATAACTGATGGACAACCACACACAAGGTTTCGTGGGATCCTGTTGAAAACGACCGATTTTGATTTCATTCGCCCGTGTAAGGTCGGTCTCATCAAAAGGGGTTTTCATGGTGGCGATCAGATGATCTTTGGCTTTGTGAAGTACCAGGTCAGTTACGAAGCTCATTTTGACGCTCCCACTGTGCGAGGGACCCGACTCATCTCTTCCAGGAAAAGTTGCCGGTAAAACTTCGCCGTATTTTCCAGTACGTTATCCACCGGCTTGCCACTATCGGTTTTTGTAGACCACTGCCTGACTTCGGCAGAAGCGGCAGAACCAGCGATTAGACAGTGAGCGCAGGTGTAATACACCATGCCCGGGATGGCGAACCGTGGCACATTTAATACGAAATCAACATCGGTTTTGCTTGAAGGCCGTGAGAAATAGGCCGTGTAATACACCCGAATTTTCGAATCCGAATCCAACACCTCTGATAGAAGTAGTTCCCCTTGAGGATATTCAAGCCAACTGAAAAGCGGCTTGTTACCGACGCCAGTACGATTGCGGATTTTGCCAGGGGCTATGATGTCTCGTTCTACGAAGGTTCCGCTGGATACATCCTGCACCGCTTCAACGGAATAACAGTCATCGGGAAGTGCAAAATGATCCAGGATTCCATCTGCGATGATGGTTGCGATGGCTGCCCTGGGGATCCAGGGCAGGATAGCGTCGATGGCATTACAGGTGGCTTCGTAAACCAGGTCGTCGGAATAGTTGCTGTTGTCGTCTACCTTGAGAGCGTGAAGGACGAGATCTGAAAATTCGCGGTATTTCACGGCCTATTCTCCAATTCGATCTTAGGCAGCGATCACGCCACCGGGTTTCGGCAGGGTAACCGAGAAAAAGTGGCACTCAAACAGGTTGGGTTCCCACAGGTTGTAGCCCTCATAGGCGTCCCAGGTGAATCTCCACACACTCTCAAAATCGTCTATGGGTTTCGGTTCGTAGAACTTGAGCTTGCGATCCACCTTACCCATGATGCCGCCACGGGATCCGAGAACCAGGCCAAAACCAACGTGCCGGGCTTTGGTGACGAAAGCGTAGTACGTACCGGCAGAGCCACTATTCGGGGTAGCGGTGAACGGGCTTTCGTATTTGAAGAGGATCGGGCGGTCAAAGGACAACCGTTTATTGGTTGCATCAATGGCTACGATGCGGCGCTGGATGGTCTTGCCTGACCGAACTTCAACACCATCCGTTACACCAAAGTAATTGGTGCGGACAGTGTGGATGGTTACTATGTCACTCTTTGCGAATTTGGACATATCCGCGCCGGATTCCAACTGGATATAGTGAACGACGTTCTTCTGACCAACGGCCCAAACGTCATCCACCAGGCTGGACTTATCTTCCGGATCCGGAGCACCGTCACCCAGGTGGATAGGCAGAGCCACACCGTACTGAGCGGTAATAGCACCGGCGTTATACAAAACGGACAGGTTTTCCCCGTACTTATTGTTGGGAACCTGCTGGAACCGGACATTTTTCATGCCGCCGACTTCGTACCGGATGGCCTGGCCAGAATAAAGCTGTGCATCACGCCACATGGCCGCCTCATTCTTATCCGCGGTGGCCAACTTGCTCTGGAAGTCATAGATGGCACCCGGAGGAACCAAGGCGATTTTGGCGCTGGCGGTATCCCCTGGAATAACAGGAGAACCGGTATTACCCAGACGTAGATTCCAGGCGTTCAGGATTTCAGGGCTGAATACATCATCCGAACCGAGATCGGCAAAGCTGGTGGCGTTGCCGGCGAAGGACCAGAATTCTTTCGGCTGAGACAGGTGGGCGTTGCGGGACAAGATTTCGTGTTTGCGAATGACGTTCATTCCAAGCAAACCACGAAGCAGAGGGCGCCAATCACGAGTTCCGTTGGGACCAAACTTCCACTGCTGGAAGATGTTCTGCGATTCATGCAGCTGCACCTTGTCACCGTAACGAGTGGATTTCAGTGTGCGGGACCGGGTATCTACACCGGTGGTGACGTTGATGTAATTCGCGGTCATGGGAATTTCATCCACGTCGGTGTCACCTTCCATCATTTCTGTATGGATGGTGGTCCGGGCGCCGTTGGTTTCGGCGGATTCAGAAGACCAATCAATCAGGTTTGTGTAGACAACCGGCTGCTGGCGAAACTGTAGGACAAGTTCGGCGTCTTTTTCGTCCCACTGGTTTTGATCAACCTGCGCGACCGGGTTGATATCATAAAATTGTTCAAAAGTAGACATGCTTTATCTCCTTTGGATACGATGTTGAATACGTTGATTGGAGATCGGTTATGAATTAGATACCGGCCAGACGGCCATTGCCGTCATAGTTGATCTCAAATATCGTCAACTTGCCCTTGCCGGCAGTCAAACCGGCAGAACCTGTGATCACGATCGCGCCGGAGTTTGTATATTTTTTGCAGTTCGCCCCACCCATTTTCAGAGTGAAGGTACCTGCT
>CAYOKC010000230.1:0-2865 GCA_964404415.1 uncultured Leptolinea sp. | reverse complement strand
AAGGACAGATTAATCCCCCGCCGGCATCAACCCTGCCCGAAAAATGTGGTATTGGTAGGGTAGATGCAAGCGGGAGGATACATGACAGAAATCATCGACATCCATCCGCTTGCATCTACCGCGGCAAAATCGTGTAAATGACCACGGACGGATAAGAATCCCGGCAGACCCGCGGAAAAATGTGGCATATACCGAAGGCACAAATCGGTTGAGTTTCAATGGACGAGTACCATTCATGGCAAGCCGTGGTGGGTTGACCGCGCTCACGTTAAGGGGTAAAAACGCCCGCGAAGATTCTCTATATTCGAGCGGTCAACCCACCTTACAGGTATGGTTATTCCGGTTGTTCCGGTTTCCAGTCAAATTCGATCTGGCGCGCGGTGCGGGTGGCAAGCTGTTTGCTTTCCAGCCGCGCCACCAGGTGCAGGCTCATTTTGATCCCCGCGGAAATACCTGCCGAGGTGACCACCGAACCGTTGTCGATCCAGGGTTTGCCGGGTTGAACTTTCACATGCGGGAACCGCGCCTGCAGATCTTTGGCGTCTTCCCAGTGGGTGGTGGCCGTTTTTTCGAACAACACCCCGGCGGCGGCCAGCAGAAAGGCTCCGGTACACACCGAAGCGGTTACGGCTGTTTTGCGCGAGGTTTCGTTGATCCAATCCAGAAGGCGCGTGTTCTTCATCTCGTCTTCCACTATGCCGCCCGGAACGATCAACATATCCATGGGCGGATGCTCGTCAATGGTGAACTGAGGGATCACTTCCATGCCGGGGCGTGTCTTTACCGGCTTCAAAGTTTCCGCCAGCGTGAATACCAGGAACGGAGGAAAAACGCCGGGGTTCTGACGCTGTTTGACGCGGGTCGCGGTGGTGAACACCTCATACGGTCCGGCCAGGTCCAGAATTTCAATCCCATTGAATAATAAGATACCCACACTGCGTGTTCGTGCTGTTGCCATCGGTGAATCCCCTTTTCCAGTCAGAATAAAAAAGTTGTACCGGTAAACCGCTTCCCTGTGATTCTACCTTATTTTTGACCATGGCAAAATCAACAGCAGGCGCGATGAAGTACCCCGGGTGGACGCAGCCACCCGGGGTGAACGGATACGGTCAGGCATGTTTCCGCCGGACGGAAATCAGGGCGCGGGGGACGGCGCGAGTGTGGGAATGGGGATGATCGGCAGTGAGGCTTCGGCGCCGTTCAATTTGATCAATTGCTTGGGAACCCAACCGGCGTTCCCGGGGCTGCTGGGGATGTCGATCTCGATCCAGTCACCCTTTTCTGTACGCCCGATCACATTGGTGATCTGCCCTTTCAGGAAGGTGCCCACTGCCGGGAACGTAAGCCCGGGACCCTGGACAACATAAATATCCTGGTCCACTGTGGCTGTCACCGGTGACACGGTACTGGTCGGCGGGATGGCCGTGGGCGGGATGGTGGGCGCCGGTGTCGCGGTGATGTACTTCAACCCGAGCTGGTTGGCCAGTTCCTGGTCAAACGCGGCACGTAGTGATCTGGTCTGCGCGAGCTGGTTCTTGATCGTATCATCCGTGGCGGATGACATGATGCTGATGGACGTCAACACCACACCACTCATAAAATTCACCTGGGCTTCTTTAAGCGGTTTCAGGCAGGATGGCGCGTCATAGTTGATCGCCTCCCGCCGGATGGCCTGAAGCACCAGGATCACCTGCACCATCTGGTTCCGGTCCGGAATGGACTGGATCAAGTAGCTGGTGTCGTCAAATTCTCCCATTATGCGCGCGAGATTTTCGATCTCAGGCCGCTTGGCTTCAATGGATGAACATGGATCCACCGGCGCCTGAGTAGCCAGATTGACGATCGAAGCCTGTGTATATAGTGGAAGCTGTGGAACCAGCGGCGCGGCAGGCGGCGCCTGGGTTGGTGGAAGTGGTTTGGCTTCAACTACCGCCACGGTTGGCGCCCCCTCGGGCCATCGAACTCCAGAACATGATGTCAGCAGCAGTGAGAGCAACAGTAGAGCCATTACGTACAGCCGTATGGTCTTATACATGTTATCCCTCCCCGGACAACTGGTTTACGAATTCTCCACCCTGAAAAAGATTATAGCACGCGTATTTTAAAGAATCACGTGCCAGATTCACAGGACGGTATGTCTGGTTTGGTAACTGGAATTGCCGGCAGGTTAGCCTACTGGCAGGAGACAGAGATCATGTAGATATTCTTGACGATGGCCGGGCCGTTCACCCCGCGCATTTCAGGGCCTTTTTGGAAGATCAGGAATCCGCCCGTCATGTTGGCCGGGATGCGCACTTCCACGCCCTGTGACTGCGTGAGCAGCATCCATCCGCCGGTATTGTCGTCACGTTTCCAATCTTTGGCCGGGCCGCCGAACAGGGATGCCGCGCCCGCCTGTGACGTGGGGCAACTTGCCGCGGGCAGCGTGTTTTCATCAGAGCGTTCCACCACCGGATCTTCGTTCATGATCTGCACACCGTTGGGGATCAAGGTCTGCAGCGGGGCCGGCAGCGATTGCGGGTCCACAATTTTTCCGGCCAGCGAGAAGGATGACGGCTGCGCGGTTCCGGCGGGCGTCAGGGCGGCAATTTTCTGGCGGTTGAAGAACCATAGCGCGAACAGGGCGAACAATGCCAGCGCGACAATGAGGAAGATGATCAAAATGCGGTTGCTGCGCCGCTTTTCTTCGGGAGTCACCAGTTTCATCAAAACGTCATTGACCTGTTCGGGTGTAAGGCCCGATGAACGCTGCAAAACGGAGCGCACTTCCTGGTCGGTATTCCCCAGGCGCTGGAGTTCTTTCGCGCGTTCCAGCGCGTCTGCCATGCGTTCTTCCAGCACCGCGTTGAAGGCGGAAGCCGTGGT
>CAYOKC010000229.1:0-3009 GCA_964404415.1 uncultured Leptolinea sp. | reverse complement strand
TCAAACGCGGAGCGGAATCCTTCCACTTGAATAAAAACGCTTCCACCGGAACCGGGTACAACTTCCAGGCCTCCCGCAGGAACCAACCCAATCCCTGATGGACCACTTTTTCCGGCATCAACATCATGGGATCCAGGAAATCCAGCCATTCAGTGACATCCGGACAGGTTTTTAGTCCTTTGATCAGGCTGACAGGAACCACACGGCGCTTCCATTTCGATTCGGCTGAACGCCATGGTGAAAACGCGGTATATGGAACGATCTTTTTTTTCAGGAAGACAGGGAAAATACCGCCAGCCATGGTGTCTGCGTGCGCCCAATTGCAGATACCAGCATCCAGCCAGTTCCCGAAGCGTTCGAAATGTTCCGGCATGTATTCTTTCGTAAAATCCGCCGCGAACATCAATGCAAGGCTGGCATCTTCATATTTCCCTGTTTTCACCAACCGGTCACCCAGGGAAAGGAAACCGTCAAACCCCAGCGGTTCACGGTATTTCGCCAGCAGTGTTTTATGGATTTCCTCCATTGCTTTACCCGGAAGACCGAAAGCATCATACCCTTCAACAAAGTAACGGCTGTATTTATGTATAACCGCCTCATCACTATTCTGGCGGCAATACTCGTGAAATTGATCCAAAATCAGTTCGACTTCCATGAATTCTCCCATGCTATTTGAACAGCCCCAGCGCGAATAAGGCCATGAATATGAGAATAAAAACGGTTTGCTCGATCCTGAGAGTTATGCTGTTTTTTTGGAAACTATTCGCGGAATAATGTGTTTGATTATTAAAACGGCCAGAGGGACTGCCGTGAAGAACAAAATGCCGGGTACCAGCCATTCACCGGCAGGCAGATTATGTCCGGGGAATACCATCCGGGATTCGTTCACCATAAATCCGGCCAACCAGAGCAACGTTGAGCTGAGTATGGTGCATACAAAAGCAACGGCGCGGTAATAATTGGTGGTCAAAGCAAACCCTATCTGATCAAAGATTTTTTTAAAGCATTGGTTTCTAATTTTATCCGCGATTGGATAGTGTAAAAAATTTTTACACCACACAAGCCAGGTCTCTTATGAACAAGAATAAAATAGCGATAATCACCGATTCCACCTGTGATATTCCCCGGGACATCATCTCCATGTACGGGATTGAGGTCGTTTCACATTATGTCATCTGGGATGGCCGTGAATACCGCGACCGGATTGACCTTCAGCCGGAAGATTTTTATGTAATGCTGGAAACTCAAACAAAACGCCCAACAACCTCACAGGCTTCAGAAATGGACTTTCTCCAGGCATTTAGATTGGCCGAAGAGAAAGGCGCGTTGCAGATCATTGCGTTAACCGTTAGCAGCGCCCTGAGCGGGGCACATCAGATGGCCTTGAATGCCGCCAGCGCCATGCGTATTCCGGTCCATGTAGTGGATTCAAAAGGCATGAGCTTTAGTCTGGGGTGGCCAACCCTTGCTGCCGCGAGACTTGCGGAAGCAGGGGAAGACACCCAGGCAATATTACGCCAGTTGGATGAAATACGTCGATCTCTGGTGATGATTGTTGGAATGAACACATTGGAATACCTGAAAGCAGGTGGACGGATTGGCGGCGCGGCCGTCTGGCTGGGCGCTCACCTGCATGTAAAACCTGTGATTTCTATCAACCACCTGACCGGTCTGGTAGAACCGGAAGGCATATCACGCACGTACAATCACATGGTTGATCTTGTGATCAATAAATTCAAAGAAAAATTAAGCGGACGTAAACCGCAACATATAGCCGTGCTGCACGGGAATATACCGGATGAGGCATTGAAATTAGCAAAACGTATTAAAGAAGAATTTTCTCCCGCCGAGTTAATAGTAAATCTTCCCGGGCCGGCACTGGGGGTCAATTCGGGACCAGGGGCCATCGCGTTATGCGGCTATTGATAATAAGGACGTTTGTCAGTCAGTTGTCTGACATTTGTCCTGTACAATGTAGACATAACTATTGATTATGTGTTATACTATGGGGGCAGTGAATGAGGGCTTGTGTGCAAGTGTCGCCAAACCTTTTGTTTGCAGGGTTGGCGGCTTATTTTTTCTGGAACAACCCCCGGAAGTTAAGGAACAAAGTAGATGGCAGTTTTGCAGTATTAACAACATTATTCGTTTTCAGGTATTGAAGACGGATTTTATGTGTTATACGCGAAGGTAATAAGGTTTTCACCCCAAGTTGTCCAAAACCATAAAACGGCATAGAAGTTGCATTGTTTTATGGCAACCGCGAAAGCGGCATTAATCAGGTCGTAACCGGGATAAAGTCCCGTACGGTAACAGTTTTTTCAGAAGAAAGTTTGGAGAAAAGCAAAAATGGCAGATCGTGTAGTTGGTACAGTCAAATGGTTCAACAATGACAAGGGTTATGGTTTCCTCTCCCAGGAAAATGGTGCTGATGTCTTCGTGCATCATTCCGTGATCCAGAGCGATGGTTTCCGCACCCTCACCGAAGGACAGAAGGTGGAGTTCTCCATCGAAAAAGGTCCCAAGGGCCTGCAGGCTGTAAACGTAGTCAAAATCTAAGTTTCATCAGCCTTTTCAAACCCCCGCGATGATCGCGGGGGTTTTTTTATACCTGGTCTTAAAATAAATGCAGGTTGGGTCATGACCCAACCTGCATGAATGCCTTAAGGGGGCGATTTGGGAAATTACTTGGCTTCGCGGGTATTGAAATCGATCTCCAGGAGGGCGTCGATCACATTGCTGACACCCTGCAGAACGATGAAGAACGTGATGCCGGTGAAGAAGGGGGTAACCAGGTTGGTGACCATCCACAGGCGGGCGCTGGCGCCTTTGATCAGGTTCATGAAGGTCTCACCCTGGGCCAGTTCGCGCAGGTTATAAATATTGCCGGCTACAATGAGCACAAAAACAGCAAAAACCACCCATGAGATCACCCGGGCGGAGGAAGCTACCAGATTGAGCGTGGCGGCATTGTAAAATACCGGTTCGTTTTCATCCACATCGACTTTT
>CAYOKC010000228.1:0-3374 GCA_964404415.1 uncultured Leptolinea sp. | reverse complement strand
ATTGACTACATCATTGATCATTCCGGCACCCATTTTGATCCAAAAGTGGTGGAAGGTTTTTTGAGTTTGATCAAAACAAAAATTAAAACGCCATCTGCCCGTTAAAAAAACGGATTAGAATTACTGTCATGTAAGATCACATTATTCATAAATTTTTGTGTTTTGCATCAATACTTTTATAGGAAGTTCATCAAATTATGGCTAACGCTTTACCTGTCATCGCGTTCGATCTGGATGGTACCCTGATATCCCACGACCTGAAAATCCATCCGGCTGACGTGGCTATATTAACCATGCCGGACCCGCCGGCTGTTTTTGTGCCTACCACGGGACGCACGCTTTTCTCCATTCGAAGTATGTTTCAGACTCACGGGATACTGGGTGACGAACCTATGCACTTTCCGGCTGTTCTGCAAAATGGGTCGCTGGTTGTCAACGGTGGCGAAGAACGCCTGCTGTATAAAACATTCGAACCTGATGTTCAGGCAGATTTGATCAAGGTTCTTCTTTCTCGGCCGGATGTTTCATTCATGCTGTTCAATAATGACCGGATGCGCATGATGAACCCCACGCCGTATGGTGAAGCCACAACGAGTTATTACCAGTTCAAGCCTGACCGCTATGATCCTAATGAGCAAGATGAACCCTGCTCAAAGATCATCTGTCTTGCCCCGACTGTCGACATACTGGATGAAATTCGGGTGTTGATCCGGGATTTTGATCTTGAACTGGCTACCAGTAAGACGACCATACTTGAAATGAATCCTCCGGGCGTCAGCAAGGGAGTCGCGTTGGAATATCTGGCCGAATGTAAAGGGTGGGACACCAGGCGTGTATTTTGTGCCGGTGATGGTGAAAATGACCTGGAAATGTTCCGACGGTTCCCGATTTCTTTTACTCCTCATACCAGCCCGGATTCCATAAAGAGCCAGGTATCGTATGTGGTGGATATCAGCGAAAGCGGATTGTTGCGATCCATTCTGCATGTAATAGAACACGAAGGTCTATAACCCGGATGTCCAGACGGCTTACCACAATATTTGAGACATTATTTGCTGTCATTGTCTGGGGATGTACCTTTGTGGCGACAAAAGTAGCCTTGAAGGAAGTATTTCCGGAAACGGTTATCTTTCTTCGCTTCGCCACGGGTATTCTTATTCTGGCAGCCGGTGTGCACATACGCCGGCAGTGGCAGCCGGTTAATCGGCGTGACCTGCTCGTGCTGGCCGGGTTGGGCGTTCTGGGAATAACCTTTCACCAGTGGTTGCAATCCACCGGACTGGTGACATCCGCCGCGTCAACCACTGCATGGATCGTAGCCACCTCGCCAATTTTCATTGCCGTCCTGGGATGGCTGGTGCTGCGCGAAAAAGCCACCTGGCTTCAAATCGGGGGAACAGTGCTGGCCACACTGGGCGTTCTTCTGGTTGTAACCCGTGGTGATCTTGACTGGAAAAATATTGGCCGAATTGGGACGTTTGGCGATCTGCTTATTTTGATCAGCGCTGTCAACTGGGCGGTCTTTTCCGTGCTATCACGGGGAATGTTAAAACGACTGCCATCGGCCCTGATGATGTTCTATGTGATGCTGTTTGGCTGGATTTTCTCAGCTGCGTTCTTCTTTATGAAGGCCGGAACGGGTGATATTCTGAATCTAACGTCAAACGGCTGGCTGGCCATTGTGTTCCTGGGGATTTTCGGATCAGGGTTGGCCTATATAGCCTGGTATGACGCGCTTCAGAATTTGAAAGCCAACGAGGCAGGCGTTTTCCTGAACATAGAGCCTCTGGTAACCATGATCGTGGCATTCTTTATACTGGGTGAACCGGTCACATGGGCTTCACTGCTGGGCGGCGCTGTGATCATTCTGGGTGTTTGGCTGGTAAACCACAGATCAGGCAATCCTTAGTGGCCTTTGTTCCATGAACCCATCTCGATCAGGTTTCCATCCGGATCCATGATCATGGAGGAATGCATGCCCCACGGTTCATCACGCGGCGGGTAGACGACTCGCGCGCCGGCCTCTGTAACGCGCGCGAATTCACGATCAACATCGGCGGAAGTGGGGAAATCAATGGCTAATTCGAACGTACCGTTCAATCCTGCAGGAAAAGAAGGATCCTGGCCGAGCAAGCCCGGAAGCAGGGAGCGTTCGTACATTGAGAAGCGTACACCGTCATTTTTAAATTCAGCGTAAGGGCCATTGCCATCCCAATCAATGTCAAACCCCAATACGTCACGGTAGAAGGTGACCATTTTCAAGAGGTCTATGGTGAAAACACCGATCATATCAATTCTGGTGGACATTATTTCGTTCCCTTCTTAGCGTTTTTAAGACAGATGAAATAGAGCTGGAGAACCCTCAGTTCATTAAAATCCACCGCGCCATTGAGCATGGAATACGCCGGGGTGAGTGATTCGGACCCTTTTTCCTCAAACACTTTCAACACTTTTTCACGGATACCCGGATTCACGTGAGAAAACGTCAGGAACCGTTCAGGATTGGGAAATATCTCACCGCATTTCGCGTACTTCACCAGATGCCCGAATATTGTTTGCGGTTGTACGTTATGCTTCTTTGCGAGATCTTCAATTGATGATCCCTTGATGAAATCTTTTGAAACATCCACGAAGCGCGGTTTTTTTTCATTGATTTCCCGCTGAGTCTCCGGGGATGCGTTTCCGCGTTTGGGGTTTTCATCCAGTTTGTGTTCTTTGCTGTAACGGGCGATTTCTTTGAGGAACTCGTCACCAAAGCGTTCGCTCTTCACCGAACCCACACCGTGGATTTGTTTCAGTGTATACAGGTTCTGCGGCCGGTACGCGGCCATTTCAACCAGGGTACGGTCCGCGAATATGGCATACGGGGGAATGTGTTCGCGGTCTGCAATGGCCTTGCGGAGCAGCCGCAAAGCCTCATACAATCCATTGTCCACTTCAGGCATGCGTTTGCGCCGGGCCGGACTGGTGGTTTGGGGTTCTCCATACGATTGCCTAGAACCGGAATAACCGCGCGGCTCTCCGTAGCTCTGACGGCTGCCTGAAACCGGATCGTCACGGTAGTCATCAAACAGAGTGCGTTGCGGTTTGGGTTTGATGGCGGTTATTGTCTGGCGGGTTCGCAGGGCTTCCATGGCTGGTTCAGTCAGTTTAAGAGAATTGAATTCTCCGGTCTTTTCGATAAATTTCAGGCTGATCAATTGATCTGCCAGTGAGAGCCAATCCTTTTTACTACGGTCACGGCCTATGCCAAAGGTTGACAGCGCCTGATGGTTGTGTGACTTGACCTTGTCGGTCTCGGTGCCCATCAGAATGTCAACTATGTGTTGCACGCCAAAGACCTCCCCGCTGCGTTTAACACACGACATAAACTT
>CAYOKC010000227.1:0-3388 GCA_964404415.1 uncultured Leptolinea sp. | reverse complement strand
GAAATTGAGCGGAGAAGCCCTGGGGGGAGATGTCGGTTCCGGAATTGACCCACGCCGTGCGCTGGATATTGCCAACCGCGTGAAGGACGTGCGGGAAATGGGTGTGGATGTCGCCATTGTGATCGGCGCCGGCAACCTGTGGCGCGGTAAAGTCGGCCTGTCCAGTGGTATGGACCGGGCTACCGCGGATTACATGGGTATGTTGGCCACCGTGATGAACGCTCTCGCCCTGATGGACGCGCTGGAAAGTGTGGGCGTGATGACCCGCGTGCAATCCGCCATCGAAATGCGATCCGTTGCTGAGCCGTACATCCGCCGGCGCGCCATCCGTCACCTGGAAAAAGGCCGTGTGGTGATCTTTGGCGGCGGTACGGGCAACCCGTATTTCTCCACTGATACGGCGGCCGCCCTGCGCGCCATGGAAATTGACGCGGACGTTTTGATCAAAGCCACCAAAGTTGACGGCGTGTACGACAGCGACCCGGTTAAAAACCCGAACGCCGTCAAATTTGACAACCTGACCTACATTGATACCATCAACCGCCGCCTTGAGGTGATGGACACGACCGCCATCACCCTGTGCATGGAAAACAAGCTTCCCATCCTGGTGTTAAACCTGTGGGACGAGTCAGCGCTGCGCGATGTGTTGACCGGCAAGCCGGCTGGCACACTGGTTGGTTTTTAACGGTTATTGAACAAAATCCACTACCATCCGGAAATAATCGGAAACCGGGAGGGCTGCCATTAACTGGCGGCCCTCTTTTCTATCCCCGAGGGTCAGTTCAACTGTATCCCCGGTCAACTTTGTGAATAGAAAACGGTCGGAATCCACCCATTGGAACCAGTCAGCCCCTTCCGTTCCTTTCAGATCCCCGACTGAGCCGTTCATCTGGCTGACCGTGATCGGGTCTTCCATGGTGGCGCGGTAGGCAAACACATCGCCATCCGGCGCCCAACCGTAAATTTCTGGTGACTCTCCGCTGAATACAGTGACACCGTTCGCCCCATTGATCAACGCCGAGCGCAACTCCCGCCGGTTATCCGCCGGACTACCAACTTCGCGCACATAAATGAATTTCGCCAGGTCAGGTGACACGACGACGGGGCCGATGAACTGTGGGGTGATCTGTACCTGCCGCGCAGGCTGGCTGCCAATGGTATCCAGAATCCAGATGGATGATTTGCCGCGCGGCTCTTTCATCGGGTCATCCGTCGGGATGAATACCGCCAGCCGGGAGGAATCGGATGCCCACACCGGTTCAGGGTAATACCAGTATTCCGAATAGGTCAAAACTACCGGGAAATCCAGTCCCGGACCGGGAGCGGGAATGCCGTTCACATCCATGATGGAAACACTGGTTGGAGTGGAAAGCGCCATCCACCTGCCATCCGGTGAAAAGGCAGCCACCCCGCCATGATGGGGTTTGAGCAATACCGTCCATTTCCCCGTATCACCGTCAACCGTGATCAGATCATCATTCAGAGCCATGCCGGGGCCGTCGAACACTTCATAGCTTGTGAATGTGAGCGTATGGGTGCCGGGTATCCACCGCAAGTTGACAGACCCCGCGCCCATGCTTTCGGTGTTGGTCTTCAGGGTGGCCATATCCTCGCGGGTTATCACTTCGCGGGCATTACTGCCGTCAAAATCACATATCCAGAGTGAGATCCGTCCGTCGGGGTCATGCCGTGTGAAGGCGATAAGGTTTCCGTCACCGGAAATTTCTAGGTCGCTCAGATCGCCACCTGAAAAGATCATCTGAGTACTGCCGGAGGGCGTCCACGCGTAAAGGTTCCGGTCCGGCCCGATAAACGCGGCTTTAAAGGTTTCGGGAGGGGAAGCCGGGGCAAAACCGGTGATGTACGGAAAGAGCAATAGGATTGTAACGAGAGCCGCTTTGAGGGGATTGCGCATGGGTTGTTCTCCAGTTGGGTGATCTTGTAATTTGTACGTGTTCGATATGCCGGATTTTGGAAATATCTTCTATAATCTCACATTATACAGATTGATGGTACTTCTGTATGTAGGGTCATGACCCAACATACATGGCGCGAAGGAAATCCCAAACCCGGATGAAAAAATTCATGCAAATTCTTCTGATAATTCTGATATTGATCATTGTGATCCCCGCGTTTCTACTGATACTGGTAAGCCCCGGAAAACCGGCTGCCTTTCTGGATAATAATGGCAAGCCGCTCCCAAACAGCCTCTCAGAAAAAACCTTTGTGACCATCAACGGCTCGCGGCAGGGGATGTTCATAAAGAGCAAAGACCTGTCCAACCCGGTGCTGCTGTACATCCACGGAGGCATCCCGGATTACTTTTTGACACAGCCATACCCCACCGGGATGGAAGAGTACTTCACCGTTGTCTGGTGGGAGATGCGCGGCATGGGCATCTCATTTGACCCGAACATTAATAAAGACAGCATGACCACCGATCTACTGGTCTCAGACGTGCTGGAAGTGACCAAATACCTGCGCGAACGCTTCCACCAGGAGAAGATCTACCTGATGGGCCATTCCGGCGGCACATTCTACGGCATGTTGGCCGTCAACCGCGCGCCGGAGAATTATCATGCCTATATCAGCATCGCTCAGATCACCAACCAGTTGAAATCCGAGATGTTGGCGTTTGACTACATGCTGGCCGAATTCAAGAAGAACAGCAACACCAAAATGGTGGCAGAGATGGAAAAAGCCGCCATTACACCAGACTCTATCCCCCTGCCCGCCTCGTATGCCGCCATGCGCGACCCCGGCATGCACACCCTGGGGATCGGCACGATTCACAGCATGGATTCGATCGTCACCGGGCTGCTGCTGCCGTCATTCACTTTCCGGGAGTATACCGTGGGGGAAAAGATCAACCTGTGGCGCAGCAAGGTGGCCTATGGCAGCACTACTTTCAACGCGCAGTTGGCCACGGATATCACCAAAGAAGTCCCCGAAGTGAAGGTCCCCGTCTACTTCTTCCACGGGATCTACGATTACACGGTGAACTACAACCTGGCCAGGGAATACTTCAACGCGTTGAAAGCGCCACAGAAGGGGTTTTACACCTTTGAGAAGTCAGCCCACAGCCCGCTGTTCGAAGATCCGGAGAAGATGGGCCAGATCATCAAAGAGGATGTGCTGAAGGGTAAGGTCAATCTGGCGGACAAGTAAATGGCTTGTTCGTACAGGTTGGATCATGACCCAACCTACTACTTATAACTAAAAAAGGGGTCAAATTCATGACAATTAGTAATCGAGGCAGATTATCAATACAAGAGAAGTTATTACTTCTCGTAGTCGTGGTTTTTTTATTACCAGTAATTATTTATCTGGGATTTCTCTTTTTCAGTTTATTTTTAGATCCGTGTAAGGATGATAGATGGCCAATACC
>CAYOKC010000226.1:0-3425 GCA_964404415.1 uncultured Leptolinea sp. | reverse complement strand
AAATCCGTACCGGGTTTTGCGAATTTCTCCAGTATGCGAATGTTTCCTCGCCTATCTCATACGATTCTTCCGCATAGAGCTCTTCCAGACATTCAAAAAATGCCCTGGAATATTTCTCCAACCCGAGCAGCCGCAGGGATGTCAATATACGCGTGATACGCAAATAATTATGGTTTCTATGGCTGATCCAATTTTCTTTCTTTTTCGCAAAGTCGCTGCTTTTGACGATTGACACTTCGTCACCGGTTTCCATGATCAGGAAACCGTAAAATTTAAGCATCAATTGAAAAGATGTCAATAATTTTGCCTGTAATTCCGGAGACTTCCGGAATTCCTGAATTACGGTCTCATCCAATACCGGTGCGGCAAAATTGACCGCGCTGGGCACTTCCAACGGAAAAAGCCATTGGATATAGGTATGATACCCTTCAAGTTCATCGTCATTGAATTTCCAGATATCAACAAGTTTTCGACTACTTTTTTTCAATTCACCCGAGTAAAAAGAAATTATGGTTTTTGATGGCAACATAGGATAGATTCTCTTTCTATTTCACTCTGGTAAAACCGAACATCAAGGTCTGGTTTTCACCGGCTAAAAGTTGTTTTGTCTCATGGGTTCCAACAAAACCGTTTGGTGTGAGTACTTCAACATACGAACCCTTCCAGCAGTCGCAGGGACAGCCGGCTTTGTATTCAATCGCTTCAGCCACGCCGCGTTCATCTGTGGCGGAAGTTACGCTGAGGGTAAGGGGATGCGCGACTGTCACACCCGGCATTGGGATTTCATCGTCATCGTAATAACCGTCTCCGTTACTGTCTTCCCAGGCGAAAACCACGGCATACACCCGTCCGTCAGGATGAATATTGGGCGGCGGATAACACCGCAATATTCTTGTGTAGTAGAAAAAGCCCGATAAATACAACGCGATGAATATCACCGAGAAGATCAGCAATGCCAGTAGAATCTTGATCGCTTTCATATTTCACCCCGTGAAAGAACAAAACTATTTCAATACTGGTTCATAGTGAATTGTATCAATAAAGAAGGTCAATCCGGTATTCTCTTTCTTTTTGGATTTTTTTTCTTCCTGCCTTGATTCTGATTAACCGTCAGGCTATAATTCAAACAGATGTTCCATTTCTGACATATTTCCGGGGAAAGCATGCCGCTGGATTACACTGCCATACAAACCAAATTGAAAGTCCTTGCCGGTCAGATTGACGCCCGGCAGCAAGCCGAAGCCGGGAAAGCAGCCCGCGCCTCTGTGCTGCTTGACAGCCTCGCCGGACAGAATGAACACTCCCGCGAGGTCATCAATTCGGCCGCGGCGTTGAATGCCAACCTGCGAAGCGCCGTCCCAACGGATGAAGATATTACGGCCGTATTCACGGCGCCGGGGATTAACCAGGATTACACCGTGCTGGCGGCGGATGGATCACAGGTCAACCCGAACCGGCATGACAGTATCCCCTTCGGGGTGATCAACATTGGCGTGTTCCGGATGGATTCCACCCTGCAATCACCCCCTCGCGAGATCGTTGACACACAACTGTTGGACCTGGACGAGATCACCAATGAATACGGTTTGGTGGGTGAAGAGGTCATCGCGCTGCGGCGAGACCTGCGCGAACGCCGCAAGCTGGCGGAACTATCCAAAGAGACCGGCGGCACCGTCCTTGCGTTGACCGATGGTCCGCTGGAACTATTCCGCGACCCGCAGGGCAGCCCGGAGACGCAGAACGAATTCGAGCAGTACATCGGTGTGCTGCGTGAACTGGCCGCGCTGGGAACGGTCACCGCGGGGTACGTTGACCGCCCGGGTTCCGATCTGGTGGTACGCATGCTGGGCATCCTGGACCCTGCCTCTGAGGGATCCGATGGAAAAGGGGAAAACTCCCTCGCTCCGTTATCGGATGCCTACCTCTTCCGCGACCGCATTCCGCCGCAAGGCCGCTCAGCCATCTTCGGCATACACTCACGCTCCGCGCAAAGTTACCCGGATGAAACCGCCCTGCATTTCTTTTACCTGAATACCGGGTTCCCGGGCAAACCGTCACTCGCCCGGGTGGAGATCCCCGAATGGGTGGCAGCCGACGCGGACCGGGTTAACCTGCTGCATGCCGTTCTTCTGGAACAGTGCGCGCTGCTGGGAGGGATGCCCTACCCGTACGCGTTGCACCGCTCCCACGAGATCGCGCTGGTCTCCATGCTGGATAAAGGCCAGATCGCGCAGATGATCTCCCGTGAGATGGTCGCCTGGGGGATGACGCCCCCGGCGCCATCCAACAAGCAGTTTGCCAAAAATCTTTCAGGAAGAACGAGGAACCGCTGATGCTTCCGCTTACCCCCACATCCATACAGATCGGCCGCCTGCTGCGCGCGTCGACCACCGGCTGCGTAATAGGCTGCCAGGTGACCCAGGTGGAAAACCTGACCTTCGGTGGGCTGGTGCGTATCCCCGCCGCGCCGGGTTACCAGATCTTCGGCCTGGTGTATGACATCCACATTGACGATGACGGTCTGGTCCGCCAGTTGGTCACCGCCGAGCATGTTAATGAGATGCTCATTCAGGATAACCGCCTGAACCGCAACATCCCGGCAGAGATCAGTGTGCTGTTTGTGGGTTACCAGAAGGACGGACATGTGTCACATTTGATGCCTCCGCGTCCTCCGCTGTCATTGGACCAGATATTCACCTGTTCCGCGCAGGAAATACTGACGTTCACATCCAACGATCAAATCACGTACCGGTTTGGCTACTTTCGCCATATTCTGGGGAATCAGGATCTTCCGGCGGCGGAATTACTCGCCGCCCACCTGCAGCAGACGCATGCTGTCTACCTGCAGCTGAATAACGAAGCCTGGCTGGAGAGCGCCGTCAGCGAGTTGATCGTGTTGCTGCGCGATGACTACGAAACGCTTAACCGCGTGCTGGGCGCGATCAGCGAAATTTATCAGGATCAGGCAGGAGCGTAGTTATGGCACAGAACAATCCCACCTCCAATCCCGGCGAGAACCCGGAGATCGGCTACATTGTCGGCGGCTCGCTGAAGGACAGCCTGAACGCCCGGCTTACGGTTCCCGCGCATGATGTGCAGGAAGGCAGCTTCGTGGTCACCCGCAGCGGTGACTGGCAATTCTACGGACTGGTCACCAATCTGGTGCTGGGTTCCACCAACCCGCGCTTTGCCGATGAGCAGAGTGAGCAGCGCCTGCCGCCCAACGTGGCGCGCCTGCTGCATGGCCAGACCCTGTATACCAACCTTGAAATCCTCCCCGCGTTGATGCTTGACCGCGGTCCCGAACCAGGCACTCCGGCCTATGAAGCCTGGCTGCAGTCCGATCCTGGTGAAAAGACCCCGATTTCGATAAAAACAGTTCCTGCTCATCATTCTCCAGTGCGACTTGCCTCAGCTGGAGATAT
>CAYOKC010000225.1:0-3524 GCA_964404415.1 uncultured Leptolinea sp. | reverse complement strand
TAGAAACGAGGAAACCTTTGCCCTGGTTAGCCGAAATCCGAAATTTCATTTCGTTGTTATCAAAATTCATGCCGATCAGCACGTTTTCCCTGCGGTAGACAAAACTGGTGCACATACGTTACAGGACTCCAGAAAATAAAATCTGATTATGAAACCGGAGAGACTGTATTCCGAAAATTATCATTGGCATTTCCATGCAAACTCTCATTCAACAGGGAACTTAATTCTCCCATGTGGTACACAAAGTGACGCAGGGTGAAGATCACCACACCCATCTTTGTTTTACCGGCCCAATCAAACGTTGTGTTGACGGAGAGGAGATCCATATTCCGCAGCCAGTTTTCAGTCAACCCTTTAAAATCCCGGATGGCTGACCGGATGTCATCCTGTGATGGCAGATTTTCGTCACCCATGGTTTCCCAATTTTGGCGGAAATCCCGGCCAGAAGTAAAAGCAGTGAAAGTGTCATCTTCAATGTAGTACTGGATGCTCTGCAGTAGGTGGAATGACAGCCGCGCGGGGGTGATCACACCGCGGCCGGTATGCAGCCACGCGTCCGGGTAAAAATCATTCACAATGGCATCAAATGTGCGCCAGCTATGCGCAAATTGCTGTACCAACTCGTCATTCATGATATTTCTATTCTCCTGGTTCAATGATCATTCAGCGATGGGCGGAGGATTTATGACGTTTTTGTCCGCGCGTGAAGCTCCAATAAACGGATGACATCCAGCAGATCGTCCGGGTGTTCGACCGGGATAAACACCCAGCGGTCTTCCGGATATGGAGTGGCTGAGTCAATCGCCTGCCTCACATTCCTGCCCGTATCCATGGTTAATACGGTTTCCACTTCCCCCGGGTTTAATATGATTTGAGTAAAGAAACGGCCTTCCGCCGGATACAAAGACGTCAACAACTTGCTTTTTAACCGGAAACGGACTCCCCAGCCGTAGTTTTTCCCGTACAGGAATTTGAAATCTTCCACAGGGTGGTACGTTTGGCGGAGATGAGTCAGCAACTCTTCCCACAATGGGAAGCATGAGCCCAGAATACCGCGGATTTCTTCCGGCTCAGGTGTATGGGATTTAACTGTGAAAAATCCGATACTCAATTGGCTCTCCCCGGCGGCTGTTTGGTTCTGTGTAATTATAAGACATTTATTCTATTTTTTTATTTCAGGTTATTTATTCCGCGCCAGTTGTGACCACAACCTGTCAAGCCCGAACAGTATCAGCAGAACAAATACAAAAAGTAGGATGAATGGTAATTGCAAGCGGATCATCCGGCCGATAATGGCAATTGACAATCCCGTCCCTGAGGCCAGGATCAATGACCACAGGTGACGCTGCTCAAACCGGCTGGTGGTTTCCTTCTGCGTAGTTCCCTGGAGGTCGGAAATCAACTGATGTGCATCCCATGCCATCAGGGCAAAAACTGAACCAGCCATTCCCAATAAGGGATATCCGCCGGAAAGAATAATTGCGGCAGAAACCGCCATTGTTAGGAATAAAAACATATGCGGCAGCCACTGGTTGGTACGCCTCCGTGATAAGAACCAAAACGTCCCCATCCCCACTACACATACTGAACCGGCCCATTGCCCGATTAGTAAAAACGCGGCAGCCTGACAGATTACCATCAAAGCGAGGCTGCCATAAAACACATAATTCCGGATGGATCGCGGTTGTTCCAGCATCGCTGTTAAACTCCCTGCCCGCGTGAGCGCGTCAGCGCGTTTCTCACCAGCGGGAACAACGGCTGGCTGACGTTCCAGTCAATGACCGGGATCTGCAGCGCGGCAATGGAATTCAATGCCAGCCGTCTTTCTATCCGTGCGGTTCGAACCGCCATCTTGTAATACCTGTCACTGGAAGTCTCCGTGACAGCAAAATCGATCGGATTCGGGCTGACCAATAGCGCCTGATAGCCGCTGGCTCGCAGCCGCTGGTAGAGTGACAGGTCGCCGGAGGTCAGCGGGCTGACTACAATGATCATGGAACGTCCGGGAAACATGCGGATGGGCAGGAAATCGATATGCGGCGAAGAATGTCCGTCAAATTCCACCCGCGCACGTGAAAGGCAGCTCATGATGCGGTGCAACTGGGTTTTACCATACCCCGGGAAAGCAATGGATGTTTTCTTTCCAAACACCATCAGGCTGACACGGTGCCCTTGATGAATGAACATCTCCGCCAGTGACGCGGCTGCGGTGACGCCGTGTTCAAACAAACTCTCATCACCTATACGCATCTCAACAGACTGGCGCGCGTCCAGGATAAGACCGATCTCGGCGATCTCTTCCTGTTCAAATTCCCGGGTAAAGAATTTCTTCGGATGGCGCGCCGTCTGATGCCAGTCCAACGATCGCAATGGATCGCCGGCATGGTATTCGCGTACACCGTAAAAATCGGTGCCGTTGCCGCCCAACCGCGCGGGAATGGAGCCCGGTGAATGCAGGGTGCTGCGCGGGCGTAGCGGAATGGCTTTAAACTTGTGGATGGCCGGCCGCACCTGGATGTCACCCCGGGCAGGAAGGGTTCGTTTAACCTTAAGTATCCCCAATGGATCGCCGGCTGTCACCCGTACGTCTTCCCAGGCGAAATCCCCACGCGTTGCGGTAAATGAATACTCTAACACGGCAGACCCGCCCGGTTGCAGGTACGCCCATTCCGTGAGGCGTCCGTCAACAAGAGTGGCATACTCCGGTAGAGTGTCTTTGATGCAGGCGGCGGCAGATTCAGGCGAAGGATTCTCAACTGTCACCGCGGCATCCACACGGATAAACCCCTCATGCCGCGTTTGCTTTATGGCACGTGAAGCATTCAGCCGCAGCCTGCCGGTATCCGGTGATTGCCACAGCCCGATCCCCAGGTAGGCCAACAGCGGCATGGTCAACCAGGCCACATCCCCGTTGCGGGTGATCATGGCAGTGACCAGCAGACCGAGAATGACCGCGCTGAGAACCCTGACTTTGTCAGTCATTTTCCATTTTCAGAACAGGCACATGCACCGTGGCGGCAATATCATCGATCACCCGATTTTCCGATTTCTTCACGTCCCACAGACTAGGATCCAGGATGATGCGGTGGGCCAGCGCGGGCTGGATGAACTGTTTGACATCATCCGGGATGACATAATCCCTCCCATGGATGGCTGCCCACGCCCGCGAAAGCTTCAACAACGCCAGTGACCCGCGTGGACTGACGCCCACAGCCACCTGCCGGTGCGCCCGCGACCGTTCCGCGAGGTTGACCATATACCGCCGCACATCGGCATCCACATGAATGTTCTCCACGGCGGCGCGCATCTGTAAAAAGATTTCCGGCGTGATCACCGCGTTGAGGGGCACAATATCCGCTTTTCTATCCGCCCGGCGCTTCAGGATCTCATCTTCTTCATCCGGTGAGGGATACCCGATGGAAAGTTTGACCATAAAGCGGTCAAGCTGCGCTTCGGGCAGAGGGAACGTCCCTTCGTATTCGATCGGGTTCTGGGTGGCGATTACCATGAACGGATCAGGCAGC
>CAYOKC010000224.1:0-3532 GCA_964404415.1 uncultured Leptolinea sp. | reverse complement strand
TCACCTGTACCCGGGTTTCCCCTTGTGAAAGCCGGCGATGATCTGGCGGAAACGATAATTCAAACCGTCCGAAGTTCTGACCTGCATCCAAAAGATGGTGACATTTGGATTCTGGCTCAAAAAATTGTCAGCAAGGCCGAAAATCGTCTCGTGAACATTAGCCGGATTATTCCCTCAACAAGGGCTTTTGAGATCGCGAATAAGACAAAAAAAGATCCCCGATTCGTGGAACTTGTCCTATCGGAAAGCTCCAAAGTATTGCGGACAAGTCCGGGAGCATTGATCGTCGAACACAATTGTGGTTTCATATGTGCCAATGCGGGAATTGACCATTCCAATGTTGAGGCTGACGATGGGAAATCGGACGATTGGTTCCTGCTGCTTCCAAAGGATCCGGATGATTCTGCCTATCGAATTCGCTGCGGACTGGAAAAGGCTTTTGACTGCCGTTTCGGCGTATTAATTATTGATTCCCACGGCCGCGCCTGGCGCAATGGGACTGTAGGAACAACGATTGGTTTATCCGGATTGCCCGGTGTTGTAGATTTACGAGGCAGGCCAGACCTGTTTGGGTACCGTTTGCAAATAACCCAGATTGGCGCGGCGGATGAACTGGCTTCGGCTGCTTCCCTCGTAATGGGGCAAGCGGATGAAGGAAAACCCGTTGTGCTGGCACAAGGGTTTCCATATGCTTTACGTGATGGTCACCTGGATGAGTTATTAAGACCGGAAGAAGAGGATCTTTTCAGGTAGAAACATGTTCTTTTCCATTGCAACAGTCTTGGATGAAGTAGACCGGCGTAGGATTTTGAGTATTAATCCATCCGTTCGTGACATGATTCTGGCCTACCATAGCCCTCAGGATATCTTTCATTTTTCCTGGCTGGTATGTGAGGAAATCAATAAAGAAGAGATTCACACCTGCCTGGAAAAAATAGCCAGACAAAAACACGGCTTTACTATTCAAAGCGGTGGAATTGGCATCTTCCCGGGAAATATACCCGCTATCACGTATGTTCTCTCCAGAAGCCCGGAAATAACAGAAATGCACTCTATGTTATGGGAGAAATGCGGTAAACACATAGACCAGATCAATAAAAAGTATGCGCCAGATCGCTGGATACCTCATGTCACCTTGCTGCACCAGGGATTGGAATCCCGGAAGTATTGTGAATTTCTGGATAAAAGTATTGGTTCAGATATCTCCTTTGAGTTAAAAGTAAACAACCTTTCTGTAATTTACAAAGACGAATTGTCAGCCGGGATGTTGTTCTCCTGTACCCTGAAATAGCAATTTTGGATGTTAAACACGTTAGTAATAGAAAAATGTATTAGAGTTTTTTTCATTTGCACAGGTTCAATCATTCAATCGAGGTTTCATGGAAAATAGAATGAAGGTGGCCGCGCTCGCTGGTGGTGTTGGTGGAGCAAAATTGGCGGATGGTTTGTCGAAAACACTTAATACCGGACAATTATCAGTTATTGTCAATACCGGTGATGATTTTGAGTTTTTTGGCTTGTATATCTCCCCGGATGTCGATACTGTCAGCTACACATTGGCAGGTTTGGCCAATCCATTGACAGGTTGGGGGCAGATGGATGAAACCTGGGAAGTGTTTCAGGCGCTGTCGCGGCTGGGAGGTCCCAACTGGTTTAAACTGGGTGACCATGATCTCGCATTGCACATGGAACGTACCCGGCTTTTAAAGTCGGGGCTTAGCCTTACGAGAGTCACCCAGGAATTATGCGACCGGATGGGTATAAAGGATCATGTACTGCCAATGACTGATCGACCTGTACGGACCATAGTAAAAACAATCGATGGCAGAAAGCTTCCATTCCAGGAATACTTTGTCAAAGAACAATGCGTTCCCGAAGTAACCGGGTTTGAGTTTGCCGGAATTGAAAAAGCCCAACCTGGTTTAAAAGTCCAGAAAGCTCTCACCGAAGCAGATCTGATCGTAATTTGTCCATCAAACCCATGGGTAAGTATTGATCCGATTCTAAAATTATCCGGAATACGAGAGTTGTTGATAGAAAAATCTGTAATCGCGGTTTCCCCAATTATCGGGGGGAAGACTATTAAAGGTCCAGCCGCGAAAATGTTCCTGGAACTTGGGATGAATCCGGGCTGTTTTGAAGTCGCGAACCATTACAGGGATTTATTAACCGGGTTTGTATTGGATTCTCAAGATCAGGATGAAGCGTCGCGTATTTCTGATATAGGTATAATTCCACTTGTGACACAGACTATTATGCGGTCCGGTGAAGACCGTATCCGGCTGGCAGATGAGGTTTTGAAATTTGGCATGAAATTGCAAAGAAAAGGCACCTGAGAATATGAGCCTTTGGGCAATTATCCCTGTAAAACCATTGCGCAGGGGGAAATCACGTCTGGCCGGAGTATTGACAGAAGACGATAGGGAAATGCTAAACCTTTCCTTGATCGGCCACACGTTACAGGTAGTCAATAAGGTAAAGGGAATAGATCAAATACTTGTTGTCAGCAGTGACACCGCTGTTCTTGCACTGGCTCGTGATCAGGGAGCCAGAACTGTTATGGAAGACGGTAAACCCGGGTTAAATACAGCGCTTCACAGGGCAACTATGGTGGCTCAGATGTATTCAGCGCAGGGAGTACTCATTCTTCCATCTGATCTCCCGCTACTTACCCCTGGTGATCTGGAAGAAATGATCCGACAGGCTACTGATCCCCCGGTAGTGGTCATTGCTCCGGATAGGAGACAGGAAGGCACAAACGCGTTGTTGATAAACCCAACCGGTTTGATCTCTTACCAATTCGGTGAGAACTCATTTAATCTCCATAGTGCCCAGGCGAAAAAGTTCAACCTGAATCTAAAAATAGTAAAAACAGAATCTCTGGGACTCGATTTGGATTTTCCGGAAGATTTGGAGTTTTTTCAGCAGTACGAAGAGAAGAAAGTTCATCTATAATTGTAGTTGTCATACAACTCAATATATACCCTGGAGGAATTATGGCAGAACGTGTTGCGTTATATTTACAGGATGCTCATGATCTAAGGGATGGACTGGATTATGTCCGGTACGCGGAGGAAAGAGGGTTCGAAGCTGTCTGGCAGGCAGAGAGCCGTTTGGTGCGAGACGCTATCGTGCCAATGGCGGCATACGCGGCTGTCACCAGTAAATTAAAGGTTGGCTCGGGGGTAATTAACAATTGGACCCGCAATATAGGCCTATTGGCGGCAACATACCTTACTCTTGATGATCTCGCCCCCAACCGGATCATTTGCGGAATTGGCGCCTGGTGGGACCCGCTTGCCCGAAATGTTGGGATCGCCCGAAAGAAACCTCTGCTGGCGATGAAGGAAACCGTGAATGTTATGAAACGGCTTCTGAACATGGAAAAAGTCACCTTTCATGGTGAATTCATCCATGTGGATGGCATTGAACTTGATGTAGTTCATGGCCGCAAGGAACCTCGTAATGTTCCGATTATGATCGGTGCCACGGGTGACCAGATGATGGAACTAACCGGCGAGATCGCCGATGG
>CAYOKC010000223.1:0-3544 GCA_964404415.1 uncultured Leptolinea sp. | reverse complement strand
GGTTACGATGTTCTGACCGATGAATTCATGGATATGGTAAAGGGTGGTGTGATTGATCCTGCCAAAGTGACCCGCGGCGCTCTGGAAAATGCCGCTTCCATCGCGGCCATGATCCTGACCACCGAAGCCCTGATCACAGATGTTCCGGAAAAAGACAAACCGGCCCCCATGCCGCCCCCGGAATACTAAGATTCCATAATTTTCAAAAGACTGCCTGAGTTTTTTCAGGCAGTCTTTTTTTTATTGGGTATAATTTGCGGAATGCTTACTTTGAAGAGATACCTTTTTTTGATATTGATTTTGACAGGTTTTGTTTTTATTTCAGGCTGCATTGGCGCTACACCCACACCAACCGCAACACCTGTCCCTCCGACAGAAACCCCATTGCCGCCCACACCAACACCGCTCCCCATGGCAATCCAAGTAAATGGTTCAGGAATTCTCCTTACAGATTATGAAGAAGAAATAAAACGCTATGAAGCGGCGATGGCAACCCTGGGTAAAACAACTACACCGGTTGAGAGCAAGGAACGTGTAATCGACGAATTTACCGGGTCTGAATTGCTATACCAGGAAGCTGTGAAGAATGGTTACCGGCTCGCTGAAGCCGATCTGAACGCGCGGATTGGTGAATTGATTAATTCCGCAGGGGGCGAAGCTGGATTCAATACCTGGTTACAGAATAATGGATATACTCCTGATTCTTTTCGTCGTTCCCTGGCGCGAAATCTGGGTGCTGCCTGGCAGCGGGATGAGATCATCAAAGCACTTCCAGCGGCGGTTGAACAAATCCATGCACGCCAGATTTACTTCAGCCGGGAGGAAGGCGCCGCGATAGCCCGTCAAAAAGTAGATAACGGGGCGGATTTTGCCATACTGGCAACAGAGGCGGATCCGGTGACAAAAGGTGATCTTGGCTGGTTTCCCCGTGGTTATTTATTACAACCCGAAGTGGAAGAAGCCGTATTCCAATTGCAGCCCGGGGAAGTAAGCCAGGTGGTGAAATCTTCCATTGGATACCACCTCGTCCAGGTGATAGAACGTGATCCAACCAGAAGACTTGATCCTGACGCCAAGTCGGCTGTTGAAAGCAAAGCAATATCCGAATGGGTTTCCAAAGCCAGGTCAGAAGCAAAAATCGAAGTACTAGTTCCCTGAGGGGGGAGGTCATGAAGTACGGACCAGCCAGGCTGAGGTACGAACGCAGAAAGCGACGCCGCGAACAATTACAGGCATTTGCATGGCTCTGGAATCTTTTAACTGTTGTATTTTCCATAGCCACTGTGGTCGCAGCCGGTTGGTTCATCTGGAAAATGGCACACCCGTCCAGAGGTGTTCAAACCGTTAATACTGTTCCTTCACCAACAGTGAATTATCCGGTACGGGGAACTGATCTGCCTACATTAAGACCGGTGTCGCGCCCGACAAATACTCCAATTATTGACACCCCAACAGCCGTTCCGCCAACACCGGAGGATACATCGCTCTATACATTCGATCTTCAGGCCAAACCGGAGAGTATTTCGGCAACATTATTTAAGCAAGATAGGACCTGTACCTGGTCCGGTATCGCAGGACAGGTTTTTGACCTTCAAGGGCGGCCAATCACAGGAATTACAGTACAGGTCAATGGTCCTATGTACGGAAAAGACATTCAATTTCTTGGCATGACAGGTTCTTCGCCATGGTATGGGGTTGGCGGTTATGAAATATTTTTAACTGACAAACCTCTGGATACTCAGGATGAATACGGGATCCGGCTGGTTGATCAGAATGGGCGCGGCCTTTCGCCACGTTTTAAATTCAACACGAGCAGTGATTGCGCCAAGAATCTTGTTATTGTCAATTTTAAACAGATCAAATAATCCAATTAGCCTTTTACCCAATCTTCCAACCAGGATTGGCGAAGAACGGGGTTGAATTCAAAGAAATCATGCGTGGCCACATTCTGTAGGTGATAGGGATCCTGCAGGAAAAATTCGCGCAATTCTTCCAATGTTTCAGACCGGGCGACGGCAATGCCGCCGGTTCGTGGCTCTTTCGGACCGGACATTAATAGAATTCCCTTATCGTAACCGGTCTGGAGAAAAGCACGATGCGAGGGAAGGATGTCTGCTAATTTTTCGACTGGAACAAGGTACTTAATGTCCACAATGTAATGTTTCATTTTATCTCCCTGTGATTTCTTGACTATTTGCCACTACGTTGACGTACAACCTCGAAGATCAATATACCAGCCGCGACCGCTGCGTTTAATGATTCCATATTTCCCGGCATAGGTATCGATAGCCGGTAATCGGCAAACTTGAATGCGGTTTCTGTTGCGCCATCTGCTTCGCTTCCGATTATTATGATCGTGGGCCGGGAAAAGTCACTTTTCCAGCAAATAAGATCGCTATTCGCAGCTGCCACGTAGGCCAACATTTTTCCATTGGTATGTTTAATTCTTTCAAGCGTACCCCATTCCACCTCGGCGCAAATGATATGGAAATGCGCGCCCATAGCGGAGCGTAAGACTTTTGGAGAGTACAGGTCCACGCTGCCAGGAGTCGTCAGAACCGCCTGGGCGCCCGCGGAAGCTGCCGTACGGATCAATGTGCCCAGGTTACCGGGGTCACGCAATTGATCTGCTACTACGATGAAATCAAGATTATCAGGGGTTGTTATTTCATGCCTCTGGCATATAGCGGCCAGTCCCTGGCTGGATGATGTATCCATGATCGCGTTGAAAACGGATTCTTCCACTTCTTCCACCGGGATCTGTTTTTCACACAAATTTTGCACCAACCGGTTGCCGCGGTCAGACAGGGTATTGGAGTAGTACACCTCGCGAATATCGGCTCCATGTTCGGCGGCATCTTCAACCAACCGCACACCTTCGATCACATAGTGACTAAATTCATCGCGGGATTTTTTATCTTGTAGCAATGAGCGAATATATTGAAGACGCGGATTTTTCTTTGATGTGATCATGGATTATTCTTTTCCCAATTCGGAAAATGTGTTTGAAAATACTTGAAGCGCGCGGGTATCAAAAAGGACTATCTTTACGACTTGAACAAAGAATAGGATCTTTTGGGAAGAGAAATTCTCAATTGCGTTTTTAAAACAATATGATGCTGGTTCCAGTGGAAACCCAAAAATACCCGTAGAAATAGCTGGAAACGCGACTGTTTCGCATTTTAGATCGTTGGCTACAACCAGACTGGAGAATACGGCCGACTGTAACTTTTCTTCCTCGTTTCCTTCACCCCAGACAGGGCCGACAGCATGAATGATATATCGGCAGGGGAGGGAACCGGAGCCTGTTATTGCCGGGCGGTCGAATGATGCCGGACCATGCAGGCTTACCCATTCATTTGACTCGCGCTGAATATCAAATCCACCATTCTTGACTATTGCACCTGCTACGCCGCCACCATGAAGAAGGCGCGCATTGGCGGCGTTCACAATGGCGTCAACCTTTTCCTTTGTGATATCGCCGGTATCAATTTGCACGGTCAGGTTTGGGAACAGGTAGGTAGGCATGTGGCAATTTGATTGT
>CAYOKC010000222.1:0-3546 GCA_964404415.1 uncultured Leptolinea sp. | reverse complement strand
TGGTATCGGCAAGGCGACGATCTATTACCATTTCCCCGATAAAGATTCCATCGCATTGGAGATGATCAAACGCACATTCGTGAATATGCGCCAATCGCTGAAATTCCTGGAAGCGGAACAGGAACCGCGCGAGCGCATCCGTGTGGCGGTGACCAATAGCGTAGGGTACTTGCTGGAATCGGCGGATATCATTTCCGTGCTGCGGCGTGAGGTGGGCAGCGCGCGCGATGTGATGGGACAGGAATTCCGAGGGTTCTTTACGGAATACATCAACCTGCTTTCGGATGCCATCCAGCGCGGCATCGATGCCGGCCTCTTCCGCCCGGTCGACCCCAAAGCCACGGCTCGTGTGTTGATGACCATGATGCAGGGTACGTTTGCCTCGGTATACCTGAGCGGCATCAAATACCGCTCCAATGAAGAAGCGGCCGGCGTGCTGCTGGATATCTTCTTCCATGGGATCGAAAAAAGCTGACCCCTCTTTTTTTACCTGATTTTTCGACCGGACGGTCGGTCTAAAGATGGATAAGGAAACACTATGTCGGAACAATCATTGACTATGGAAGATGGAAAATCAAACTCCCCGCTGAAAACGGTTTTTCGCACACCGGCTTTTGTCACCCTGTGGTTGAGCGAGGGACTATCCATGGTGGGCGACCGGCTGTTAATGGTGGCGCTGATTAGCCTGGTATATGACCGAACCGGATCCGCCGGGGCGGTGGGAATGTTGATGGTTTTCAAAGCCGTGCCCGCGCTGCTGTTGGGCAGCCTGGCCGGTGTTTTTGTGGACCGTTGGGACCGAAAGTGGATCATGGTGACAGCCAACCTGCTACAGGGATTGCTGGTTTTCTGGTTCCCCTTCGCGCCGGATGTGACGGTGATCTGCGCCATTTATTTCACCATGTCGGCCGTCAACCAGTTCTTTATACCGGCACGGTCATCCGCCATCCCGGATCTGGTCCCCGCGTCCGCGCTGCTGGCGGCCAATTCGCTGTTCGCCATGGCGGTGGTCTTCGCGCTGGCTCTTGGCCCCGCCCTGGGGACTCTGGTGATGGAAAATTTTGGGCGTGACGCGGCTTTTTTCCTGGATGCCTTCTCATTCCTGATCCCGGCAGCCGCGGTCGCGTTTCTGGCAATTCCGCGCCAGATACGGACGGATGAACACTTCAACCCGGGCGCTGACCTGCGCGCCGGGCTGGCGTTCGCCTTCAGGAAGCCGGCGGTGCTGGCCGTGCTGACCACAATCACAGCGGCGTTTTTTGTGGTGGGGACTATATCCGTTTCCGGTGTGGTGATCACCCGTGAGGTGCTGCATACGGAATCGGGAAAGTTTGGTTACCTGATGTCCGGCCTGGGCGGGGGGATGCTGGTTGGCGCTGTTCTCTCCAACCTTCTCAAGACCCGGTTTTCAGGCGTTCGGGCTGGCCTGGCCGGCGCAGGGTTAATGGGGCTGGCAATCTGTGTGCTGCCTCTGTCGACAAATTTACAGGCGGCCTGCCTGTCTGCCTCGTTCATCGGAGTGGGCATGATCTTCGTGCAGATCCACGGGCAAACACTGCTGCAAACCATCGCGCCGGAGATGCGCGGGCGTTTAATGGGAATTTCGCAGACCCTGATGGGCAGCGCTTCTTTCCTGGCGTCAGCCGTCACCGGGTTGATGCTGGAAAAACTTAACGTGACTGTTGTCCTGTGGTTCGTGGGCGTCTGTACAATAGTAGTGACAGCTGCCGCGGCCCTGTATTTTAAATCGTCTCAAAATAGAACGGAGCTTTCATCATGAAATATGTTAAAGACCTGAATGAGTTGAACCGCGCCGACCTGCCGCTTGCCGGAGGCAAAGGCGCCAATCTGGGCGCGTTGATAAATGCCGGGATGCCGGTGCCGGGCGGTTTTGTTGTCACAACAGAAGGCTACCGTGATTTTGTATCGATCAACGGGTTGGACGAAACAATCCGCCGTATTCTGCAAACCATTCAGCCAGATGACCCGGCTGACCTTGAGCGGGCTTCGGCAGATATCCGAGCCGCATTCCAAGCGGGGAGTATTCCGGCAGACATGCGGGATGATATTTGCGCGGCTTACGTGGCAATGGGGAACACAACCGCTGTAGCCGTGCGCTCATCCGCCACGGCGGAAGACCTGCCGGACCTGTCTTTTGCCGGCCAGCAGGATACGTACCTGAATATCATGGGGGAGGAAGCCCTGCTGGCGGGAGTGGTCAACTGCTGGGCCAGCCTGTGGACGGCTCGCGCCATCGGGTACCGGGCGCGCAACGCCATCTCCCATACCGATGCAGCGCTGGCCGTGGTGGTGCAGCGCATGGTTCAGAGTGAAGCCTCCGGCGTACTGTTTACCGCCAACCCGTTGACGGGTAAGCGGGTGGAAACGGTCATCGACGCCACGCTTGGATTAGGAGAGGCATTGGTTTCCGGCCAGGTGGTACCGGACCATTATGTGGTGGACCGTGAAACCGGGGTGATTTTGCACAAGACGCTGGGTGAGAAAGCCCTGTCTATTACCGGTGTTGTGGGCGGCGGAACGGTCACCCGGCATGTGGACGCGACCGGACAACAGGCGCTGCCGGATGAGCGCATCCTTGAACTGGCTGAATTGGGCAAACAGGCGGAAAAAGCTTTCGGCGGCCCGCAGGATATGGAATGGGCGCTGGCGGACGGGAAATTATTCGTAGTTCAGTCCCGCCCGGTGACGTCACTGTATCCGTTGCCCGTGGCTGCCCCGGATGGCCGGTTGGAAATGCTTTTATCCTTCGGCGTCTGGCAGGGGATGCTGGATCCGTACACCCCGATCGGGCAGGATGTCTTCCGTTACCTGATCGTGGGATTTGCCCGAAAATTCGGAAGTGATGCCGACCCCCGGGAACAGCGTGTGATGCTGGAAGCCGGCGAGCGGCTGTTTGTCAACCTGACAGACTTGCTGAAAAATCAGGCCGGCCGCAATGTGGCGGATATTTTCCTCGCATCAATTGACCCTGAAACGCATCGCATTATCAACAATCTGCTCGAGGATCCCCGGTTTTCGGGATTGATCCCGTCCAAACTTAGGGACCGTCTTGACATGATGCGGGTAGCTTTCCCCGTGGCAGGGAATGCGATCCGGAATGTGCTGGCTCCGGCGCGCGGAAGGAAACGGCTTGAGAAACGGATTGATACCATACTGGAGGAAATCCGCGCCAGATGCGCCGCGGCATCAAACCTGCCCGATCTGCTGCGCGTCTTTGAAGAAACAACGGCTATTATGCCCACCCGCATGCTTCCCGAGCTGGTCGGGGGGATTGCCAGCGGGCAGGCGCCGTATCAGATATTGTTGCGCAAATTGGATATCCCCGGAGCGTGTGATCTGCTGGTGGAGTTGACCCGCGGGATGCCTTTCAATGTGACCACCCAGATGGACCTCGAATTGTGGGAAGCTGCGCAGGCTATCCGTGCCGACTCCGCGTCGGCGGAGCATTTCTCGTCAACTTCGGTGGAAATTCTAGTGGACGCTTTCCACAAGGGTACTCTGCCAGCGGCCGCGCAGGTGGCTATT
>CAYOKC010000221.1:0-3622 GCA_964404415.1 uncultured Leptolinea sp. | reverse complement strand
GGATCGATCTGATCCGCGGTTTTTACGTCGCCATTACCAATGACCGGTATCTTGACGGTCTGTTTTACTTCCGCGATGGCATCCCAATCAGCCGACCCTTTATACATCTGGATTTTTGTGCGGCCGTGTACAGCCAGAGCGGAGGCGCCGGCATCCTCAATACGCCGGGCGATATCCATATAGTTGCGGTTTTTTTCATCCCATCCCAGCCGGATCTTTGCTGTGACAGGGATATCCATCTCGGCGACAAGCCGGGAAATGATCAGAGATACTTTTTCCGGTTCCTGTAGGAGACTGGCTCCAGCGCCGCGCGAACAAACTGTTCGGCTGCAGCAACCCATATTGACGTCAAAGAAATAGGGATTACGATCGCGGAGATACCGGGCGGTGTTCAAAATACGGTCGGGCGAATCATCCAGTATCTGATATCCGAATGGCCTTTCAGATTCGTGAAAATACATACGCTCCGCGAGGTGGGGCGGATGTTTACCTTCCAGATCAAGCCCGTTGATAAATTCCGAATAGATACAGGCAGCGCCCCATTTCCGGCAGATCAACCGGAATGGATGGTCGGTATATCCATCCATGGGCGCGAGAATCACGTCTCCGTAAATAGGAATGGAACCGATTTTGAAAACGGGAGTAATTTGATGTAATTCCAAGCCAGGGTTGATCATGGTTGGGCCGGGCAGGTCCATGGAAGAGGCGGATTGGCGGTGAATATATCTCCGGTTTCCGGGAGAATGATGACCTTTGCCTGTACGGCGAGGCCATCCATGCAGCCAGCGAGAATAATATTCTCTGCGTTGCGCAAGGGCAAGTCACCGTTATCGTTGGGGAAGATCACTGTCCCTTCAGGATCACCGGCAACCAGGAATACGTAGCGGGCATACGGGAGGGGAGCATAGCCTGTTTTCCCTGTTTTTTCTTCCCCTTCTTTTTCACCGTAGAACCGGGGGTACAACATCCGGCCATCCATTATCACAGCGTTGGGGTCTTGTAATAATTCAGATACACCGGACTGGGTATTATCGGAGAAGCCAGATACCGCCTTAATAATTTCAGTACCGGTAGTCTCAGCTTTGGCCTGGGGGAATAACCTTGGAAAGGCAGACTCGCCTGCCAGCGGAAGAAGTCCGATACACAAAATTCCGGTAGCCAACGAAGCCAATCCGAAGTAAGAAGTTGCTTTTTTGTTTTGCGTATGCACAGAAATTTTCCTGACAGTAAACTTTTGCCCGATATTTACCAAAGCAAATAAGCCAGCCGCGAAATAAAGCAGGAAAATCCAATCGGCGGGCAGGGTATAGCGCCAGCCGGAGTTGCGTGCCGCTGAATTGCTGAAATGATAGGCGAAATTTACGAACAGCGGTAACAGCCCGATCCAGGATGTTTTAATCGCCAGGAAGACCACGCCACCAGTTAGCACGGCCAGATTTAGCAGCATCAATCCTGTCTGCCAGATGGAGGCTTCGCCAATCCAGCTTTCCCAGAAGGCGTGTTGAGGCCATATCAGTTCCATGGGATCGGAAATGCTGAAGCGTACCGGGAAGATTTGGAGGTTGTCAATTTCATTGTTCAACCAGTGGGCGGCCATGAAATTGACCAGATCCAACGGTTCTGTAAGCATCTTTTCACGGATGGAAGCGGATAACCGCTGATTGTATTCGCCGGTAGTTTCACCGGGTTTACGGTCAAACTCGGTCTGATCAATGTTCGCGTAATACCGTTGAACCATTACCCGGGTCTGTGATTCAGGATGGTCAAACACAAATTGACCGGTGATTCGGTAACTGCGTGACAACCATGGCGCCACTGCCAGCAAAAATCCCAAACCGCACAGGACTGAAGAAATGACGAACGATTTAAAATTAATTTTCTTTTGCAATGTTACGAACCAGAAGAAGACAAGCAGTACCGGTAAGAGGATAATGATCTGAGTACGCACCAACAGGCTTATCCCCAGCACCCCGCCGGTTAGCAGGGCCGGTTTTGTTTCATCTGGATTTTGAAGCCAATGGATAGCAGTCAACAGAACCAGGCTGACGACCAGTGCCGCGGGCATATCGGCAAAGAGCAGTTTCGAATTGGAAACATCTGACGTGAAAGGAGTGCTGATGATAGACGTCCACTCACGGAAGATGACGAATAACGCGGAAACAATGCCAATAGGGGCATTGGAAAGTTTCTTCCCAATCCAAAACACAACCACCGGCAAGAAAGCGAGTAAAGCGGTTTGCAACAGGATCACATTTATGTAGTCCTGTCCAACAATGGCATGAGCAAAGGCCAGGAATAAGATATACAAAGGCCGGGGAGGTATGGAATCTCCACGGAATCCCATACCGATCAACATCGACTGGGCGTGGAAATCATAGAACGCGGCATCAGAGAATGGATAGATCTCAAAATTGGGCGCGCGGGGCGGGGTGGCAAAGAAACCGGGGGGTACCGGTATGCTGGACCAGATGGCAAACGCTGCAATCCAAATGGTCAGCGAAACCAACCAGTTCGTTAACTTTGTATGGTTTTTTATCCACGCGGATATTCTCAGAAAAAGTGCGGTGTTGGTGGTCAGCCGGAAAATTACCAGTAGAAGAATACCCAACCATATCTGCCATTCCATGAGCGGCACGGTCGGTTTACCCCAGCCGATGTGGTCACGAACCAGGCCAAAGCGGGTTGCGATGATCAGCGACACAAAAACAAGTAACGCGCCAAAGGAAATGCCCCATACCCGTAAAAATCCTTTATCCGCGATCAGGGTTTCCCTGATCGCATCCAGGTTTGTGACAACAATCCAGATGGCTGTTTGGAGTAGAAGCGCGGCTGCGTAGGTAGTCAACGGAATAAGGCGTTGGGAATACGCTTGATACGCGTAAATATTCGTCCCGGTGAAAAGATCCTGCAATAAAACAGGGATCATCAAAGATAATACGGATAATGTAATAAGGGCTCCTATTAGAAGAAGCGGCTCGCTCTTGAAAATCTTGATTTTCTTTGAGGCGAAATCCGAATTCGAGTGGATTACTGCCAGAAAAAAGCACCCGAAAGCCGGAAGAAGTATCGCCAGTAAAACGACCAATCGGGCGGGGGAAAGACCCAGAAGGCTTCCTGACTCTGATGGTAAGGAAAGTAAGGCGATGGAAGCAGCAATGCCTTCCAATACACCCAGCCAGAGAAGGACCAATTGAACTTTATCCGTATTGGTGAAGAATGAGGCGCTATTTTTTTCTTTCATATAGAAAGCGATTATAAACAAAATACATTTCTTTTTGATAAACACAGAAAAGAGATTGCTCTTGAAATCTTCCCGTTCTGGAGTAAGTATAGGGTTCGGATCACCCCCTGCCCAGGGGCCATCGATCTAACAAGATAACAAAAAAAGACCGATTTCTCGATCTTTTTTGATGTTCAGGCGGGAGTAAAGGGTTCGGATTATCCCCTCCCCGGGGGCCGGCGATCTCAACAGGCAATATAAAAAAGAGACTGCTTTCGCAATCTCTTTCTCGTTCAGGCGGGAGCGACGAGGTTCGGATTATCCCCTCCCCGGGGGCCATCGGTCTCACAAGATAACAAAAAAAGACCGATTTCTCGATCTTTTTTGATGTTCAGGCGGGAG
>CAYOKC010000220.1:242-3765 GCA_964404415.1 uncultured Leptolinea sp. | reverse complement strand
CTATTGGGTTCAAATCGCGGTTGTTCCGGTCAGCGTAATGCAGGGTCAAACAGATGGGATTGGCCTTCTGACACAGTACAACGGGCATGGAATTTTTATCGCGTTGGAAGAGTTGGGTTTCAGCCTGATGGCCATCGCGTTTTTCTTCATGGGTCAGAGCCTGATATCCAACAGCCGCCTGGAAAAGTCCCTGCGGGTGGTATTGACCCTTCCTGTCATCCTGTGTATTCTGGCGATCATCGCTTACTCGGTTCAATACGGGATCAATAGAGACTACCTCTACGAAGTAGCCGCGATCACCATAAATTGGCTGACCGCGATCATCGCGGGAGTTCTATCCGGTGTATATTTTCAGCGGTTAAAAAAGAACCGGGATCATTAATCTCAGATCCCGGCACACCAATCAAATTCGATCTTAAGATCAGAAAGATGATTTCTATTTGGTCTTAAGATCCCATTTCTTTAAATCAGTAACCATTTTGTGCGCCGTCAGGTCCAACTGAATTGGCGTGACAGACACAAATCCGTTGGAAACTTCTCCGATATCTGTGCCATCCTCTTTTACGCCGGTAGGTGGTTCTCCGCCGATCCAGTAATACGCCCGCCCGCGGGGATCTTCACGTCTCACCAGCTCGTCGCGGTAGATGCGCAGACCCTGCCGGGTAATGGCAAAACCTTTCAGTTGGTCCGCCGGCAGATACGGCACGTTGACGTTCAACAACACATCGGGCGAGATGGGATTCTGCATCAACTTTTCCACCACCCGGCAGCCCATTTCGGCTGAAACGGTGTAATCCAGCGGGCCGCGGTGATATTCCGGGGCGTCAACCGAAACAGCCACTGACGGTATGCCCCAGATGGCGCCTTCCATTGCGGCGGTGACGGTGCCGCTGTAGGTCACATCGTGACCCAGATTGGCATTCGGATTGATGCCGGACACAACATAATCAATGGGCTCGGGCAGCAATCCCAGCGCGGCCAGGGCTATGCAGTCTGACGGCGCGCCATCACAGGCAAGCGCGGGAGTTCCGTTTTCCAGTTCCACCTCCTTTACACGCAGGGGGCGGTGCAGCGTTTTTACATGCCCGGAGGCAGACCAGTTATGGTCCGGCGCTACAACGCTGACATTTCCCAGCCGTTTAAGAGCCGCAGCCAGCGCCATCAAACCCGGAGCGAATACACCGTCGTCATTGGTAACAACAATATGCATAAAGAAACCTCCCAACATGTATACCGGACCATTCGGGTGCGCATCCTATTATCCCGGAATGGATTGCCGGCTGTTTTCGCGGTCAAACCAGCGGTTCACTAACCCGGGTCAAACCGCGGTTTATTGAACCATTGATATTAATTCGTTGACCACTCTCTCAAGTTCATCATAAACCGGGTGGCTGCCCGCCTTTTTGAACTCTTTTACCAACTCCTGGTAGTACCAGAGGGAACCATCTTTTTTTCCACCTTTAAACCGCTCCCAGATATCATCGCCAACCCTGCGGTAATCCGCCAGAATGGTTCGCGCATTATACAGTTTGTCACAGGCCGAAACCAACCTTACGGATTGCGACGCGGCGGCGATATGCGCGATATACGCTTCTTTGCGCTCACGCCAGGGCGGCTTGGGCGTGGTATCCGCGTCAGTGCAGCCATCCACGATCTGAGCGATAGTCTCTCCAAATTTGTCCGCGATCATCTGCCGGGTTGGCTTCCCGCCCTGATCTTCCACGGCGTCATGCAACAAAGCGGCGATAGCCTCTTCTTCATTTCCGCCGTATTCCAATACCAGGCTGGCAACTCCCAGTAAATGGGCTACATACGGAATCCCGGAACCCTTCCGCCAATGTTTCGCGTGCAGGTCTGTAGCCAGGCATAACGCGTCCTTGAAACGGTCTGACAGTTCCATTCGATCTTGATCATTTTTTATTTCCATGAGAATGATTATAGTGGAAAAGGAACTTTTATTACACATAAGGATAACAGGGATAACGAATGATTGTTGCCTTACCTAATATGTGATATACTCGGTTCGCTTTGCTTCGGCAGAGACACTTATCCCTCACGCTTCTGGACTGACCTCGCGTGCCGTTATGAACGGTGGTGGGCCGGGATGAAGGAAGCGGCAGAAAACGCAAAAAGGAGCCTGCGTATTATGTCTACAGTCATATCCATGAAAGCCCTGCTGGAAAGCGGCGTCCACTTTGGGCATCGCACCAACAAGTGGAACCCTGCCATGCGCCCATTCATCTTCACCGAACGCAATGGTATCCACATTATTGACCTGCAGCAGACCGTCAAAGCCATCAACACAGCCTACAGCCTTGTCCGCGATACTGTTTCCAATGGCGGCACCGTCTTGTTTGTCGGTACCAAACGCCAGGCACAGGAAACCATCAAAGAAGAAGCCATGCGCTGCGGTATGCCCTATGTCACCGAACGGTGGCTGGGTGGTATGCTGACCAACTGGGTAACCATCTTCCAGCGTATTCTTGAACTGGACCGCCTGGAAAAAATGCAGGAAACCGGTGATATCAACCGCCTGACCAAAAAAGAAGGCCTGCTGATCGCCCGTGAGATCAACCGTCTCCTCATCCGCCTGAGCGGTGTGCGCAACATGAAACGCCTGCCCGACCTGGTCTTTGTGGTGGATGTCGGCCGCGAAGAAACTGCCGTGCACGAAGCCAACATCATGAACATCCCCGTCATCGCCCTGATGGATACAAACTGCGATCCCCGCGGCGTTGATTATGTTATCCCCTCCAATGACGATGCCATCCGCGCCATCAAACTGCTGGTCGGAAAAGTGGCCGATGCCGCCATTGAAGGCAAAGCCCTGCGCAAAGAAGAAGAACCCGAAACCGGTGACGTTTCCGAACCGGCCGTCCGCGCTGCTGCCGTCAAGGGCAGCCTGCTGGATGACAGCGAAGTGGAAGACAAAGACCTTCTCGGCGCCGCCACCCTCGCCAAACTTGGCGGTCATGTTGACGGCGAAGCTGTGGAAGAAGCTCTATAATTCTTAATAACCTGGTAATTATTGACGAAGGGTGAATGATGGAAATTACGACTGATATGATCAAGCAGCTCCGCCAGGCCACCGCGGCAGGCATCTCCGATTGCAAAAAAGCACTCGAAAATGCCGGCGGCGACTACAACAAAGCTGTGGAATTCCTGCGGGAAAAAGGCCTTGCAACCGCTGCCAAACGCGCTGACCGCAATGCCTCTGATGGTATGCTCGAACTGTACTCCCACTCCCAGGGCCGCATCGGCGTTATGGTGGAAGTCAACAGCGAAACCGACTTCGTTGGCCGCTCAGATAAATTCCGCGCTTTCGCGCATGAAATCGCGCTTCAGATCGCGGCTACCGCTCCGGCTTACGTTCGCGAAGAAGACATCCCCGCGGAAGACATCGAAACCGAAACCCGCATCGCCACCGCCAAAGCCAAAGAAGACGGCAAACCCGATTCTATTCTTCCCAAGATCGTGGAAGGTGCTGTGGCTAAATTCAAGGACGAGAAAGTTCTGCTCCGCC
>CAYOKC010000220.1:0-232 GCA_964404415.1 uncultured Leptolinea sp. | reverse complement strand
GAAATACATCCGTGACGAAAGCATCACCGTTCAGGATCTGCTGAACAACAACATTGTCAGCCTCGGAGAAAATGTGATTATCCGCCGCTTTGTCCGGTGGGAATTGGGCGAATCAACCGCTCAGGAATAAGATTTTTCAAAAGAGCCAACCTTTGGTTGGCTCTTTTATTATCTTGAAGGAAGGTGACATGGAATCCCTGAAATATCATCGCATTTTGCTGAAATTGAGCGG
>CAYOKC010000219.1:0-3772 GCA_964404415.1 uncultured Leptolinea sp. | reverse complement strand
TTACTACACCCGTTATGAAAAGTGGTGTCTCTTCCCATGATACTTTGGCGATGAAGTACTCCTCTTTATTAATGTTTGCTTCATCCCAATACCAATTATCCGGAACAAGGACTTTGAATCCTATGTCTGAATAGTCTTTCCACGAAAATCCTTCCGGTCCCGGCATAGCGTTATTGCGGTAAGGAATCGCGTGGTCACCTGAAATACTATTACCGGACAGGTACATATAGAGCGCGAAGCCGCCAAGCGATAATAAAACAACAAGAAGTATGAGAAACAACACCAGACGCAAGTTCTTCATAAATTTCCCCGTCATTTGAAGATTTTGTTCACAATGAACGTTCATCGTAACCGTCAATGTGTTTTGTGACCATTAAACTGAATCACACATGTGATTATATAAGTAAAAAGGATTTCGGGTTACAGAACAGCACACATTGGTAATCGCAATTGCATTAAGCCCTGCTGGTACAATAAGCGCATCCCAAATCTTTGGAATGACATTGAAAACTCTCCTGCGTACTCACCGGTTTGAAGCGATCATTGTGTTGCTTGTGTTGATATCGTCATTGTATGTGGCTTTTGCGCCGGCCAATAATTTAATGAACTGGTACAGCACCGATGACGCGTTCTATTACTTTAAGACCGCTCAAAACGTGACAGAAGGCCGTGGACTGTCTTTTGATGGCATTGGCCGGTCGAGCGGGTTTCATCCCCTGTGGATGCTGGTTTGCATCCCGGTGTTCGCTCTGGCACGCTTTGACCTGATGCTGCCCCTGCGTGTGCTGGTGATCGTGGCCGGTGTATTCAACGCGGGAACCGGAATCCTGCTCTACCGCATGGCCCGCAGGGTGATCAATGAACCATCCGCCATTATTACCGCTTTGCTATGGCTGCTGTCCCCTTCCATCCAGGGTGTCACCTCACGGTTGGGCATGGAGAGCACTATCAGCGCGTTCTTCATCGTTTTCCTTTTTTATAAAGTTAGCGGATACACCGAGCCAGAGGGAGAGCATTGGAAAGCCCGTGTCTGTCAACTGCTCCCGATAGGTCTGGTAGCCGCGTTGACCATCCTCAGCCGGCTGGATAACATCTTCCTCGTTGGCATGGCGGGCATCTGGCTGGTATTCAAGCGGACAAAGCTGAGCGGCCTTCTTCTAGCCGATATGGCATTGTTCTATATCGCGCCCATCATCGCGGCTTTCTGGCGGTTGAAACCGGGTGCTGAATACTATCAGTATTCAACATCCGTTTATGTGTTAATTGCCGTTTCCATGCTGGCCAAGCCGGTATTGTTTGAACTCACCGGCGTATACCGCAACCGCGGCGGCAAGAATCTGTTAACCTTACTCCTGCGCGTAGCCGTAAGCTTGATCATGGCGGATGGGCTGGCGTTTGGCGCGTTGACTCTGCTTCAATCTACTGGACATATCGTCGGATTCCCGCGGATAGTCCCGGTAGCCGACCTGGTCATATCTTCCGTGTTCATGTTGATTATTCATGGCCTGGACTGGTTCACTCATCGCCGTGATCAAGGAACAGATACTCCCGATTCGCTGGTCAAATGGAAAGAATGGCTCCCTGAAGGGGCGGGGTATGCCCTGCCCATCGGACTTCTGATGGGATGTTATTTCATATTTAACTTTTTCTATTTCGGCACTCCGTCACCGGTGAGTGGGCAGATCAAACAGTGGTGGGGTTCGCTGCCGAACACCGTCTACGGCCGTCCAAATGAGGTGTGGGAGGGATTGGCCGGTTTCCCCGAAAACGAACGCGGCCCGTGGAATCCGCTGCTTTCGATCATAAACACACGAATCGAAGACGCGGCGGAAGCTGCGGGAAAAACGGTCTTTGACAATCCGTACCAGACCCAGATGGTCTTCAGTTGGGTATTGGTGGGGCTGGCAGCTGCCGGGCTTTTATTTATCTATCGGAAACAACTGGGTAAATCAGGCCTGGGGTTGTTGATCCCGGTCTCCTTCGCGGGGAGCATGTGCCAGATCGTTTCGTATATGGGGACGAGTTACGTCAACACGCGGCCGTGGTACTGGGTGCAGGAGATGGTCCTGCTGGTGCTGTGCGGCGGCTTACTATTTGACGCGTTCCTGGCGTTTCTAGCGCAGCTGAAAATGCCGCGAAACGTCCAACAAACCATGGTGGTCTGTCTCTCATTATTCCTGTTCTACGTCTACGCAGCTGACCTGATCAGCTTTGTGCCGTATTACGTCAAACCAGGGCGGGAGAACCTCTACCTGGCCGGTGTGGTGGCGGTGGAGAAAGAAACGCCGTCCGAGGCGAAAATCGGGTCAACCGGCGGGGGCGTGGTGGCGTATTTCATCAAAGACCGCACGATCATCAATCTTGACGGGCTGATGAATTCAACTGAATATTTCCACTTGCTGAAAGAAGGCAATGCCAATTTGTATATGGATAAGATCGGCATGGAATACCTGCATGGCAACAAGTACATGATCACCGATTCCGATCCGTATATGGGGCTGTTCAAGAATCGGGTGGAATTCATCAAGGATGTGTGGGGTTCCGGCCTGTACCGGTATCTGCCTGGAAAATAATGCTATTGGATATGTATAATTATGTTATGAAGCTGAATCAGATAAGAGAGTATTCTCCACAGCTATACAAAATCGCTCAAAAATATGACATTGAGAAGATAAAAGTATTTGGTTCGACGGCTCGCGGGAACGCTGGACCGAATAGTGATGTCGATTTCTTGTTAGAGATGAAACAGGGTGTTTCATTAATGGGGATTGCGGGATTTGCGTATGAGGCAGAAAAGTTGTTGGGTGTCAGGGTTGATGTTGTCCCCGTATCTATTTTGCCAAAGGTTAAAGATAGAGTATTCGCCGAAAATATCATTAAAGATGCAGTTGCTTTATGAGATCCGATCAAAAATTACTGCTGGATATGATCGATTCTATTGAGACCATATTCTCATATGAAATAACTTCTCTCGAAGATCTCGAGGCTGACGAAAAAACTCAGGATGCAGTCATGTTCAATCTGATAATAATGGGTGAAGCAGCAAACGGATTATCAGATGATTTCACAGAAAAGCATAACGATATTCTCTGGAACAAGATTATTGGGACGAGAAATATCATTGTTCATGGTTATGATATGATCAAACTATCAATTGTATGGGATATCATAAAAATTGATCTTCCAAAACTAATAGACCAATTAAGGTCATTGATCTAATAAACATAAAATGACAAATCCCCGAACTAAAAGAATGTTTCGGGTATACTTATTAATTGAATTGTTATCCACTGGCGTGTTTCGCCAATAATTTTCTACAATCCGAGGGACAAAATGGACACTGTTATTGAAGCTGTACAGGCACAGGAAATTCTCGATTCTCGCGGCAATCCCACCGTGGAAGTAGAAGTCATTCTGGCCGATGGTACCTGGGGCCGCGCCGCGGTTCCCTCTGGAGCCTCCACCGGTATTCATGAAGCGCTGGAAATGCGCGACGGCGACAAAGGCCGATACATGGGTAAAGGCGTTCTGAAAGCTGTTGAGAACGTCAACACCATTATCGCCGAAGAACTGCTGGGCTGGGATGCCGCCGAGCAGAAAGCCATCGATACCGCCCTGATCGAACTGGACGGCACCCCCAACAAATCCAAACTGGGCGCCAATGCCATCCTCGGCACCAGCCTGGCCGTAGCAAAAGCCGCTGCCTCCTCCCTGGGGCTGCCCCTCTACCGCTACATCGGCGGCGTGTATGCCCACGTGCTGCCCGTCCCGA
>CAYOKC010000218.1:0-3822 GCA_964404415.1 uncultured Leptolinea sp. | reverse complement strand
CTCGGAGAGATTCGAACTCTCAACCTACTGATTCGAAGTCAGGTGCTCTGTCCATTGAGCTACGGGGGCAATGCAAAACAGACAATAATTATAACCGGAATGATTTGATATTGTCGATATTTTGACGTGTTTTGACAGTATGCGCTAACGGTTCAATAAGACAGCCTCAGATTGTTCACTGTGGTCTTCCACTGTCCATTCGGTGTACCGGTTTATTCCAGTTTCCGTAAAGGTGAGGGTCATGGTCAGGCGTTCCGCTTCACGCAGGAATTGTTGAATCAAAACAAAGGAGTTTTCGGATTTCCAATACCCTTTGAACGCCACCGGACCGTAGTTCATTGTATCGATAATACGGTAAATGCCATCAAGCCCGATCAAAGCTTTGATCTCTTCCGATTTGTCGCCGTACATCAAATCCAGTCCGGCTTCGTTGCTTCCATCATAGTGAAAGGTGAATGTCGACCAGCCATGCGTCCCGTTGAGGTCAACATATTCACGGTTATTAATCGAGTTGACGATCTGCGGATCGGTTGAAGGTGGAATTGTTTCGGGGGATGCGATTTTTTCCACCGCATCCTGCAGCAAGGTGAAAGCGGAATTATTTACGGGAAGTTTGCCATTGGAACGAACGGAAGGAAGAATAAAGCCGTTCAATAGATCGTTGTACGAATTCCAGGCGGCATCGCGAAGACCGGCGTTAATGATGACAACCATATACTGCCCGGGAATGACGATGATCTGCTGCCCGCCCCAGCCCAGGGCGTTATAGATGCCATCCTGATGGACCCACCATTGATAACCGTAATCTATCCCCGGTGAGACGTTGACCTTTGCCGATGTAGATTCCCGTACCCATGTTTCAGGAATGATCTGTTGTCCATCCCATTTGCCGTATTGAAGGAAAAGCTGGCCGATCTTCAGCATGTCATCCGGCCGGAGCGCCAATCCGGTTCCACCCGTCGTGTAGCCGTGTATGTCTTTTTCCCAGTTGTATTCTGAAATTGCCAGCGGCTCAAACAGGTTCTGACTGGCAAAATCCGCCGTCAATTCGCCTGAGGCGTCCTGGATGACCATGGAAAGCAGGTGAGACCCGCCTGTGTTGTAGTTGAATACTGTACCTGGCGTGGCGGCAATGGCCCGGTCAAAGAAATACTGCGGGGGAGAGTCTGATTCTACGAAAGACCACGTGTCACTCAATCCTGAACGCAATGGCTCGGCCCATTCGATGCCCGATGACATGGTCAACAGGTGGCGCAGGGTGATGGCTTCCTTCTCCGGAGAATCCAGTACGACATCCGGGAACAGAGTATGGACAGGCGCGTCAATGCCGGGGACTAATCCTTTGTCAAGCGCGATACCCATCAGGGCGGAGGTGACACTCTTGGTGCAGGAATACAGGTTGTGTGGAGTTTCGCGGTTGAAAGGATGGAAATACGCTTCCAGAACCAGCGTGCCGTGACGGGCGATCAGAATGGAATGGATGTTTCGGCCATCTGCTTGAATTTGCTTCAACATGGCGGCCAAACGGGCGGAATCCATGCCCTGTTCCTCCGGGCTGGAGACCGGCCAGGATCTATTGACTATTTGTGCGTTTGAAGTCAGCGGCGGATAGGCTGGAATTACACTTCCCGTTCCGAACAACAGGAGACATATGCCAACCACATGGATAACAGATGCCACTGCCCGCATTTTTATTCCTTGATACCCCATATCTGCCACCTGATCAGGTTAGTACTACGGAATATATTAATTATGTACGCAAGTACATATATTTAAATTATCGGTAAGAATGTTGATTGGTTTATAAATCCAGCCGCGATTATCGCGGCTGGATGATTATGAGAATTTTATTCAGGTGAAGATCAACGGCGCCGACGGAATGGCCGCCGCTTGCCGGAATCCCCCGGTTTTGGTTCGGCAGGTTTGCTTTTATCTTCGGGGATCACCACAGGCGTGTGCAGCAACTTCTGGTAATGGTCATCCAGAAGCATAGTAATGATCGGCATTTCGTCTTCATTTTCTGCCAGGCTATGGGCGAGGGAAGAAAAGCGCCGGCTGCGTTCGGTCTGCAATTTGTCACGCGTGCGCAGGCGGGCTTCTAAAAGCGCGGTAAGGCGTTCCGCCACGATGGCTGCCACATCATCATCCGTGGGGATGGGTCTCTCGACCATCTCGATGTTGTAGTGTTTCGCGATCAGGTTAAGGGCGGTTTTCTCGCCCACGGATATCAATGAAATGGCTGTGCCGGATTCGCCGGCGCGGCCGGTGCGTCCCGCGCGGTGGATGTAGCTCTCGATATCCTCAGGGGGTTCCATCTGGAACACGTGGGACAGGCTGGGGATATCCAGCCCGCGTGCGGCCACGTCTGTTGCCACCAGGAAACGCAGGTTGCCTTCGCGAATACGCCCCAGAACGCGTTCGCGTTCGGATTGTGACAGGTCGGAGCTGATCTCGTCAGCGTCGTAGCCAAAGCGCTGGAGGACGACGGTGTAATAGTGAACCATATTCTTTGTATTGCAGAAAATTATGGCAGAGGATGGGTTCTCGGTTTCGATCAGGCGTACCAGGCAGCGGTCCTTATCCATAGCGGGGACGACGTAGAAGGCGTGCTCGGTATCTGTCACATGGATGTGGTCGCTGCTGAGTGAGATGAATTCGGCATCGCGGATAAAACGTTTCGCGGTGCGCAGTACCATATCCGGGAAGGTGGCGGAGAACATGCAGGTATGTGGAAGTCTATGCGGCAGGTAACGCTGCAGTTCTTCCATATCCTGATAGAAGCCCATCGAGAGCATATGGTCGGCTTCATCGTAGATCAGCAACTTCAGATGGTCGAGATTGAAGGTTTTGCGCAGCAAGTGGTCCAGGATGCGACCCGGCGTGCCAACGACGACATGCGCGCCTTTCTTCAGGGCTTCGGTCTGCGCGCCATATTTGACGCCGCCATACACGGCCAGGCTGCGGATGCCGGTAGTGTTGAAGATGGTCTCCGCTTCAGTCGCCACCTGTTTGGCCAGTTCACGGGTGGGCACCATGATGACGGCCTGACACAGGTCTTTTGACGGGTCAACGCGCTCGAGCATGGGTAGCAGGTAGGCGCCGGTCTTGCCGCTGCCGGTGCGCGCCTGGATCATCATGTTGCGGCCAGCCAGCAGGTATGGTATGCCGCGCGACTGTACGGGCATCAGCACGTTCCAACCGGCACGAAGCGAGGCGGATTTTAGTTTTTCTGGCAGTTGGTCAAATACTACCGGGGGAATTTCCCGTATTTTGATATTTTGAGTAGGTTCTTCAGTTTCCAAGTGAGTATTATGTCTCTTCTCTTGATTAGGTTAATTCAGTGAATTATGTAATTATTGTACTCCATGCATTGAAGAGTGATTGAATTATGTAGGATGAAGAAAAAGTGAAAAAGATTTTTCAGAAAATGATAGATGCGCTCGAAAGCGAGCGCATCCTACAATTTCAGGATTAATTAAGTTCGAATAACTATTTATTGAACCTTTACCCAGCCAAGGCTGATTCGGCCGCGTTCCTTCTCGATGCCGAGGATCTCAACATCGATGATATCGCCGACCTTCAGCAGGGTGCCGAAGGGGATTTGTGATTTGTGCAGCAGGCCGTCCTGTTTGACGCCGATATCGACGAACGTGCCGAAATCGACCACGTTGCGCACGGTACCTTTCAGCGCCATACCGGGGAGAAGGTCTTCCATGTGAAGTACGTCAGAGCGCGTGATGGGCGCGGGCGCGTCGGTGCGGGGATCACGGCCGGGGCGCACAAGCTGTTCCAGAATGTCCTGCAACGTGGGGACGCCGCAGC
>CAYOKC010000217.1:0-3958 GCA_964404415.1 uncultured Leptolinea sp. | reverse complement strand
CTCACCGTGTAGGAGCTTCTATCGCTGAGGGCCCCGGTGGCGGGATTGATCTTCTGTTACTTCCTGTTCGCGAGTGTCATCTTCTGTGTAATAACGGTGACGGTAAATGGAACACTTGATGGTATCTCGTTACCGCTGGTGGTTTCGGTATATTCCATTGCGTTTCTGCTGGGGTTGATCACCCCCGGCGCGCCGGCAGGGTTGGGGATACGCGAATCGATCATGGTGTTGCTGATGAGCCCGATGATCGGTGACGCGAAATCGACCTATATCGCGCTCGTCTTTCGCCTGGTGACCACGCTGGGCGACGTGTGGTTCTTCCTTGCTGCGTCGATGGTCAACGCGAGGCTGAAGAAGCCTGAAACCGTACCTGGTAGTAAATAAAACCTAATTTCCAATTCAGATAAATTCTCGTTATAGAAAATGAAACCTGCTGGTGCTTGAACGGTATAATTTGCACCTTATACAGTACTGACAGTAACGCGAGAAAGCCAAATCTCCACGAATTAGTGCTGGAAAAATACAACCAGGCAGACTATCTCATGAAAAAATTGATGAATTATATAAAAAACAACAAGAAAACTTTCCTATTTCTATTTCTATGGAGCGTGGTCTTTTTTTGGGTGACTAAAGAGCAGATCACTAACGCAATCCAACCCGGTAAAGGTTTTGCTGGACGAAGTATATTGACCCAGACCGTAATTATTGGATTTTTTTCATTCTTATACTTTTTTTTGTTATCAGCTCTGGGGTTATTTTTTAAAAAGTATATCTCTCCCTATCTGCCTAACAATATAAGAATTTTTTCGCGAAAGATTTTTTCGTCTGAAGTGTTGGAAATTGCCGCCCATCCCGCTATGCAATTGACATTAATGCTGTGGATCGTGGCGTTTTCCTATTTACACAGGGGATTCGATATTACCGATAATGGCTATTACCTGCTTATTTCCCACAGGTATGAGGATGTAGCCTATGAGATCAGGCAATTCGGGATATTTACCCGGTTGATATATCTGGCGGTGGGTGAGTCTGTCGCCCTGATGCGAATCGCGGGGGCGATGATGCTTATGGCAGTAACGATGATCTGCGGTTGGGCGATTGGCAGATCGTATGAGGTTAAGGGCGCGGGGCAAAAAGTTCTGTTCATGGCTATTCCAGCGATCCCTGCTGTATTGTTTTACAGGCAATGGCTTTCCACTCCCAATTACAATTGGCTGACGTTGCTTTCCGGCCTGCTTCTATTGACGGGGTTCATGGTGCTGACATTTTCTTCGAGGAGAAGTCAACTGGCGGGTGGGATCGTTATAGGGATCAGCGGATCTGTCGCGTTTTTATCCAAGCTGACCACCGCGGCATTCTTCGCGGGTATTTTGATATTTGTGTTACTGGTAGAGCGGAAAAAGATAAGGGAAATTATTCAGGTATTTCTCGGTGGATTGATCGGGTTGCTTGTGGGTGTTGCTTTTATCTATCTGAACGGGCAAACCATCCCGGGGATTTATTTCAAGCTTATGCGTGGGTATGAAGCCATTTCGCTATTTGAACATTCTGTGGACTCCATTTTTGCTCCTATGTGGCTTTACCTAAAACAGCTCACCCTGGGGTATTGGTGGTTGTGGCTCGGATATACCTTTTTCTTAGTCGCTGTCAGGTTTTATTTTGAAAAAATCAAAAGACCTGTCAATGGTGCTGAATACCGGATTCTAGCCGGTATCTGGCTGGCAGTCCTCTTACTGGTTGGATTGTTCATTGAAACAGGCTATTGGGCCGGTCTACTGTACGGCTTTACACTGATCTTCCTGTTTGTTTCACGATTCAAAGTCTCCGGCACTATAAAGATGGATATAGGGTGGAAAAAATCCATTCTGCGGTCTTTCTATGGCGTTCTGATCGCTTTTTCTATCGCGTTCGGGACGATCAATCAATATACATGGGTTTTCGCGAATATTATCTGTGTTTTTGTCCTTTCCCTTATTTTTCTTGTTGAAGCATTCCCCAATACCATCCGGAGTTTTTCTCAGAAGGGGTTGGTTCTTCTCTTCCTGATCCTCGTACCATTCACGATGTATATCGTTCCATTAAGCAGCAAACGGCCGGTGACATACGGGCAGGATATAGAGGTAACCCGTATGGAAACGAAAACGTCCATCAGGCTCGGTAAGGAAATGGTGGTTACCAGCCCAAAATATTCTGAGGCTCTCACAACTCTTCAAAACGACGCGGTCGCCAACGGGTTTGTGGAAGGGACGCCGATCATTGACCTGACAGGTATGGCGCCGGGTTTAATCTATGCACTTGATGGCCGGTCACCGGTTTACCCGTGGTATTCAGGCGGGTACCCCAACTCAACGAAGTTTGTCGAAAACATCCTAAAAGATTGGACAGATGAGGATTTTGACAACGCCTGGGTTTTGACATCAGAGAACAAGCGGCAGATCCCGTCATCTCTGGTCACGGAGCGTGGAAAACCATTTCCTGACGCGTTTGAGAAAATCTCCTCGATCGTAATTCCGACCAAGGACAATATTATGGTCGAATTATGGAGACCAATCGGACATTAATGAAAAAGGTCCTGCGGAAAACAACGCAGGACCTTTGTTTTATGACGATAAATCTCTATCTATCTTTTCGGTAACTTTTCGCGTCCAACTTGAGCTTGACCAATGCTTCGGTATAGCTGAAGATCATGCTGAAGAACCGTGACTTGCTGCTGCCGGCTGTACGTGAGCGGTAAAAAGCCGGTATTTCCACCATGGAAAACCCTTCGATCTGTGCGAAATGCAGCAGCCGGAAATAGTATTCCCCGTATCCAAAGAAGATCAGGTCAAAGGGCAGGCGGCATAGTTTCTCTTTATCCATGACATAATAACCACCCAGATTATCCTGTACCTGTGTCCGCAGGAACAACCGGATGAGCAGGTTGTAGGTGTAGCTAGCCAGATAATGGCGAATGCTTTGCATGTGCCCGCCGGCCGAAAACCGAGACGCGCTGACAATATCATAGTATTTGCTGATATGTAGCAATTTAGGGATCTCAACCGGGTCATGCGTGAGGTCGGTATCCATCACAATGACCTTTGAGCCGGAGGCTTTCTCAATGCCGGCGCGGATCGATTTCGCGAAGCCGCGATCTGTGGTGCGCAAAACAGGGACAACTTTCGGGTCGTTGTTGTATGTGTTCTTCACCAACTCATACGTTTTATCAGGGCTGTTGTCATCTACAACAATGATCTCGTGGTCCCATCCGTCAGGGATGTTTTCCTTGATCTCCTGGATCAACGTAAGAATATTGCCGGATTCATTGAATGTGGGAAGAACGACGGAAACAAGCATTAACTCACCTTTTTCGCGGCAACGAAGACCAGTCCGCCTTCATCCGATTTATGTCCGTTTTCGAGGAATTTTTCAAACTGCCCGACGAACAGGCTCCAGAAAGCTTTACGCAATCCCGGGATAAGTACCCATCGGTTGGTGAGACGTTTCATGATAAACCCGAGAGCCCCGAATGGAGCGAGGAAATCGTTGGTGCGGCAGATACGTTTTGGATCATAAAGACGTGATTGAATGACCTCAAACCCATGGGCACGCACGCGGTCTTCCCAGACATTCAGGGGGTAAAAATGGTAATGTTTCCAGAACCGGCAATACGCCGCGCGGAATTTTTCCGCCAGGGAGGTCAAGCCAAGAGAAGTCAATATGCCGTTTAATACACTGTAGTGGTCAAATTTGTCCGAAGGGACGGTGAAGTAAAAAGTACCACCCACCGGCAGAATGCGTCTGACTTCTTCCAGAACCGGGTCAAGATCGGGGATGTGTTCCAAAACACTGTTGGAGAAAACGGTGTTGTATGAACCGTCAGATTTGGGGATCTTGTTGCCGAAGCATTCAATCAATTCGTTGTATCCGCCATATTCTTTGGCGCGTTCCAATTCTCGGGCGTTGGGATCTATACCCGTAT
>CAYOKC010000216.1:0-4063 GCA_964404415.1 uncultured Leptolinea sp. | reverse complement strand
ATGCGGTATGACGAAAAAGGCCGGTCTCTTGATAATAACTTCATCGATTACCACATATTCAGGGCCAATGAAATGCCCGGTCTTGAAGCCCTGTTTGTGGAATCATATGAACCGTCACATCCTTTCGGGGTCAAGGCAGTAGCTGAAATTCCACTGGATGGCGTGGCGCCGGCAGTCGGGAATGCCATTCTGGATGCCTGTGGTGCGGATGTTGACAGCCTTCCTATCACTCCGGAAAAAGTCTATTTCAAACTGAAAGAACAGAACAAGGCATAGATGCCCACCGAGCGGATATATGTTATAGGTCATGTCAATCCGGATACCGATTCGATCGCGTCAGCCGTAGGATACGCATGGCTGCTCCGTGAACGGGATGGAAAAGATGTCGTGCCGGCGCGTGCCGGCACGATAAACCCGCAAACCACATGGGTGCTGCATTTCACAGGCATCGAAGCGCCAATACTGATACCAGATGCCTCTCCAAAATTCGAATCAGTCACACGCCGTCTGGATACAACCACCCCTGATCAACCTTTACGCGATGCCTGGTCAATATCATCGCGCACTGGTGGAGTTGCTCCAGTGATTAATCAGGACGGGACTCCCTTTGGTCTGATCACCGGGCGCAGCCTGCTGAAACATCTGACAAGCCTTGTGGGTCCCCAGAAATTCAAGCGCGATATGCTTCTGAGCGAAATTCTTGATCTACCAGCCAAAGACGCAGCAGATCCTAATGTCCCCAGTTTTCATTCATCCTGGAGGATCCGTGACTTGCTAAACCGGATTTTAAGGGAAGAAGGTGACGATTACCTGGTTGTCGACGAAAACAATCACTATATTGGTGTATGCCGGCAACGCGATTTACTAAATCCACCCCGAATGAAAATTGTCCTCGTTGACCACAATGAACCTCAACAGGCTTTAGGCTCTTTGCATGAAGCCGACCTTCTTGAAATTCTTGACCATCATAGATTGGGAAATTCACAGACCCATATCCCCATTCGGTTCACTGTTGATGTGGTTGGCAGCACAAGCACCCTGGTTACTGAAAGAATAGAAGACGCCGGGCTATGCGCGCCTCCTCCTATCGCAGCACTATTATTGGCCGGATTGCTTTCCGACACATTGATCTTTACATCCCCAACTACTTCTGACCGGGATCATCAGGCTGGCGCTAAACTGTCCCGATGGGCTTTTTCCACAGGTTCTCCCTTCGCTGATGAAACTATGGAAACCTACGGTCACAAAGTTCTAACCGCGGGAGCTGGTTTACGAACCCGGCCAGCCAGTGAAGTAGTTCAAACCGATATGAAAGTCTACACCTCTGAACCATATCATTTCGCCATCTCCCAGGCTGAAGTTAGCGATATGGTTGAAGTATCCGACCACATCACTGAGTTGCAGAAATCCCTTGAAGATTTTCAAACGGCCAAAGGCCTTGATTTTGCCGTGTTGATGGTTACAGATGTTGTAGGCGGCTCAAGCCGGTTGCTAACCGCTAACCCACCTCCGGCGTTGGCCGGATTACCGTATAAACCAGTCGCGGATGGGACCTGGCTGGCTGAGGGTATTGTCTCGCGTAAGAAACAATTATTACCGGTTATTCTGGGAATGTTGGAACGATGAACGAACAGATATACAAGAAAATTAACGAGATTCTGTCGGCGGGTGACTCAGCCGCGCTTTGTACAATCATCACAAGCACCGGTTCAGCACCCCGGCATGAAGGCACAAAAATGCTGGTCCTGTCTGATGGCAGTTTCATGGGTACCGTAGGCGGTGGAGCAGTGGAAGACCTGGTCTATCAGGAAGCTTTTGACACAATCCTTAACCCTAAGACCAAAGTTCTAAAATACTCCATGGTTGATCCCAAACGGGGAGACCCTGGTGTATGCGGAGGCACTGTGGAAATATTCATTGAGCCCGTTCTACCCAGCCCGAAAATAATTATCATTGGCGGAGGGCATGTTGGAAAGGCGTTGGCGCGTCAGGCCAGGTTTCTTGGATATCGGGTAGTCATCTCTGATGACCGGCAGGAATTCTGCACACCGGAAGCCAACCCGGATGCCGATGAATTCTATCCATGTCCCATGAGCGATCTGGTCAATAAAACCAGAATAACGTCTACAACTTATATCATTCTGGCGACCCGTGGCTCCAATGTTGACGTTGAAGGGCTTGCGCCGTTACTGGATACTCCCGCCGCATTTATTGGCGTGATCGGATCCAAGAGACGCTGGGCATTTACCAAAAAAGGATTGGTGGAAAAAGGTGTATCGGAAGACTCAATACTCAAAGTGCATTCCCCGGTGGGTATAGAATTGAACGCAGAAACCCCTGAGGAAATCGCCGTTTCGATCATGGCTGAGATCATCATGCTGCGCAATGGTGGTACCGGCAAATTTATGAATGAAAAATAGAGGTGCCATAATGTGGGAATCCTATTACAACGTTGATTCTATAGATAAAGCAACCAGTCTACTTGCGGAAATAGGACCTTCGGCAAGAATAGTAGCCGGAGCAACTGACCTGATCCTGGAGCTTGAAAGAGGCCTTCGGAAGGGAATCACATCATTGATCGATATTTCCCGTGTTCCTGATGTGAATTCCATCACGGAGGACTCATCAGGCATACTTCATCTGGGACCTTCTGTTACCCATAATGATTGCGTTCATTCCCCATTACTACGAGAGAAAGCACTTCCTCTTGTACTGGCCTGCTGGCAGGTGGGTTCGCCTCAAATCCGCAATCGCGGAACAATTGCCGGTAATCTGATCACCGGTTCGCCGGCAAATGACACCATATCCCCCCTGATGGCATTGAATGCCAGCCTTGTGTTAAAAAGTGTTAGGGGTGAGCGTACCGTCAACCTGCATGATTTTTATACGGGTGTACGAAAAACTGTCATGCAGCCGGATGAAATTCTTGTTGACATCCATTTCCCAGCCATGAAACCTACCATGAGGGGTGTCTATTTAAAGAGTGCTTTACGAAAAGCCCAGGCTATTTCTGTTGTCAATGCCTGTGTAATTTTAGATTTTGCCGGAGATAAGGTTAGTAAGGCATTTATAACTCTGGGTGCTGTTGCTCCAAAAATCATTCATGCCGACAACGCGGAAGCGTATCTGACAGGAAAGAATCTTTCCGCTGAATTTATAGAAGAAACTGCCAGGCTGGCAAATGAAGCCGCGCGCCCGATTGACGATGTGCGCGGATCAGCTTCGTACCGGTCATATATAGCAGGGATACTGGTAAAACAGGTGTTGGAAAAGATCGTTACGCATTCTGAGGCAGAAGGGTTATTGAGTGATCCTCCGCTGTTGGACGCCGGGTCAAATATGGGATCAAAAGAGCATTTTTCCGGAAACATAGGCGAAGCCAGCCCGATAGTCACAACTATCAATGGGAAAAAACGTTCTTTCAACACAGGGCAACATAAGACCTTGCTCCGCTTTTTGCGTGAAGACGCCGGGTTGACCGGAACAAAGGAAGGGTGTGGAGAAGGTGAGTGCGGAGCCTGTACCATTCACCTGGATGGTAAGGCTGTGATGGCTTGCATGGTTCCTGCGCCGAGGGCGCATGGCGCCGAAATCACCACAATAGAAGGTATCACCGGTGAAGATGGGCAGATGCATCCCGTTCAACAGGCATTTGTCGAAGAAGGCGCCGTACAATGTGGATATTGCACACCTGGTTTCGTTATGTCTTCCGTCAAACTGCTAGAAGAAAATAAACACCCCGACGAGCAGCAAATCAAACACGCTTTGACCGGAAACCTCTGTCGATGTACCGGTTATTACAAAATTATCAAAGCTGTTGAAAAAGCAGTAGAAAAGATGGCATAAAATGAGTAAATACGAGTCATATAACGCGAATAGACCCAAGCCCAAGAAAAGGGAGATCCATCCCATTTGGAGGGGAGTTGGATTTATTTTGATTATTCTGATTCCCGCACTTTCTTATGTGGGAACCCTTCTTTTCCTTGAAGAAAACTCCAAGAATGGCTGGTTCCCTATTCCAAGGGATCTGATTTCGCCATATGTGGAACCGATGTTTTACATA
>CAYOKC010000215.1:0-4080 GCA_964404415.1 uncultured Leptolinea sp. | reverse complement strand
CTGCCTATAGAGACTCACCCGGCAAATCTAACCCCCATCCCGGCCTTCCCCCGAAGGGGGAAGGTAACTTCTGTGGATATGAAACTTTTTATCAGCCTGCCGGGTGACGAATCTGTCCACAAAAACTCGCCCGGTAGATCAAACCCCCATCCCGGCATTCACAACAACATGTAGGGTGCTGTTGAATGCCCATTCGCTGACATCATCCGCGGGATGGTTGCTGAATGAGAGTCTCACCGCATTCAACGCACCACACCCTGCCGGGTGACAAACCTGCCTATAGAGACTCACCCGGCAAATCTAACCCCCATCCCGGCCTTCCCCCGAAAGGGGAAGGTGACTTTTTTGAAATTGTAATTTTTACATCAAGTGCAAAAAAACATCTCCTCCATTTTCCGTATTTTGGAAAATGGAGGAGGTCATAGAGGGGGTGCTTTAATGTCTGAATATTACAGAGAACGCGCGATCAGGTCTTTCAGAATTATCCGGAACTTCAAGGCGTCCGGTTCCGGCCCCAGCGGGATGAACAGGCTGCCCGATCCTTCTTCCGTATTGGTCCGAAGTCCGAAGATATCCAATCCGCTGTTTGGGATCAATTTGTACGCGGCGGAGTTTTCATAATCCTGCACAGAGATATCACTGTATTTCGCTGAGACCACACCGGGTGACTTGCCTTCCGGAATGGCGGCTGTCACAAGCCATTCGTCTGTCAACAGGCTTACGTGTAGAGTGACGGCTGGCTTTCCGGCAAACAACCCTGATTTTGTTACCTGCGCTGTAGTTTCTATGCACAGGATTGGTTCAGCCGCCAGAATATTGTCCAATCCATATTTGGCTAGATGCGCGTGGAAAGCCTGGAGCAGGGTTTGATCCAACTCCTTCAGGGCGCATTCACGCGTCCGGTTCAGATACTGGTCCATTAAATCTCCCTTTGACCTTATCCGGGCCGTTGAGCTTATTCTTTGATCATGCTCTCAACAATTTCAATGCTGTCTTTGATGCAGCCATTGCAGCGGGTGGCGAAGACACCCTTTTCCAGGGCTTCCTTGCGGGCTTCGGCATCGTTCATGTCAAATCCGAGGATATCATTGCAGCGTATCGCGCCGGTGCGTTCCTTAAAGCGGCGGATCAATTCCTGATCCAGCGCGTAGACTTTATCTTTGGCCACTTTATTGGCTTCGCCGTCCATACTGGTAACGCCGTTCTTCATTCCGAGAACCATTATGCCGCCTGAAAGTGCCCCGCAGACCTCGCCGGACCGGCCCAATCCGCCTCCGAATCCCAGCGCGATTTTCTGCGCGGTGACCTCACTGATACCCAGTTCCTCCGCGAATACACTGGCCACACATTGGGCGCAGCCAAATCCGCTGGCATGCCGTTCCATTGCTTTTTCAACTCGATTCATGGTGAAAGTCTCCTGTATTTCGGTAAATAGAGTTGCCCCGGTAATTGTATCCAATTTTTTCACGCAGGAGCGGTTTTCCGGTACAATGCGGGTCGAATGTGCGCTTATGAACCGAAACTCGATATGGAAGACCTGTACCGGGGTTTTGATTCACCGGTAACCGTGGAAGATTGCGGCCGGATGTGCTCGCCGCACAACCCGAACGGCAAACCCTTCTGCTGTGATATCTGCCGCGCGGTTCCGGTAGCCTACCACCAGGAATGGGCATACCTCGTTGCGAACACCGGTTTGTGGCATGAATGGCGGGGAGATGAATGTTCAGCCGAACCCGTGGATCCTTCGGAAATGCGCGCTGATACACCCGATCACCTGACATTACTGGCCTGCAAAGGCCCGGCGGACTGTCAACGTGATTTCCGCGCCATAAGCTGCCGTCAGTTCCCGTTCTTCCCGTATGTGACGGATGACTACCGGTTCATCGGCCTGGCATATTACTGGGATTTTGAGCCGTATTGCTGGGTGCTCAGTAACCTTGACCGGGTGACGGAGACGTACCGGCGTGAATTCATTGCCACCTTTGATGACCTCTTTAACCGCTGGCCGGATGAATTTGAAAGCTACGCGGCTATGTCAGAAGAGGCACGTGATTATTTTGGGAGCTGCCGTAGGCGTATTCCATTGCTGCACCGCAATGGCGGCGTGTATCTGATCAGCCCCGGGAATGAACGGTTGTTGAAAACCACCTTCGCGAAATTACAAAAATTTGGTCCGTATAAATAGTAATTATCCGCCGGGCACCCGGCGCATTGGAAAAACTTGTTTTGTCATGGTTATAATGAATCAATAACAGGCCTGTTAACGGTTTGTGAGGAGACGGTTCAATGAACAAAAAGTGGATCTTTGTCATCACTATTTCAACCCTGGTGTTGAGCTCTCTGAGCTGCGGCATATCCGTTGACCTCGGGAACGGCGTGAAGTCACCCACACCGCTCCCGCCCACATCTACAGAGACACCACTCCCGCCAACGCCAACGTTTACGGCCGTCCCTCCGACCGCCACTCTGCCCGCGCCAACCGCGGCCATCCCCGTGCTCGAAGAACAGCCGGAAGTTGCTCAGGTTCCTACAGAAGAAGCTGTTGTGGAAGAACCCCCGGCGCCCGAACCGACAACCGTCCCCACCGTCGTTGCGCAGGTGATCAGCCGTGAAAACGCTTCTCTTTTGACCTTGCAGCGTATGGAACAAATCGGGCTCGGATCGCTTCAAAAACTGGTTGTATCCCCGGATGGAAAAGCGGTGCTGCTGTCTTATTCCAGTCAGTTGGTGCTTCTAAATGCCGGCGATTTCACGCTGATCTGGCGGACTGATCCGGGCCGTATCCTTTCGGATGTGGTTTTCACAAATGACGGTAAGCACCTGGTTTCCTATTCCCCCGGCGGCACATTGATGATGTTTGATTCTGCCACGGGAGCCATTTTGAAAACCATTCTTCCCCAGCGCGAGGGAGTAATTTCCATGGCGCTTTCAGGACGGGGCGATTACTTCGCCATCCTGGATTACAGCGGGGTGACCAGGGTCTATGACACGTCTACCGGCAACGAGGTGATGAAGAACAATGGCGCGTCTTACCCTGGCGGGCTGAACAGCATCGGGCTTACTCCCGGCGGCGGTAACTTGCTGATCGATGGGTTGGATTCCAAGCCGCGCAAACAGGTGCAGCAGTGGAACGTCACTGACGGTAAATACAAGATTGGTCTGCTGGGCGTGATTGATGAGATGGATTCATGGAAGTTTTCACCGGACGCGAAACGCGTATTCGGCATCAACCGCCGTAGCCTTACCTCTGTCCCTGCCAATACGCTGACTGCCTGGAACGCCTCCAATGGCGCGTTGATCAAAACTTACCCACAAATAGGAATTATCGCGGATTATGTGGTTTCACCGGATGGTTCATCCATTCTGGTTGCCACAACCGATTACAAAATCCATTTACTCGAAACCGAAAGCGGCAATGAGAAAGGTGAGTTCAGCGGTCACGCGTCTCCGGTGGCAGGCATGGATTTCACACCAGACAGTCAGGGTGTTGTTTCCCTGGAAGCCTCTGGAAAGATCATCCTGTGGGACGCGGTTGACTTGAAACCTGTCGCGCAGCGTGACGGGGCGTTGGCGTATTCCCGTTCCGGCACGGGGTTGTCACCGGATGGCAGGAAGGCGGCTCTGGTTTCACCGGGCCGCAAAGCAATCTGGATTGTGGATATCCAGAGCGGTTTGATGGAAAAATCATTGAACCCGGAACAGAATGACCTGTACGCGCCCGCCCTTTCTCCGGCAGCAGACCGTGCCGCCGCTGTGGACACGCAAAACCGGATCATCATCTGGGATACCACAAGCGGCCAAAAGCTGCAAATGATCACGGCGAAAACGCGTACCCCCATTCACAAGGTGCGTTTTTCGCCGGACGGGAAAGTCATCGCTTCATTGAATGAGGGACAGGTTTTTCTCTGGGATGTGGCATCCGGCGCGAAGAAAGCCGAGTTTGCCGGCCGGTATGATATAGCCTGGTCGGCGGACGGAAAATTTGTGGCCTCTGATAGTACCGACAACCGCCTGTATCTGACGGATTCTGGAACCGGCCGGAAAACCGCCGCCATGGACGCGGAAGCGATCACATCGATC
>CAYOKC010000214.1:0-4115 GCA_964404415.1 uncultured Leptolinea sp. | reverse complement strand
CACCGGCGGATAATTTGATCGCCATAGTGGTGATGGGTGTCGCGTTCTATTATTTCCATACTGTTCTGAAAAATGAATGGGCTGCCAATACTGAGGGTAATGAACTTCCCGGCACACGGCGCCTCTTCCGCTACATCTGGATGCTGTACAGCCTGGTGTTGCTGGTGTTCAGCATTGTTTTCATCCTTGAATTCATCTTCCTGACTCCTGTAGGCCTTGGCAATCCGTCACGTGAATTACTGGCGAACGGTATTTCCATTCTGGTGGTCTCTGCACCCCTGTGGGCGTATAACTGGCTGATCATTCAAAGATCGCTTACAGAGCGGGAAGAATATCTGTCCACATTCCGTCTGGTGGTTTTATATCTGCTCACCCTGGGCGGCATCATCACCACATTATTCAGCGCGGGCTGGGTGATCGCCACCATCCTGAACAACTTGCTTTCCACCAGCCCATTGGATTTCACCGGTTTGTTCAACAAGTTGAGTTCCACCCTGGCGCTGGCCATCCCGATGGGTGTTATCTGGGCATATTTCGACACCGCCTGGAAAGACACGACTGACCAGACAACTGATCCTCTGCGAAAATCCGCGTTAAGGCGTTTCTATTATTACGTACTATCCCTGCTGGGAAATATATCGGTGTTTTTTGCCGTCCAACTTTTACTCGGTGTGGTGATCGATATCGCCACCGGCGGATCCACCGGATTGGCCGGTTTCTCTGATTCCATCAGCGCGTCTCTTTCCATGTTGATCATAGGGTTGCCGGTATGGCTGCTCAACTGGCCCGGGTTGCAGGCGGAAGCCGCTGCCCGTAATGAAGCCGGTGACCATGCCCGCCGGTCGGTCATCCGCAAGAGCTACCTGTACCTGGTGGTTTTCTCGCTGGTGGTCGGTTTGATGGCATCCGCCGGAATACTGCTCTACAACTTGATCAGCACAGTTACGGTGGACAATCCAGGCAGTCCGTTGATGGATTTTCTGCACGACTCGAAGACACTCAGTGTGATCGTCATCTGGTTGGTCTACCATTTCCTCGCTTTGCGCGGTGACGGAAAAGCCGCGCAGGCTGCCCTGGCTGACCAACACACTTCCTTCCCTGTCGCGGTAATTGGCAGCCTTAACCTGGTTGATGTGAAAACAATCAGAGACAACCTGCAGAGAACGGCGCCCAATATTCCGTTGGAAGAAATCACCGTCGAAAAGGTGTCGAAAGAAAACCTATCCCAATATAAAGCCCTCGTTTTTTCATCCGGTCTGATCCATACCAATCCGGAAATCTTCCGGCTGGTGCAAACCGATTTCTCCGGCCGGCGGTTGGTCATTCCTGAACCGGCGGAAGGCTGGACCTGGCAGGGACTGATCCGGCGTAACCATCTGGATTCGGCTAAAGAAACCGCCCGCCTGATCCGCATGATGGCGGAAAATCAGGAAATCCATCCATCCGGCTCAGCCGGAGGGCTGACTGTTGCCGCCTACATTCTGGCCGCTTTATTTGGCAGTCAAATTTTGCTCATGATCCTATCCCTGATCATCGGGGTTTTCATTGACTAGTTCCATCCCCCGGAAAAACAACCAAAGGCACCAACGGGACATCACATGAGCAAATCTGACGATTTATCAGTCCCATACTGCCCGAGATGTGGGGCGCCTTTGATCAAAGAACCGGTTTGTCCATACTGCAGCGATGCCGGTATTCTCGCTGGGCGGCAGCAGCTGTGCCGGGATTTCCTTGACCAGATGAACAAAGAATTGGAGGATTTACCCGGCGGCCCCGGCTGGCTGATCCTGCTGGTATGGTGGGGTACACCTGTTCTTGTACTGGCGGGGTTCTGGATATTTCCCGGCCGGCTGCATTTTTTGATCTGGATCCTGCTGGGGGTGGCCGCGTTCTTTGCCACCACGATCCTGGCCGCCGCGATGCGTGACGGATACCGCCGCAAGATATACACCGGCCGCCTGGCCGGACTCCTCGACCAGTTTCTGGTAAAGAATCGGGTAGCATACGATTACATGCTGAACCTTGTCAACAAAACCTATCCGGAAAAATCGGCGATCCGGGAAATGATGACGGAAGGCAGGAAACTGGAACATCTGCTCCAGTGAAGATTTGGCAAGCAGCTACGCGCATGCGTTCGTGGCCGTGGTGCGGTATAATTCATACCGACTATGACCCCGAAAACTCCTGAAACCCCTGAAAATCCTACCCCCGCTGAAGAACCGGTCAACCCGAATCCTTCCGTAGATATCGATCACGAAATGCGCACCGCGTACCTTGATTACGCCATGAGCGTAATTGTGGCCCGCGCCCTGCCCGATGCCCGCGACGGACTGAAACCCGTCCACCGCCGCATCCTCTTCGGTATGCTCGAACTGGGAAACCGGTCCAATCTGGCTTACAAAAAATCCGCCCGTATCGTTGGTGAAGTGCTTGGTAAGTACCACCCCCATGGCGATCTGGCTGTATACGATGCCATGGCCCGTATGGCGCAGGATTTCTCCATGCGCTACAGACTGGTTGACGGCCAGGGCAACTTCGGTTCTGTTGACGGCGACTCGCCGGCTGCCATGCGTTACACCGAAGCCCGCCTGCACCAGATGGCGGAAGAGATGCTGCTGGATATCGACAAGAATACCGTCGATTTCACCGATAACTTTGACGGCACGCTGAAGGAACCGATCGTTCTTCCAGCCCGTCTGCCCAACCTGCTTCTGAACGGATCATCCGGTATTGCCGTGGGTATGGCGACCAACATTCCTCCTCACAATCTGAAGGAACTGGTCAAAGCCATCATTCACATGATCGAGCACTACGATACCATCGATCAGATCACCTCGGAATCATTGATGCATTACCTGCCCGGCCCGGACTTCCCGACCGGCGGCGTCATTGTGGGTAACGAGGGAATCCGTCAGGCGTACTCCACCGGCCGCGGCCGCCTGGTAGTGCGCGGTCTCGCCCATATTGAAGAGATCAAAGGCGGACGTTATTCCATCGTCATTACCGAGATCCCCTATCAGGTCAACAAAACCGGCCTGATCGAACGCATTGCCGAACTGGTACGCGAAGGCCGCCTGGATAACATCACCGACCTGCGCGACGAATCTGACCGGCGCGGCATGAGCATTGTCATCGAGCTCAAACGCGGCGCGGAACCCCGCAAAGTTTTAAATCAACTGTTCAAGTACACCCCGCTGCAATCCACCTTCGGCGTCATTTTGCTGGCGCTGGTAGATGGTGAGCCGCGTACCCTGTCACTCAAACGCTGCTTGCAGATCTTTATCGAGCACCGCAAGAACGTCATCACCCGGCGCGCCCAGTTTGACCTGGATAAAGCACGCGCCCGTATGCACATCCTGGGGCTCGGGCTTGACCACATGGGTGTCGAAGTACTGGCTGGCGATGGCCGGCGTCAGGAAGCGCCCCCGGCTGTCCCGCGCGAACTCGGCGGCCTTCCAGGCGACCGCCAGATAATTCCAGCCGCCGTCCTGCGGTCCGGTGGTCCGCCAGGTTTCGATGCCCCCGTCGCGAACAAGGTTTTCCGTCACCCCGGCGACGGCGTACCCGCTGGCCAGGCAGATCACCAGGCAAACCGTCAGGTGCCATGCTTGGCCGCATGAGAACGGCACACGGCGGCCTGGCGGCCCTGAAGGCCCCGGTTGACTTCCGGCTGAAGGAGTTGTTGTTTTATTGCCGCTGCTTAATCTGGAACTCGGGAACTCGGGAACGGTGCGTTTGCTTTCGCTCATCGTGCTTCTCTCACTTACCGCACCAGCAGCGCGGTGCCTACAGGTTTCGGCCGGGCAAAGACGGCGAAATCGGCGGTATGGTTGATGTTCGCCCAGACGATGCCGCCGGCCGTATCGACGCCGTAGTGACCCAGCACCGCGTCGGGTGGGCCGTCAATCCGGCAGATGTCGTTGGCCGGAAAGGCGGCGTTCGTCACGTTGCCCGCCACGGCCAGTTTCCACCGTGGACGGTCGATGTCCTCCATGTTCCACGCAAACAGGTCGAGGGTCGACGCATCGCAGCCGGCCACATCGGCGGGATCGAAGGCAAGCTGAAGTGTTGCGAAAAACCCGCCGTCGGCCAAGGTGTGGGCCATCTGAAGCGTG
>CAYOKC010000213.1:0-4162 GCA_964404415.1 uncultured Leptolinea sp. | reverse complement strand
TTATCATTTCGATAAGCGCCGTCTTTTTTTATTGTGAAGGAAAAATCAGGGAGTGGTTGTCTCGGTAGGAACAGGAGCAGCCGTGGTGGCTGTTGGGGGAACAGAGGTAGCCGTCACCGGAACGGTGGCGGTCGCGGTTGGCGGCGCCACTTCAATCTTCACCCAGAAACCGGTGTTGCCGGGGCCGAACATGGAGCCATTGGGGTTCTTTATCTTCCAAAATCCTTTGTAGGAACCCACGGCTTCCGGGGCTTTCATTGGCACTGACATATCATAGATCTTGCCGGGTTCCACAGGGACATTGATACGGTATTCAGCCGCCGCGCCCATTTGGTCACCCTGGAAAAACACAAATTTATAGTCGGTTCCCCAGGTGGATGAACCGGTGTTCATCAAACGCCAGGTCTTGGTGAAGGTAGCGCCGGAGAGGAATTTCGTGTCATCCGGAATGGTTTCAGCCGCCAGTTGAGCGGCATCGGTACCGGCAACAACCTGCGTGGTCGGTTGTGTCTGAGGAACTGCGATCGTGGGGATGACGGCAGGCGCGGTGGTCGGCTTGACAACAACGGGCGCGGTGGTGGGTTTGACTCCGCCGCCGGCTGCCGCCGTGGCCGTCAAATTGGCGTTGACTATGGCTTTTGCCGTCTCCAGTACGGAATTAGCGCCACCGGCTTCCGCCGTTTTTGTGGCGCTGGCGCTGTTGTTCACCGGCAGATTGCATCCTGCCAGCAGCAAACTGGCAGCCATTAATACAAATAACGGAATTCGTATTTTATGATTCATAATTTTTCCTCTGGTCAAATGGGGTGGCCGAACGCCGGCACCCCCGATTATTAACGTGGATCGATGATCTATTCCACTCACACATTCGTGGGACGTCAATTCTACTTTAAGTAGACATAATTGTATAACGAATTATGGGTGTGATAAGTTCCGTAAAACAAAGTAAAAATGTTTATTTTTTCGGTTCAATTGTCGGTTGATAAAAATCCACCGTCCAGAAACCGGAGCCTTCTTCGCGGCTCTTTTTATGCTGCTGCCAGGCCAGGTTGGCGTCTTTGATGTCTGCCGTGTCCCAGGGGGCTGTTTCATAGACAGGTGTAAACTCGGGTGTCAAATGCACCCAGGTTTGTCCCGGTTTGAAGGGAAACGGGTCGCCTTCGGCGGTTATAAAACGGATCGGCCGTACCAGTCCGGTTGTCTTTTCATATTCTTCGCTGCGGGTTGTCCAGAACAGGTCAAATTTCTGCCCGTCCCGGAATAATACCGCTTTACCTTTGTTGACATACATCAGATCGACATCCATCAGGGTATCCGCGTACCGGTGGTGCGCGGCATAGAGAATGACGATATTCTCGTACGTCAACGTCTCGCCGTTCAATTTATCGGATTGCTGAATGAAGTTTATGCCGTCACCATTATCCTGCCAGCGGGTATATGCTCCCAAGGCCGGGTCATACTTCCAGACCACCTGATTCAACAGCGCCACCGGGTACCAGATCTGTGTGGCAGGTTTACCGTTAGATCCCGGCTGTGGGTCAAAACGCATCCCGCCCATGCCTTCAGCGGTCATGCGCAGTTTGCCCCGGTATTGTTCCGCAATCGAGCGCAGGTCGGCCACCTTAATGGAACTGCCGCCTTTCACATCATCATCAGAACCAAATATGTTTGAAAACTCGCTTAATTTCGCGGCTACCGAAGAATACGCTGAAGCCATCACAAGGAAGCCGTTATACAACTTGCGCACACTCTCGTACGGCAAACGCCCCGAGCGGATCGGACCGATGCTGGGTTCGTCTTCTGTCAACGCATCGGCTTCATCCACCGCGGCCTGCGGGTAGCTGCCATAGAATAGCGCCAGGTAACGTGACATGCCCTCACCGATAAACAGTTCAAATACCCACGGGCTGTAAGAAAGACCGGATTGCGGCCGGGTGGATGGCGGGAATGTGGAAATGGATACCAGCGCGGGAGGAAGTTCAAGGTCTGCCGGATTTTCTTCCGGCAATCCGGTCAACGGGTTGACGCCCGCCGGGTAGGTCAACGGACCGCTGGGTTCCAGCATGGCGATCTGGACTGTGGGAACCGGAGTGGCCGCGGCGGCTTTTCCAGCCGGGAGCATAAATGAACCTGCCAGCAGGGATATTAACAAAACGGGGATCAAAAACATCTTACGCATAGTACAACCTTTTCAAGAAAAAACCATCAACATTCCTATTTTAACCAGAGTCCGGTACGCGGCAATAGACAATACTGTTAGATTTCCATAACCCGGATCTTACTCCAGGCAAAGGTAACCGGTTTTAATTGCCGCAATATCCGCCAGGAATCAAAAAAAGATATGCCACCTATTCGTTGGGCTGCATGTTTTCGGGGTGGACAAAACGCACCGCCCATATCCCCGAACCGGGTTCGCGGTTGTTCACCAGCCGGTAATAGTCTTCCGTGTACTGGGTCTCATACACCGGGGTTTCCTGAGTGACGATCTCCACCCATGTCTGGCCGGGTTTCAGCGGGAATGGATCGCCATTTTTATCAAGGAAACGCAGCGGGCGCAGCTTCCCGGTGGTCTTCTCATACTCTTCTCCGCGGGTTGTCCAGTACCCTTCAAAGATCTGGCCGTCGCGGAAGAACAGGGCGCGTTCTTTGTTGACGTACAGCAGGTTCAGATCGATCAACGTTTCGCGATAGGCAATATGGTCGACAAACAACACAACCACATTCTCGATCTCCAACGGTTTACCGGTAAGACTGTCAACCTGTTCGGTGAAATCTTTGCCGTTCTCCATATCCTGCCAGCGGTGATAGGTGCCGCTGCCATCGTCAAAATGCCACCAGACCTGGTCAACATAGGCGTAGGGCAGCCAGATGGTGTGTCCGTCTTTGCCGCCATCCGGAACCGCGGTATCGAACTTCAACCCGATCGGGTTGGGCGGGCCAAGCTGCGCGGAGAATTTCTCTTTCAACCCGGTGAGGTCATTCACCCGCAGGCGGGCGCCGTTGATGTCATCGGGATGCTCGGTTTGCAGGTCGTGCACGTAATTCAGCTTGGGTGTGACCCACACCGAGGCATAGGCCATCACGATGAATCCATTGAGTAGTTTGCGGATGTGTTCGTACGCCAACCGTCCCGAGCGTACGGGACCGATCTCGGGGTTGGGATTTTCTGCCGTCTTCGGAAGATCGCCGTAGAAGATGGTCAGGAAACGGCTGTTCCCGGCGCCGATGAACAATTCATAAATTAGTGGAGCGAAGGAAAGCCCGGCCTGCGGCCGCGCGGTGACGGGCGAATTGCTGATGGAAAGCAGCGCGGGGGGCAGTTTCAGGCTCTCCGGATCTTCCACCGGCAATCCGGTCAACGGGTTGACCCCCGATGGATACGTGTCAGGCCCCACCGGGTATGAGATTACGGGTACGGCAGCGGTGGGTGTCACCGCTTCAGTTGCCGTAGGCGCGATGATAGGTTCCAGTGTGGGTTCTGTTGTTGCGCTCGGAGCGGCTGTGGGAGCCACAATGGCTGTATCCACTGTAGTGGCCGTAGAGGTTGCCGCCGGTTTTACGGCGGGAATGTTTTGCAGCAGGATAACAGCCGCCGCCGCGATCACTATCAAAGGTAGAACGATACGCAGTACGTTCACATAGACAGGTTTCATACCGGCATTGTACCAAATTGCCGACATGGATTTACAGCCTGAAGATTTTAATAAGATTGTCAAAAAAGCAATATATGGCGCAGGCAGACTCAGCCGTTGGGATTACATTCCGCTCCAGTCAATATCTGAGGGAGTTCGCTGACTTTCAATATTATTTCTTTAGAAGTGCTTCGTTCATGCACAGGTCTGTCCCCCTCCTTCCTCCCCCAAATCTCCATAAAACGGAGGTTTTGAGGAGGTGTTGGTCTGAATAGATAATTATGAGAAAAATGGAATTCTCAAACAATTATGAGGCTTTTTCAAAAGTATTCATTATTATAACCTCTCATTTCAAATTATTTTTTATATTAAATTTATTTTAAGCTAATTCAATTTATCTCTTTTTCAAAAACCCCATGTGTGCTCGGGTATGTAATCATAAAAGAGTGTAATGTGTCTTTGTATTCTTCGGCCTTTTGTTTTAAGTTGTTAATGTCAACGTTGCCATTGTTATCGCAGGCAACAACAAC
>CAYOKC010000212.1:0-4195 GCA_964404415.1 uncultured Leptolinea sp. | reverse complement strand
CAATGATTTTTCGAAAAGGATGAATCCCGAGGCTTTCACGGTCAGATTGACTTCTTCAGAGGGGAGATCCCGCCACGCGATCCGGCCGTCATAACTGGTGGGTTTTTCCTTTTCATCAATGCCGGCGATCTGTAAGAATGCCGGGGAAACAATATTCCCACTGTTGTCATTCACCGTGATCAAGAGATCAATGGGAACCGGGGTGGCCGTCGGCTCTGGAGTGGCGGTTGGTTCGGGTGTGGCAGTTGGTTCCGGTGTGTCTGTGGGTACCGGCGTCGATGTGGGGGGTATTGGAGTGGGTTCGGCCGGTTTTTCGGTCGCGGAAGGCTTTAGTGTGGGTGCAGGTGTTATGGGTTGACCTGCGCAGGCTTCGAAGGAGAATACAATCACCAAACAACAGATACAAATAAACGTGACCGATCGCATATCCGTCTCCTTCTATATGGCTGGAAATGTACGGTAAATCAGCCTATACAATTCGATTGTATTTCGCGGCTAACCGCTATTCAACTCCCAACTTTTTGCGCTTTCCCCGTTTTAGGCTATCATGGACTTAACCGTTCAGGGAGAGTGACGTATGCCAATACCGGTTGACTGGCTATTGCAAGGCCCCGCGTATATCCAATACCGGGCAAGAATAGACCTACTCGGTGAAGATGAAGCTTCGCCTGCTGTGCGGCCCGCCCGGCTTGCCATGCTTAACCAACCCGAAATCCAGGAGTTGACGGCATCACTGGCAGACTGGCCGGGCAAAGTGCTTTCCAGCCATAAATCCGCCAGTCAATCGTTTCACACGCTGAACTTTCTGACTGACCTCGGCCTTCGGCATGACGACCCGGGCATGGCACAGATCGCTGAAAAGATCCTGGCGCAAGCCTCCCCTGAAGGACCATTCCGCCTGCCCATGAATATCGGCCCGGGCCACGGCGGAACCGGCCAGGACACCGCCGGTTGGGCCCTGTGCGACGCGCCCAACCAGGTCTACGCATTGACACAACTCGGACTGGGTGATGACTCGCGGGTGGAAAAGGCAGCCGACTTTCTGGTAAATCTCATTCGGGAGAACGGGTGGCCTTGCGCTGTTTCCAAAGAACTGGGGACCTTCCGCGGGCCGGGGCCGAAGAACGCGCCCTGCCCGTATGCCAACCTGGTCATGTTGAAAATGCTTGCCCTGAAAAAAGAATGGCGCCGCGCACCCGCGGCATCAACCGGGATCCAGACCATCCTGCATCTGTGGGAAGCGCGCCGTGACGAACATCCATTTATTTTTTACATGGGGACTGATTTTTGCAAATTGAAAGCTCCGCTCATCTGGTATGACATTTTGCATGTGCTGGATGTCCTCTCACACTACCCGGAGGCTATCATTACACCGGGATTTGTTGAAATGCTGGAAATAGTCACAGCCAAAGCGGCACCGGATGGCGCCTATATCCCTGAGGCTATCTATATGCCGTATAAGAAATGGGATTTCGGGCAGAAAAAAGAACCATCCCGATGGATCACGCTTCTGGTTCACAGAATACTGGCACGATCTGAAAAATCTACAGCTGGAGAAAAATAATGTCTGTAATTAATGAGCTCGCCTGTTCGCAGGGCAGGCGCGACGAGGTTCCCAACCAGGAGCTGGCATGCAAACTGGCAGCCGGCAACGATACGGCCGGCATTAAAGAACTGGTAGGCCACCTGCGGGATAAAAATGTTGATATCGCCAACGACTGTATAAAGACGATCTACGAGATTGGCATGATCGACCCGGCTCTGATAGAACCTCACACAGAGGAAATTATTAGATTGTTGCCGTCACGGAATAACCGCATGGTGTGGGGCGCGATGATCGCGCTTTCAACTGTGGCTGACCGGCAGGCGGACACATTAATAGCGCACCTTGACCTGATCATGAAAACCACCAAAAGCGGTTCCGTGATCACCACAGATAACGGGATAAAAATTCTGGGATTGATCGGGTCTGCAAAGCCGGAGTACCGCGCGGCAGTCACCCCGTTCTTACTCGAACACCTGCGCACCTGCCGCCCGAAAGAAGTGCCCCAGCATGCCGAGTCAACGCTTCCCGCGGTTTCAAAAGATAATCGTGACGCCTTTATCGCGGCATTAAACACCCGCGTCACAGACCTGACGCCCGGCGGATTGACCCGCATCAGAAAGGTGCTCAAACAGGCGGAAAATTTGTAAATAAAAACGGCCGGTTTCCCGGCCGTTTGGTTGTTATCCTCCCGCGCATTCGCGGATGTCAATGATCCGCTCAACAAACGGTTTGATGGCCTTTTGCAATTGTTTTTCTTCCACACCCTCTACCCGCAGCACGGCGCCGTCAGATTTGCTGTCTTCGCCCATAAAGGTGCCGAAGGAAAGGATGTTGCCGCCGATCTCAAAGATGGACTGGCATAATTTCGCGATGACGCCGGGACCTTTCGGCAGGGCGACGGTGAGGCGCAATCCGGCTTCATGCGCGCCAAGTACCTCAAGGAACACCTTGAAGATATCGGTTTCGGTGATGATTCCGACAACGCTCTGACCGCGCACCACGGGAAGGCCGCCGATCTTCTTATCCAGCATGATCCGGGCCGCGTCTTCCAGGGGCATGTCTTCAGTGACGGTATAGACCTCGCGTGTCATGATCTTTTCGATCGGGAACGAGCTCAGCAGCGACTTGATCTCCCATACGCTGAGGGAGGTGGCGGCGGAAGGAGATGCTTTCAGCAGGTCCAGCTCAGTGACAATACCCACAAGGTTGCCGGCGTTATCCACCACGGGCAGCCTGCGGATGTGTTCCGCGTTCATAAGCGACAATGCTTCGTCCAGTGACGTTTTGGGACCGATAGTGATTACCGGGTGTTTCATGCGGGAACCTACAAACATGGCAGTCTCCTTTACAGACAATGATTATTCACTTCATTCTACAATACAATTAGTTTATAAGAAATTGATATAAATCCAATATGTCCTGTATATATTTTAGGAAAGATTAATGCGGGTAAGCCCAAAGGGGTACATTCAAGTTCCCAATGGTTACTACCTTAGGAGTTTTAATAACTGCCTGAAACCGGTCATGGCATTTGATGCAGGCAGATTAGCCTCCTCAAAGGGTACTGCCCGGCCAACTTTTGCCGGTTAAACCTCCCCCCGTACAATACGCCGCGCGGGTGAGAGCTTTGACGGACCGTTCGTCCGGAGAACGGAAAACAGGCGTAAAAGTAAGAAATTTCTCATTTTTTCGCGCCATTTTGACGGTATCATCCTGTGGAAGCCGGTTTTTGGTGAAAAATAACTGTTATAATCGGATGCAGAACCCATATTGAGAAAAGGTCAGAAGATGAAGAAAAAATTACAGATCACTGGCATCCTTGCCATTACTGCGATCGTGTTCAGTCTGTTGATCTCCGCCTGCGGCGCGGCCGCACCCGCTGAGCCGACAACCGACCCCGGCGCTGTTTACACCATGGCCGCGGCCACGGTTCAGGCACAGTTGACGGAAGCCGCACTGGCGAACCCGACGGCTGTCCCCCCGACCAACACGCCGGAACCCTCCCCCACCACTCCCCCGCCTCCCACCGCGGAACCTACTGTTGCTGAAGCCATGCAGCCCACTCTGCCTTTTGGCGGCGTTGCCACAGCGTTACCCACCATTGCCAATAACCTGAACCCGAACCTGGCCCCCACACAGTCATCCGCCTCCGCGGCCGGCTTCAAAGTGGGTGACTTCGCCGAGTTCCAGTACAGCATCCCCGCTGACGGCACTGTTTTCGCCCCCGGCGAACGCTTCCAGATGGAGACCGGTTTCAAGAACGTGGGCAGCGTCACCTGGACGACCGAATACGCCCTGGTTTTCATCGGCGGCGACCAGTTCTCCGGTGTGACCCGTGTCCCGTTGAAAGTGGCCGTCAAACCCGGCGAAAAAGCCATCTTCAATGTTGACCAGGCCGCTCCCGGCACCCCCGGCAAGAAATACACCTCCTACTGGGCGATGGTCACCCAGACCGGCGCCCGCGTGGCCAACGGTGAGATGTACCAGATGATCGTGGTGAAGAACTAATCACTACCAAAAGTATGTCAGCGCCGGCAAATAGCCGGCGCTTTTTTGTTGCTTGACGCCGCCCGCCGGATGTGATATATTAATCGGACGCGATGCGGGGTAGAGCAGAGGCAGCTCGTCGGGCTCATAACCCGGAGGTCA
>CAYOKC010000211.1:0-4266 GCA_964404415.1 uncultured Leptolinea sp. | reverse complement strand
CAGGGGGAAGGCCGGGATGAGGGCGAAGTCTACCAGGTACGCATCAAATGGACACACCCATCTCCCGGCAGGCCGTGGTGCGTTGAATGCGCTGAAGGTCCCATCCGGGAAGCTTCCCGCGGATAATGTCAGCGAATGGGCATTCAACAGCACCCTACGGTAGTCACCTTCCCCCCAGGGGGAAGGCCGGGATGAGGGCGAAGTCTACCAGGTACGCATCAAATGGACACCCCCATCTCCCGGCAGGCTGTGGTGCGTTGAATGCGGTCATTGTCTATAACGGCATCCTTCCTGCGAATCCGGTCAGTGAATGGGCATTTAACAGCACCCTACGGTAGCAGAAAAACACGGCATTGGCAGGGTTGATGCTAGCCCCCTACCCCTTGATCACAGCCAGCGGCCGCAATTGTGTGACGATCCTCACCAGGTCCTGCTGGCGGGCCATCACATCTTCGATATCTTTATACGCGCCGGGGGCTTCGTCAAGATCATGTTTGGAGCGCAGGCCGTGGATGATGCCTTTCATTTTCTTCTGCTCGCGTTCCAGGTCGAGTTTGCGCGTGGCTTCGTTGCGCCCCATGCGCCTACCCGCCCCATGGGAGGATGACTGGAAACTCTCTTCACTGCCCCGCCCCTCAGTGATATAGCTATGCGCACCCATCGAGCCGGGAATGATGCCCGCCTGCCCCGCCCGGGCGGACGTGGCTCCCTTGCGGTGTACCAGCACCGGATGGCCGAAATGCGTTTCTTCGGCGGCGTAGTTGTGATGGATATTGACCTCATACGTGCCCACCCCTCCGGTGACGGCCGTGATGGCGTCCATGCAGCGCTCAACCATCAGCGCGCGGTTGGCGCGGGCGAAATCGAGGCAGTAGTTCATGGCCGCCAGGTATTCGCGGCCGGCGGGCGAATCCGCCTCCAGGTACGAAAGGTCGGGGTCCGGCAGGGCAAATTTGCCCTTCGCGCACAGGGTTTTCGCCAGCCTGTGGTATTCGGTAGCCGCCTTCAGGCCGAAATTGCGGCTGCCCGAGTGGATCATCAACCAGACGAAGCCGTCATCCCCCTGTTGGATCTCAATGAAGTGGTTGCCGCCGCCCAGTGTGCCCAGTTGATGGCGCGCCGAGAACAACTCCTCCTGGATGATGCCGATATCCGGGGCGCGGTCGAAACCGTCCCACGGCTGCGGGTCGGGATGGTGCTTGAAGCCCACAGGCACGTCAGCGCGGATGAGGGCCAGGATGTCCTGCAACTGCGTGGTGTTGACCTTCTTCAGGTCGGTGCGTACGGCAGCCATGCCGCAGCCTATATCCACCCCCACCGCGTTGGGGATCACCACACCATCGGTAGCCAGCACGCCGCCGATGGGCATACCGTAGCCGGCGTGCGCGTCAGGCATCACCGCCACCCAGCGGAAGGTAAAGGGCAGGTTGGCCAGGTTGCGCGCCTGCTGCATGGCCTGGGCGTCAATATCGTCCGCCCAGAGTTTGATGGGTACGCGTTCGGTGGTAATGGTTTGCATACTGTCAGGATATCACGGTTTGGCGGGTAACTGGTTATTTCACGTCGCTCCGCGGGGGGAGGCAGGGGTGAGGGGCGATTCTGTCCCGTCGGTTTACCTGCAGAGAAGGCATATATAGTTTTTCATCGCCCGGCTTTAAGGTATGCCGGCTTTTCCCCTCACCTAACCTCTCCCCTTCGGGGCGAGGGATTTTTGTGATTCCAACCCAAAATAAGGTGAGAGCCATGATAAATACAGGCGCAAATAACCCTCCCGGGGGACGGGTGTAAGTATTACGATTGTCAATTGACCAGATCAATCCCTGCTGTCTAAATTTGTCAACCGGTAACGCGTAAAAAATTCGTCCATGGTCATCGGGATGAAACAATCCCGCAGCATGTGGATCTCTCCACAAAGCGGACATCTCACCTCACCCGAGGTGGACGGGGCTACCAACATCATACTTACTCCGGATGTGCACTGAAAAATTCCAAAAACGTGCATCACTCCATTGGCGAAGATCGGGGCAGAAGTCGCGTACAGGTCTTGCAAAGTGCAGACAGGCTGGTACTTTTCGTCCATCGTGCTCCTCCTTCATTGCGTATTTAATTGGTAAAGTGGTGATTTCATTTTACAATCAAAATGATCTGAATTTCAAGAACCGGCGTAGGGTTTTAATAAATGAAGAAGCCAGGCGCGGCGTCTATGAATAAAATATGATGCGCCTGGCTTCTTTCACCGGACTTCGCATGCCATCATCCGGATCCCCGTACATTCGGGTAATCTCTTCCCCACTCCTCAGATTGACTGTCACCGCGCAGTGGAGAGGGCTATTTTCATATTAATAATTACTCTTCTTCACCGGTTTTATTCTTCTTGACAACTGTTGGAACAACCACCCATAAAAGGAAGAAAACCACAAAAGCACCGAGAGCCATCATCATTTCTTGAGTCATGTCTTAATTCTCCTTTTGAAAATGATCTTCCTCTGCCGCCGTTGGGGATAAGCCGGCGGCAGAGGTTTGTTTTGAGTGAATTCTTGATTACAGGTCAGCGGGCAGGGTATCGGCAGGGTAGGCCTCGAGGCCGTGCTCCGGTACGTCCAGACCCTTGATTTCCTCTTCTTTGGATGCGCGCAGACCCATGGTGACTTTGAGCAGGGCGAAGATCGCGAAGCCCATTCCCAGGCTCCAGGCCAGTACAACGGCCGCGTCGATCAACTGGGCGATGAACTGACCGGTGTTGCCCATGATCAAGCCGCTCACACCGCCGTAGGTGCCATCGGCGAAGATACCGACCGCGATAAGGCCCCACAGGCCGCCAAAACCGTGAACAGAAACGGCGCCCACAACGTCATCCACTTTCAGTTTGTTTTCCACGAAACCGAGGGCCCAGATCATAACCAGGGCGGCGATGACACCGATGATGACCGCGGAGAGGGTTCCCACATACGCGCACGGCGCGGTGACACCCACGAGGCCGGCAAGGCCACCGTTGCAGGCCAGGGTCAGGTCGATCTTGCCGGTTTTCAGCAGGCTGTAGTACACGCCCACCACAGCTCCGGCCGCACCGGCCAGGAAGGTGTTGACCGCGATGACAGAGATGCGCAGGTCAGTGGCGGCCATGGTTGAACCGGGGTTGAAACCGAACCAGCCGAAGAACAGGATGAAGGTGCCCAGGGCGACAAGCGACATATTGTGGCCGGGGATGAATTTGGCTTTGCCGTCTTTGCCGAATTTTCCAAGGCGGGGGCCGACCATGATGGCGCCGGCCAGGGCAACGAAACCGCCCACCGCGTGCACCACACCGGAACCGGCGAAGTCACGGGCGCCAACACCGAATGGCAGGGTGGCCAACCAGCCGCCGCCCCATACCCAGTGACCATAAATGGGATAAACAATGGCAGAAATAAGGAATGAATATGCCAGGTACGCGGTGGTTTTGGTGCGTTCGGCCACAGCGCCGGAAACAATGGTGGCCGCGGTAGCCGCGAAGACCATCTGGAAGAACCACAGTTCCATGGTGGTGACGTCATACGCGTCGCCGGAAAGCATAAAACCCGAGAAGCCAATGAACGGATTGCCTGCTTCAAGGCCGGAGGCCAGGGCTGACCCACCGAACATGAAAGCGAAACCGAACGCCCAGAATGCCAGGCCGCCGATGAGGCCGTCCATATAGTTCTTGGTGAGAACGGCAACGGTGTTCTTGGCGCGAGACAGGCCGGCTTCGACCATGGCAAAACCTGCCTGCATGAAGAACACAAGGAAGGCTGCGATCAACGTCCATGAGAAGTTGATGGAAGCCACCGGGTTGGCTTCGGCTGTCGCGGCGCCTGAAGGATCAGGACCGGCAGCCAGCACAGGCGCGACTGTGACCAGCAGAAGCACAAGTGCGATAACAATGGGGGTGAAATTCATTCTGAAACGCATAAAATCCTCCTAAAGCCTTTAGGTGAGATTATATGGATTCAGGTAGGTCAAACCCATTCCCCATATAGGTTAAATTGCCCGTGAATCCGGGGGGATTTTCGGTTAATACAGCCGTGGTAACAGGTTAAATAGTACCCAAACGGGTGGCAATACCTTCACTTAATGGCAGGTTGTGCTAATAGTACATATGTGCTAATATAATTTAAGTCCATTAGGGGGAGATGAGGCCGCCAATCAATGGCCCGATACTCTACTGGCGCCATAATCCTGCCGGGAGATGGCGCCAGTAGGAAGGTTTTTCGGTTCCGGCGCGATAGTGTCACCTTCCCCCGTTGGGGG
>CAYOKC010000210.1:0-4392 GCA_964404415.1 uncultured Leptolinea sp. | reverse complement strand
GCCTTCATTCCGGCATAACGCGTTATCTGTATGAGTTACTGTAACACCTCTCGATGAAGCCGGCTTATACATGAAAGCCATTTCATCAACGATTCCGCGGTCAAAATCACAGGGGTATGGATTGTTACAGATGATGGCGGCTTTGTTCGCGCCCAGGCTCTGGAACTGGTAATGCCCGATCCCTTCGCGCATAACCCCGATTGACGGGTCAAACAACGGCTGGCCGTCAATGCAATGGTTCATGTGGTAAGCCACGTCAATCGCTGCCAGGGCTTTTTCTATGGTATTGATCTCCGGGGGAAAAATCGCGTTCTCCGGGATCTTCCTGCCGATGCATATTAATGTGACCGGCCGGTATGTTCGCGCGATGACTTTGAAACTGTCAAGCCATGCCTGCTGGGGGTACCACTTTCCGGGAATAGGATTGGAAATTCCATGAGTTTCCAGAATTTGATACGCTTTTGTTTTTAGACTTCCCATCCCGGAGACTATCGATAATATGGTTTCACCGTTAACTTCCGCGTTGGGAGTTATTGCGATAAATTGCGTCATGTCCACCTGCCATTTCACGAGATTTGAAATACCAGGGGGTTATCCCCCTCCCGTTATTATGGCACAATATCCAAAACCGGTTCGTAAATTCAAAATTAATTCTGACAAGGCAAAGCGTCGACAGGAGAACCAGTGTACGGGTTTTTTCCTGTGGACGCTTTTGCCTGTTATCTCAGTTGGCCAAATAGCCGCGAGGTGACACATTCGCCTTTGTGTATTCCCCCCCGGCGGCTTGTCCATCCTACACGATATTCTTACATGCCCAGGATCTGTTTGACGATCTCCAACGGCATGAAGGTGCGTTTCGCGATATCTTCCACCGGTAAACCCTCTTTGCTCATGCGCTCGATCACGCAATTCATGGGCTCACCGATCTCAATGATGTGACCATCCGGATCATAGAACCGGATCACGCGCTGACCCCAGGGTTGCTCCACCATTGTGTGGATGAATTCAACCCCGGTTTTCGTCAATTTTGCGAAGACCTCATCGAGCGCGGTGGTTTCAAAGTACAGCTCGGCCGCCAGTTTTTTAGCCGGCGCGGCTTCGGGCGCCTTACCACCAAATACCACCTGCCCGGCGTGGTCCTTCTGCCAGAGGGCGAACCCGCCTTTGTAGCCCACATTCGGGCCGTGGTCCATCAGCACCTGCTGACCTAGAACTTCTTCGTAAAACCGGCGCGCGGCGGGCATATCAGCCACAAACAGAACAGATGAGACAAGATTGATTTCCATAGTTATTCCTCCAGTTATGTAGTTACCCCGATTATCACCGTTAGCCGCCGGTTCTGATATCCCCCGATTGCGGATGACTATACCGTGCTTGCTATTTTTACAGGGGTTCCACCGGGACGCACAGGTCAAACACATATTTGCTGACCGGGTCAACATCCGGCGCGTTGTAATAGATCTCATAAGGCGGCAGGTCGGTCATAATAAAACCGCTGTCCGGCAGCCAGTCGCGGTACAACGCGCGGTATGCCGGCAATATTTCTTCCGTGTCCACCTCCAGTCGGCAGACGGCGCACATGTGCTCCGGAAAATCCATAATACCCGCGCGGGTATCTTTCACTAAGCTGGAGGGAATGGTCAAGCCGGCGTAATAGCGGCAGCGGCGCGTATCGGTGATCTGCGGGTCGTCATACGATATGGCGATCAAGGCCGATTCGCGCGGGTTCAATCCCCGCCCCTGCGCCCAATGGAACATTTTCAGCCACGCCTGTTTTACCCCCTCCGGGCTGTAACCTGCGGTTGACATGAACACAGCCAGGTGCAGCGCCGGCATTGGCTGGATGCGGATACCGGGCAGGATGAATGGATCTTCCGGCGCCGGCGGGCGGGCTGTCACCCACGAAGCCGGCCGGCCTTCTTCACGGCTCAGGCGGGCATAGTCACCGGCCGGGATACCAAAGTAGCGTTTGAACGCTCGCGCGAAAGCTGACGCGCTGGAGTATCCGCATGTGAAGGCGATCTCGGTAATGCTGATCGCGGGTGATTTGATCAAAAAATTTGCCGCCCGCTCCAGGCGGATGCGGGTGAGGAAGTTTTGCGGTGTTTCGCCGGTGATGGCGGTGAAAATGCGGTGGAAATGAAAGGGTGAAAACCCGGCTTCCCGCGCCGCCGATTCAAGGTCAACATCACCGGAAATGTGGGCTTCCATGAACCGGATAGCTTTGTCCACCCGGTGAAGGTATTCTTCACGGCGGTTTGGGGCGGGGAGATCAGGTGTGGGATCCATTGATGAAAATTTTATCGCAGGTTCGGCGGAATGCCCGGAAAAAGGCTCGGACAACCATGGAATTGCCGGGAATCGGCCGCGACCATTTGTTTTATACCTGACATCCCCCTTCCCTCATCCCGGCCTTCCCCCGGTATGGGGGAAGGTGACTTTTTCGCGCATAAATTACTCGTGAACGGGTCTTTGCAACCCGGGTAAAATTGGACCATGGACGATAAACTGCAAACCAACCGTGACCTATGGGAAGAATGGACGGATATCAACGCCCGGTCCAAAATGTATAATCTTGACGGCTTCAAACGTGGCGAGAACAAACTCGATCACCTGATCCGCTCTGAAGTGGGCGATGTGGCCGGCAAATCGCTGCTGCACATGCAATGCCACTTCGGCATGGATACCCTGTCATGGGCACGCCTGGGCGCGGATGTGACCGGCGCGGACTTTTCACCAAAAGCCATCGCGCTGGCGGAAAACCTGGCCAGAGAACTGGCCATCCCCGCCCGGTTCGTGTGCTGTGATATATACGACCTGCCAAACCATCTGCAGGGTCAATTTGACATCGTCTTCGCCTCCTACGGCGTGCTCACCTGGCTGCCGGATTTTCCGCGCTGGATGAAGGTCGCCTCGGGCTTCCTGAAACCCGGCGGCATGTTCTACCTGGCCGACGGGCACCCGAATTCCTGGATCTTTGACGAATATTCCGACGACTGGGTGATGAAATATCCCTACTTCCAGAAAGAACCTTTGATCTGCGAAGATAGCGGTAGTTATGCCGACCGCAGCCCGGAACATAAGACCATGTCAAGCTACCAGTGGCAGCATACCCTGGGAGAGATCGTCACCGCGATCTGTGACAATGGCCTGCGCCTGGAATTTCTGCACGAGTTCGGTTTTGTGGAATTCCAGGCCCACCCCACCCTGGTGGACGACGGGAAGGGCTTCTGGCATCATCCTGACGGCGATGACCGGCTGCCCATGCTGTTCTCGGTAAAAGCCCGAAAACCGGAATAACCTACCACTCCACTTTGAATGTGCAGAAATCATCGCCGTTCTTACGGCAGTGCTCATTCGCTTCGTGTGTTACATGAATATCCCCCACGCCATTCGGACGGAACCGCAGCGCGGTCGCGTCGATCAACCCGCGGTCGTAGTCGCACGGGTACGGGCTGGTGCAAACGATAACCGCCGATGACGGACCGGTATGCTTGTAGTAATAATGACCGATCCCGTCCAGCACTTTGCGGGCTGTGTTGTCATACAGGATCTTTCCGTCTCTGCGGTGATTCAGGTGGTAGGTCACATCCAGTGACAACAGTGCCTGCTGAACGTCCTGGATCCCCACAGGAAAACGGATGAGGTCCGGGAGTTTGCGGCCGATGGACGTCAACGTGATGGGGCGGAACGAACCGGAGATCTGCTTCAACGAATCCAGTAAGGCCTGCATTTTGTACCAACGGCCGGCTTCCGGCGCGAGAATACCATTCCAGGCCAGAATTTCGCGGCCTTTCTCCCTGAAATTCCCCATACCATCCAGCACAGCCATGACGGTTTCCCCGTTCACTTCCACACCGTCAGTCTGCGCGATGAATTGTGTCACCGTTTCCTCCTGATAAGCCCCTGCCCTCCCCCGTTTATCGCCGGTGAGAAATTCAGATGATTGAGGGTTTGTACGGAAAATTATAAATGGCGTGTAACAAAAAAGAAAGTGCCCGAATGGTACATATTCGGTTTTGAAGCGATATCTGGCTAAAACAAAGATCACCGGCCTGTCACCAATAATTCACGCGTAGGGGCGGGTGGCATCGGCCCTTATGTGGATGAAAATGATTTTGGCTGGAGATAGGCCACACCAGTTTTTCATTATTGCACTGAGTGAATTTCGCGAGTCGTAGGGGCGGGTTACTAACCCGCCCTTACGTGGTTGAAACGGATCCAAGTTGGAAACAGATCCTACAAGATTCTCATTATTGTACTGAGAATATATCGCAAGGAGTAGGGGCGGGTGGCACCCGCCCGGGCAATGCCGTACACGTTCCTGTGGATTCATCCACGAACCCTGCCATCACGGGGCGGGTTACAAACCCGCCCTTACGGAAGATGTGG
>CAYOKC010000209.1:0-4413 GCA_964404415.1 uncultured Leptolinea sp. | reverse complement strand
GGTTTGGGCTGACCACAAAGAAGCCGCGCATCCCAGAGCCATCAGTGAGATCGTGGGGATCAACCAGGCGAGTTGAATACCCCAGAACGACCCCAATGGCGAGAGGTCGGTGCCCATCACCTGCGCGAATACCTGAAAAACAGCGGCACAGGTCGCCTGTATCAGGAAGATCAACCCGAGGCGTTCTGCCAGTAACCAGCCAGCCTGTGATGGAGTGGCGAACCGCAATTCCAACGCCGGATCATCCAGTATGGCGTAGGCAGCCATGATTCCCCCGATCATGGGCACAACCGCCCCCAAATAAGCGCGTGACATATCGAATAATTCTTCCGGATTTAACTTGAACAGGCAGATGATCATGAACAGAGCCAGAAACGCGGCCGGAATATAGAGATGATCAATCCTGTACGTTGAAAACGTGTATTTCAATGAATCCTGTTTCATTTATTTCCTCATGCTTTTCTATATAGCCATTCGGCAACGACGCGGGTGGCAGTCAACGCGGCGATAACACATAATCCAACCACCAGCAGGTTTAGCCAGGCTTCGGTGCTGGTATGGATCACACCCATAACAGGCGACCTGGTGGAATGATAGAACCCTTGCAGCGCGTACATTCCACTGGCGTTCAGGAGTGTGTCACTGATGGTGGGAATCAGTTTCCACGTCAATAGGTTGCCCCATACCCAGTATCCGGTAAACAAGATCTGATAAACCCGCAGCGGCATCAGGAGTGGACATCCCAGCGAAAAAGCGATAACAAAGGCATATGCCGGCGCGATCATTACAAAGAACGTCACGGTCTCTGCCAACAGGAATTGGGCCGGAGCCGACAGTAACAGGATGGAAACCGATCCATGAACCAGTGTGCTGACCAATCCCGCCAGCAGGGCTGAAATCCACATACCCAGAAATTTCGCCAGAATTACATCCTGAGTAGAGATAGGTGAGCTGACCTGTAGTTCCCGGACATAAGTATGAAAGTCGCGCTGAAACCGGTCTGAAGCCAGTATCCCCACCAGGACCGGTGTGAACATGTGGAACGTAAATACCGTCTCAGCGGCTTCAAGCCACATATCCTTACCGGTGAATACTTCGATCAAACCTTCGCCGGATGTAGTATTCAAACCCAGGAGGAAGAACACGCAGACAATTCCAAAAGAGATCCATAACCCGGGGCGCCTCACGGCCATCCGGTATTCATAACAAAAGAGGTTTGCAAATTGTGTATCCATGCCGGTCTTTCTATGCCAACCCGTTCTTGCGTGACATGTAATATCTCCCGGCTGCCATGGCAAACGCGGCACATAACACCAAAACAGCGATGTTCATGCAGGCTTCAACCGGAGTATGCAATGTTTTTCCGCTGCGGCTCAATGTGCCCACGAAAAATCCCTGAAGGGCGTAGATCCCGCTGGCATTGAGCAACGTCCCGCTGATGGTCGGGAAGACTTTATCGCTTAAAAAATTGCCCCAGAACCAATACCCTGTAAAAAGGATCTGGTAAATCCGCACGGGTATGACAAGCGGGCATACCAGAGAAAACGCGACAACAAATAAAAAAGTGGGGATTGAGATCGTAACGAAACCCGCCAGCAGACCCGATAGCAGTTCCACCGGTGGTAAACCGCAAACCACTCCGTATGCCGCTAATCCTAAAACTGAAAGAACCAGGGGAAGGAACGTTGATAGCAGCACACCGGCATATTTCGCGGACAGATACACCCCATCCGTGATGGGACTGCTGATCTGCAATTCCCTGATCCCGATCTGATAATCTCGTTTCAGCCGGTCACTGGCCAGGATGCCAGCCACCAACGGGATAAGCATATTGAACATGTACACCATATCTCCAGCTTCCTGCCATGTGGAAGCATTTCCGGCGAAGTAATTCCTGCCCTCATCCGGTCCCTGTGTCAACAGAGATATGATGAACAGTCCGGCCACCAGGCCATTTCCAATCCACAGGCTTTTGCGCCTGATGGACATGCTGAATTCGTGTTGAACTAAACCCATGAACCGTTTCATTGAGTCTCCTATGATTAAGGTGAAAATTTATCCGATCGCGGACTTCGGCCGGTTATCCGCTAAAGGGTGACATGTATTGCTCAGAACGCCGAGTTGAGACCAACGCGGCCATAAAGAACACTACAGCCAGGGGAACAAGCAACTCCTGTGACTTCCAGAACTGGCGGTATCCTTCAATGAATTGTTCCCAGACATGCAGTGATAACAAATCCCCGAACATACGCGGTGGATTGATGAATTGCGCGATCCATAAACCGTATGAAATGGTGATGGCGTTTCCCGTGCCGATCCACAGAGAAAGCATCAACGCCAACGCCGAGAGCATTGTCAGCGGCCCCAGCCATGAGAGTATCAACCCTCCCAATATCTCCACCGGGAATACCAGCATCAAGATAAAACTGGAGAGGAGAGCCAGCATCAGGTTATAACCGGAAACCAGGGTCAGACGGGCAAGCAGGATCTTCCACGGAGAGGTCGGCGCAGACATCGACAGTTCACTGGCCGGGTCGTTCTGGGGGCCATAAATCGCCGCCACGCTGGCAGCCGCTACCAGAGGCGCGAGGAAAGTCAGAAACACGGCTTCTTTGGAAAGTATGACGATGATGACTCCCAGCGCCATTATGCCGGCCGTTGCTGGCCACATTTCACGCCGCACCAGGTATGCCTGGGCTTTCAACAATGCCAGCGTCCGCCGAACCGTCTTAAAACGGACAGATCTTTCCCTGATCATCGCCATGGCTTTGACATCCGCGCCAGCCGGTTTTACAGCAGCCGCGTCATCTGTTGAGATCACACTGGATAGTTCCATCCAGAAAGACTGCTCTTCACGGCACTCCGCGCATACGGCGATGTGCTTCTTCACAACGGCAGCTTCTTCAGGGTCCATCTGACCTGATACATAGAATGGTATCTGTTCGTTATTAGGGCATGTCATCTCGCGTCCTCCATTCCGGTCAGCAGCCCTTTCAGGCGGTTCCGGGCATAACTCAGGCGGCTCTTAACCGTTCCAATCGGGCAACCGGCAACCTCTGCGGTCTCCTGCAGGCTCAAACCCTGATAGAAAACCAGATCCAGCACAGCACGGTGTTCCGGCGATAATTGCGCCAATCCTGTTCTAAGCCGGTCCACTGACTCCTTGTGTTGGACCTGCTCTTCCGGGATACCGCGGTCATCTTGAAGCGTTTCAAGCATCTCATCTGTAATCGGGTTTGACAAGTGGCGCAACGCTTTCATAGCTGTGTGATGCACAATTCCCAGGAGCCAGGCTTTCAACCGGCTGGTTCCACGGAACGAGCCGGCACTATTCCAGACGGCTACAAGAGAATCCTGGAGTACATCTTCGGCTAAAACCGGGTCTCCGGTAATGCGCAGGGCGAAGGCGTACATATGCTGCCCGTATGTTTCATAAAGCTCATGAAACGCGGAATCATCATGACGGGAGATCCGTTGTATTAGAGAAGTGTCGTTATGAAGATCAATCATTGCCCCGGCCCTGTTTCGAGAACAGGCTTCCCCGGCGATCTCCTGATTCTTTATTGTTCCTGCCAGCATGTATCCTCGTTTCCGGTTAATCACAATCATTACTATGTACCGGTACGGGGATAAAAAGTTCAAAATTGCCCAATAATAGACGACTAAATTATACACAGGCATAAAAATGAAAAACCGCCCTGTTCGGGCGGTTGTGGGGCAATCAGAAAAGATACTGTTATTTTCCGGTTTCTATCGGCAAACCCCTGGACTGCCAATCGGTTACTCCACCTGCCATACTGGTGACGTTGGTAAAACCGGCTTTAAGCAAGATATCACGGGCTTCCGCGCTTCGCCGTCCTGTCCGGCAAACAACAACGATATCCTTGTCTTTCGGTAATGTGTCCAATTTGTCAGGTAGGGTCCCCAGCGGAACCAGGGTTGCTCCGGGAATATGGAATTGGTCCCATTCGCTTTGCTCTCGTACATCCAGCATGAAAGCGCCACTGTCGCGCAATTTGGCCGCTTCTTCGACCGAAACTTCCTTTGCCAGTGTCGCTGAAGGAGCTGGCTGCCCGAAGGGAACAAAAGTTACTATCCCCAAAATTACAACTACTGCAAGACCAATCCATACCCACATTGGCAAACCTTTTTTTGATGCACTCGTTTTACCAGCTTTTTTAGCCATTCACATGTCTCCTTATAATGATGGATAATTACTATGCTTCAGTCGTTTGTGTTTGGATGAAATCGACCCGGATTGGTTTCAGAATTTAATTATATGCCTCTACGTATTTATATTGCCTTCACAGATTCTTCAAATCTATGGAGTACGATTACAACATGTCAGAATTTAGCAAAAAAATCCTTGTGGTAGATGATGAACCGCAGATTGTGCGGGTGTTAAAAGGTTAC
>CAYOKC010000208.1:0-4511 GCA_964404415.1 uncultured Leptolinea sp. | reverse complement strand
ACCATGAAGTCTCCATGGCTTATTGCCCGCGGTTCTTTGAATGGGCCAACCCCGCGTGTAAACAGTAATTTTAAGTAAGGCCATTAGGTCAAAAGATAAACCCTAAGGGTTTTGAAACCCTTAGGGTTTTAATACTCAATTCTCTGAACAACCGATTAGAAAGACTACGCGTCTTTGAACTCGCCGTCCACCACGTCACCCTGCGGGGTGCCCTGGGCTTCAGCCTCAGGAACAGGGTTGCCGGCCGTGTTGTTCTGCGGAACTGCCTGCATGGACTGCTGGATTTCCTGCATCAGGCTCTGCATTCGGAGAACATCGTCCCCATTCATAGCCTGCTTCAATTCGTTGACTTTTTCCTGCAGCGCGCTGTGGTCTGCGCCGCTGTTCTCTTTGATCACCTTTTCGGCGGCATACACCACGGTGTCCGCCTGGTTGCGGGCTTCCACAACCGTCTTTCGGCGGGCGTCATCGCTGCGGTTGGCTTCCGCGTCTTTCACCAGCCGGTCGATCTCTGATTTGTTCAGGTTGGTTGAGGCGGTGATGGTCACCTTCTGTTCATGTCCGCTGGCTTTATCTTTCGCCGAAACGTTCAAAATACCGTTGGCGTCTATATCAAAAGTGACTTCAACCTGAGGAATACCGCGCGGCGCCATCGGGATACCTTCCAGGCGGAAACGTCCCAGGCTCATGTTGTCACCGGCCATCGGGCGTTCACCCTGCAGCACATGAATATCCACAGCGGTCTGATTGTCGTCCGCGGTGGAGAATACCTGTGACTTCTTGACCGGGATAGTGGTATTGCGTTCAATCAGCGGGGTCATCACACTGCCCAGGGTTTCGAGTCCCAGGGTAAGCGGGGTAACATCGAGCAGCAGGATATCTTTCACTTCGCCGCCCAGCACACCACCCTGGATGGCCGCCCCCACCGCCACCACTTCATCAGGGTTGACACCCCGGTTCGGGTCTTTGCCGGTCAACGAGCGTACCAGCTCCTGTACCATCGGCATACGGGTGGAACCGCCCACCAGCACTACTTCGTCGATCTGAGACGCGCTAAGGCCTGAATCGCGCAGCGCGGATTCGAACGGACCTTTGCAGCGGTTCAGCAGGTCAGCCGTCATCTGCTCGAATTTCGCCCGGTTGAGCTTCAACTGCAAATGACGCGGACCGCTGGCATCCGCCGTGATATACGGCAGGTTGATCTCTGTTTCCATCAAAGTGGAAAGTTCGATCTTGGCCTTCTCAGCCGCTTCACGCAGTCGCTGCAAGGCCTGGCGGTCCTGACGCAGATCAATACCCTGATCTTTCTTGAATTCATCCGCCATCCAGTTGACAATCTTTTCGTCCCAGTCGTCGCCACCCAGGTGGGTATCACCGTTTGTCGATTTGACTTCAAACACACCCTCACCAACCTCAAGTACGGAAACGTCAAACGTACCGCCGCCGAGGTCGAAGACCAGTATCTTTTCGTTGGTTTTCTTATCCAATCCATATGCCAGCGCGGAAGCGGTAGGCTCATTGATAATACGCAAAACGTCCAAACCGGCGATGCGGCCGGCATCTTTGGTAGCCTGGCGCTGACTGTCATTGAAGTACGCCGGAACGGTGATCACCGCCTGGGTGACCGTCTCACCAAGATGCGCTTCGGCATCGGCTTTCAGTTTCGCCAGGATCATGGCCGAGATTTCCTGCGGGGTGTATTCCTTTCCGGTCTGCGGCACCTTTACGCGGGCATCCCCGCCAGCGCCACGCACGATGGAATACGGAACCATCTTGCGTTCCTGGTCCACCTCGTCAAACCGGCGGCCCATGAAGCGCTTGATGGAAGAAATAGTGTTTTCTGAGTTGATCACCGCCTGCCGCTTGGCTGTCTGACCCACCAGCCGTTCGCCATTCTTGCTGAAGGCGACAACAGATGGGCACAGGCGTGAACCTTCGATGGTGGTGATCACTACCGGATCGCCGCCTTCCATAACAGACACAACGCTGTTGGTGGTGCCCAGGTCAATACCTATAATTTTGCCCATTTTTTACTCTCCTGAATAAAAGTCTTAATCGGTTTTAGGATAAGCTTTTTTTGCATATTTTCTATTAACATTTTGGAAGAATTTTATATACACCAGAGTGCGGTTGTATGGGGCGGTACATAAAGTTTTACGGATGAATATCCTGCGTATAATGAAGTTATGAAAAATCTTTCCGTGAAAAACCTTCTGCTGCTTGGCATTATTCTGACTCTGGTTGTTTCAGGTTTCACTGTCATTCATCCATCTGATGACTCCAACCAACCCCGGGTATTGCTACTTAAATACGACGGGCCGGTCACTTCGGTTATGGTGGATTACATCTCCCGGGGCATCAATGAAGCGGAAAGTGGGACCTATTCCGCACTGGTCCTTCAAATGAACACACCTGGAGGTAGTATTGACCTGATGAACCGTGTGGTTCAGGCAATCCGCGGCAGCAAGGTACCGGTCATTGTGTATATCGCGCCGCAGGGCGCCATGGCCGGCAGCGCGGGGACGATAATCACCCTGGCCGGGCATGCTTCCGCCATGGCTCCGGATACCACCATCGGGGCAGCCAGCCCGGTTGGCTCAAACGGTGAGAACATTGACTCAACGATGGAATCAAAGGTAAAAGAGATCCTCAAAGCCACCGTGCGCAGCCTGGCAAAAGAACGCGGAGAAACTGCCGTACAACTGGCAGAGGAGACAATAGAATCGGCCAAAGCTGTCTCCGGCACAGAAGCCGTTGAAGCAGGATTGGTAGATGAACTTGCGGCAAATCCGCAGGCGTTGTTGGAAAAATTGAACGGTAGAACCGTTAATGTTGTTGAAAAACCTTACACCTTGGAACTGGCGGACGCTGACATCGTCACCTTTGAGATGACGATGATCGAAGGTCTATTGATGATGCTGACCAACCCCAACCTGCTGTTCTTATTGCTGGCGATCGGGGCGCAGGCCGTGCTGATCGAGATATCCACACCGGGCGGCTGGGTGGCCGGTTTCCTGGGGGTGTGCTGTATCGCACTGGCCATCTATGGCATGGGCATCATGCCGGTCAATCTGTTCGGCCTGGTTTTTATCGTCATCGCTTTCGTGTTGTTTGTGCTGGATATAAAAGCCCCCACCCACGGCGCCTTGACGGCCGCCGGTACGGTGACGTTCATCGTCGGAGCCCTGGTATTGTTCAACAGCGTCCGCCTGCCGGGTTATCCGTCAATCTCCATCCCGCTGGTCATCGGTACCGGTCTGGTGTTAGGCGCCTTTTTCTTTACCATCGTCACCATCGGGGTACGGGCCCAGAGAAAACCTGTTATCGCCGGTGTGGAAACCGTTGTGACAAAGACCGGTTACGCGGTGACTGAGATCAATCCGGATGGCGAGGTGCAGGTGGCCGGGGAACGCTGGAGCGCCAACCTTGAATCAAACGAACCGGCCATTCCTGCCGGAAGCCGGGTCGTTGTTACCGCGGTGAATGGACTTCGCCTGCGGGTTAAGTTACAGAAAGACGATGGAGCCTAAGCCCGCCAGAAACCACGCCGTAAGGGGCGAACGTCTTCACGGGTTACGAACGCCTCAGGGTCGGTTTCAAGAATGATCGTCTCAAGGCGGTCGACATCTTTGCGGAAGACATTCGTCAGGATCACAGAAACGGTGCCGTTCTTTCCGCGCCCTGGTACTTCAGTCACCCCAAAGCCTGCAATGCGCAGCGCGTCACAGATGGCAGCGCCGCGGTTGGTGCTGAATATCATCAACTGAATATGCCCAACAGCCAGGCGCTCTTCTATGAGCATGCCAAGTACATTTCCAGTGGCAAAACCCGAGGCATAACCCAGTACATTAAGCGGATTATCCAGTTGGGCCAGAACCGTTGTGATGGCAATAACAAATAGCAGGGATTGGAAAAATCCGAGTACCCACGCTATTCCCTTTTTCCCGCGTACCACAAACAGGACACGCAGGGTGTCCAGCGACATATCTCCTACCCGCAGACTGAAGATCAGTAGGGCTGATAACCATGCCTGGGGTGAGGAGAATACGTCGAAATTCATGCTTTTTCGCTTTCCAGCGGCTCTGGAATATCTTCTTCGCCGCTTTCCATCTCGGGCAGATACATCTGCGACATATATTCTTTCAACATACGGCGGGTGCTGAATTGCGGCGCCAGCGTACGTATGGATTCTTTAATCATACCCACCCACTCATTAGGCAGGTTGTCGGCAGAACGGTTGGCGTAATACAGCGGAATGATCTCTTTTTCAAGCGTGTCATACAATGACGCTGTGTCGACCTCATCCTGTGCGTTCGGATCATCGCGTTCGATCTCGTCGCCGATAGCCCAGCCGTTGCGGCCATTAAAGCCTTCACGCCACCAGCCATCGAGTATGGAGAAATTCAAAACGCCATTGACCGCCGCCTTTTCACCGGAGGTACCACTGGCTTCCAGCGGACGGCGCGGCGTATTCATCCACACATCCACGCCCTGCACCAGGTAGCGGGCTA
>CAYOKC010000207.1:0-4543 GCA_964404415.1 uncultured Leptolinea sp. | reverse complement strand
GCCGCAATTCACCCCGGGCGAAAAGGTGACCGCGTCATGGCAGTGGGACATGCGCAACAGCGGGTCATTACCGCCCGGCACTGAAGTGTGGTGGCAATGGAAAGCCGTGACCGCTTCGGGGGATGTTGTAATCAGCGACAGGAAGACAATCACCTGGATCGATTCCGTCCACCCGTGGAAGGTGGCCGCGAAAAACAACATCCGCGTCCATTATTATGGGATCACCGCGGCGCAGGCGGATGAACTGTTGACCACCGCGCTGGACGCGGTGGCCCGGTTGCAGGCCGATACCGGTATGACGGTCACAGAACCGGTAGACCTGTATATGTACGCCTCTACCGAAGACCTGCGTGATGCCGTCCTGTACGAAGCCGGGTGGACGGGAGGCCTGGCTTTCACGGATTACAACAAGATCGCCATCGGCATGGAATTGAAGGACATGGAGTGGACCAAACGTACAGAGGCCCACGAGTTGACGCATGTGCTTGTGGGTAATTACACCTTCACCTGCCTGTCGAACACCCCCACCTGGCTGGAGGAAGGATTGGCCGTGCTGGGGGAGGGCGAACCTGACGCGAACACCCGCGGGGCATTTTCACGAGCCATTGAAGACGACAGCCTTCTTTCCTTTAATATCCTCTCCGCCGGTTTCTCTGAAGATCCGGATAAGGCGGATATCTCTTACAGCCAGTCGTATTACATGGTGAACTATCTGATCGAAGCCTACGGCCGTGAGAAGATCAACCGGCTGCTCAAATCCCTCTCCGCCGGCATTACGGTGGACGATGCCCTCCGGGACGTCTACGGGTTTGACCTCGCCGGCTTCGAAACCGAGTGGCGCCGGTTAAACGGGCTGCCCCCGCGGCAAAATGCCGCGATCCCCACGCCTCTGCCCACAGAGATCCCCACCATGCGCCCCATCTCTGCCGTAACGCCCGTGCCGGTGATAGCTGCCCGGCAGGCGGCATCTACCGCCGCACTCACACCCACCGTATCTGTCTGGTTGACGAAACCTGCCATCACACCCATCGCGGCGGTGATTCCGGAAAAGCCCTCCGCCGGTTTGGCGGGTATCGCCATTCTGTGTGCCATCGGTGTGGTCCTGCTGGCCGTCATCATTTTTATTCTCATCCGGTTCAGGAAGAAGAAGGCTGGCGGCATTTCCGCTCTCGTCCTGTTCATGCTGGCGGCTGCCGCGGTGGGGAACACGACCGCGAGCGCGGCGGGGCCGTCGGTGTACCCGCCGTTCCCTACAGCCACGGTCTACAAAACAGAAGCGCCGCGGGCGGATGTATATACCAACGAACAGGCCGGTGTGAGCATAAAGATCCCCCCGTATGTGACCATCGACACGACGGATGCCTCATCCACTTTTTTCTTTGCGTTAACCATGGACGGGAGGATTTCCGGCTATTTGAAGTCCATCGCGAAAGCGGAGGGGAAGAGCCTGAGTGAAATGGCCTATTCCCTGCGGAGCACCGACCTCAAGGATCTGGTGAACCTGCGATATGTGGACGATAAAGCCATATCGCTGACTGACGGTACTGATGCCTGGTTGACCGTCACCGATTTCCAGTTCCCGCAGGAAACGCGCGAATACCGGGCGGTGATGGTGACGGCGCGGGGGTTTACAACCGGCATAGCGCTGGTGTTGTACGCGGGCAAAGAGTTCTTCGCGGAGTCCGGCAGTCACGTGGACGAATTCACCCGCTCGCTGTCCATCTCAGCACCCAGGATCAATGGTTTTGCCCGCGACGAACTGCTGGTGGTTGACAGCGGCGAGACGGAAAATCCGCTGGAGAATGACCCCGCCACCGCCCGCAGCTCCGGTGGTTTTGACCTCATCTTCTCAGGCCTGGTGACCTACGACCACGACATGAACCTGATCCCTGACCTCGCCCGCGGCTGGGATGTATCGGAGGATGGCCGGGTGTATACCTTCCATTTGCAGCCGTACGCGTTGTTCCACAACGGACGGCCCGTCACCGCGGAAGACGTGGTGTATTCATGGGAACGCACCGCGGCACAGGCGACCGGGTCGGATACGGTGATGATCTACCTGGGTGATGTGGACGGTGTGAAAGAAATGCACGAAGGCTCGGCCGGCCACATCCGCGGGTTGACCGTGGTCGACGAGCGTACCCTGCGGGTCACACTGACGCAGCCGGTGCCATATTTCCTGCTCAAGCTGACCTATCCCACCACCTTCATTGTGGACCGGGAGAATGTGGAACAGGGCGGCAAATGGTGGCTGACGCCCAACGGCACCGGCCCGTTCCGGCTCACCCGGCAGGTAGCGCGCGAGTACCGTCAATATGAGCGGTTTGACTCGTTCTATGGCGAAAAACCGCAGATCAAATCCATTCTTCATCTGCTCTACCAGGGCACCAGCCTGCAATTGTACGAAAACGGGCGTATTGATTACGCCTACGTGGGCGGGAAAAGCCTCACCCGCTTTACCGATCCATCGGAGCCGTTGAGCAGCCAGTTGAAAACCACCGTCAGGCTGTGTACCGGGTATTTCACCATGGATACAACCATGCCGCCGTTTGACGATGTGAAGGTGCGGCAGGCCTTTGCCATGGCGGTGGACAAACAAAAATATGCCCGGCAGATCGGGCGTGATGGTGTTCTGCCCGCCGCCGGCCTCTACCCGCCGGCATTGCCGGGGTATGACCGCGAATTCAAAGGATTGGAATTTGATCCTGAAAAAGCGCGTGAACTGATAAAAGAGTCAGAATATGGCAGGGGTGACATGCCCCCTGTGACCATTTCAACCTCATCGTACGGCAATTCTGTGCCCGAAGGTATCTCCGCGCTGGCACAGATGTGGGAGGAGAACCTGGGGGTCAACGTCACCATCCAGAATATTGACCCGGATTATTACCAGGATGTGCTCGATTCTGACCGGCACGGCCAATTGATCTCTGAAGGTTGGTGCGCCGATTACCCCGCCCCCGAGAACTTCGCCGATGTGCTGTTCCATTCGGGGAACGACATGAACCGCTCGAACTACGCCAACCCTGAACTGGACCGGCTGCTGGAAGAAGCCCGGATTGAACCTGACCCGGTCAAACGCATGACCATGTACAGCAGGGCGGAAAAGATCATCGTAAATGACGCCCCGGCGGTATTCCTGACACATTCGAAGGCGTATGTGCTGGTGAAGCCCTACCTGCAGGGGTTTGAACCGCGGCCAATGAACATTCCGGAAGAACGTTATATGCGTATAGATGCGTCAAAATTCACGGCTGACACGCCATGAATTTGCCGCGGCCCGGGTTAATTCAACCAGGCCATACGCCGCGCCGACTGGTCTTCGGTGGAATTGATCATGGGCATCAGCCCATTCTCACGCCGGTACAGCCGCCCAACCATCATCATCATGTCATTCACCGAATTCGCTTCGAGGATGGGTTGTTTTTCGTGGGGCGGGATCTGCAGCAAGGCGGCTGCCAGATAGATCAGGCTCAACGGGTCATCCGGCGGGGAGAAGTGGGTAAAGTCAACGTGTTCGATCTTGCTGCGGCTGAGGCCGTTCAGGTAAAGGCGCAGGTCAACCGCCAGGTTGCGGCTCTGACGGTGAACATTCAACAGGTTGGGGAATTCCAATGGATTGCTTTCCACCAGTCCGGTAAGGTAGGGTTCTTTGTCGGTATACAGTTCGATGATCTGGAAACGCTCCAGCCCGAGCACGGTGATATGCATGGTGCCGTCATCGTGCACGTTGTATTCGGCGATGCGTCCCAGTGTGCCAACATTGTGGGGTTGGGGTAAAGGTCCCAGGGCTTCCACGCCCTGCTTGATGAGCACGATACCCAGCAGGGAATCGCGGTCAAGGGATTGCCGGATCATGCGCCGGTAGCGTTCTTCGAAGATGTAGAGGTGCAGCGGCATGCCCGGAAAGAGGACTGCATTAATAGGGAAGAGAGGTATCTCACGCATTTCAACGTAATTCTACGGGGTAGCGTGAGAAAAGAGAACGGCTGGTATAACGTTGCTTTTTTTGTAGGGTGCTGTTGATTGCCCATTCGCTGACATTATTAGCAGGATGATTCCCGGATGAGACCGTTAGCGCGGTCAACGTACCCGGCAGACTTTGCCCTCATCCCGGCCTTCCCCCTGAGGGGAAGGTGACGTTGAATGCCCATTCGCTGACATTATTAGCAGTATGATTCCCGGATGGGATCGTCAGCGCATTCAACGCACCATGACCTGCAGGGTGACAGGCGCGTCCATTTGATACGCACCCGGCGGACTTTGCCCTCATCCCGGCCTTCCCCCTTAGAGGAAGGTGACTTTCTCGCACCGGAGCAAATTTTGTTTGGCTATTGCGCGTCCATATGAAACTCCCATAATCGTGCCCGGGTTGGTAGGGTGACGTTGAATGCCCATTCGCTGACGTCATCCGCGGGATGATTCCCGGATGAGACCGTCAGCGCGGTCAACGCACCACGGTCTGCCGGGTGACGGGCGTGTCTATTTGATACGCACCCGGCAAACCTTACCCTCATCCCGGCCTTCCCCCTCAGGGGGAAGGTGA
>CAYOKC010000206.1:4020-4617 GCA_964404415.1 uncultured Leptolinea sp. | reverse complement strand
AAAAACCGGCTTTCCGTTTTTGGAAAGCCGGTTCGTCTATGGTTGACTGTAGATTCAGGCTTCTATCCCAAGCGCGAACGCGAGTTTCTTTAACGCGTCCTGTTCTGCCGCGTTGACTTTCTCGCCGCCGAATCCCATGAACCCGCCTTCACTCGCGGCTTCGGACGCTTTTTTCGCGGTGGTAAAAACCCATTTCTCGAATCCTTCCTCTTGATCGGGGGCTTTCTGCGAAAGCAGTGTGGAAAGATCACGGAAGAACTCCAGGCAGGCTTCTTCCCTTGTTTCCGGAGTGCCGATAATTACAGGGGATTCGATCTTCACACCCTGGTCAACGCGCAATTTAATATCTGAAGCAACCTCGTCCACCAGGCTGTTGCCGGATGAATTCCGGATGGCTTCAACGATCTGATTTGTGGAGGCCATCATCTCTTTCACAACGCCAAACATATTGCTGGGGCTTGAAAGTGAAATATAGAACGCGGCCACTTCCGGCGCGGTCATCAACTGGTTCCATTCCCCGTCTGAAAAACTCATCCTGTATTCCATACTTCCTCCCAATGCACCGGTTTCTAAGCCGTACGGCTACCTGTAATTTTA
>CAYOKC010000206.1:0-4010 GCA_964404415.1 uncultured Leptolinea sp. | reverse complement strand
CCTGAAAAACATTACGGTAACCTGCCTTAACATCTGTATAATCAAATGCAGGACATGACCTGGTAAGGAGGGCGCCATGCCGCGAATTGTTGTCAATAATAAAACCTATAACAGTCCGGACGAAATGCCGCCGGATGTGCGTGAAACTTACCTGAAAACGTTGGAAATCCTGCATGATTCAGACGGCAACGGTATACCGGATTTTCTTGAAGGGAAGGTCCCGGGCAATGTCAGCAATGGGCAGATCCGGGTTGACGTGCAATCCGGTTCGCAATACATCGTGGGCGATAAAATTTTCACCGGCCTGGATGATCTTCCGCCGGATGCCCGCCTCAAATATGACGAGGCGATCGCCCGGCTTGGGCCGTTGATGTCTGATGTCAACGGGAATGGCATTCCGGATGTGTTGGAAGGTAAGTTGAAACAACCGCCGGCGCGGCAGGAGGCTCCACCTGCGGCTTATCCGGAAATACAACCGATGAACTCTCAGGAACCGCCACCGTCGGTTATCCAGGAGGAAACGCCCCTGTTTGGGGTTAGAGCTCTATTAATGCTGGGTTTGCTGTTCCTGATGGGGTTGATGGGTGTGGGTGTATATGTCTATTTGACCCTGGTCAAGTAAACGTTACGCACCTGGGGTACAAACGGATAATCGAACAAACGAATGAGTGACAATTTTCGAGGGAAACCTGGAAAATTGGTGATTTTGCGTAACATTTAGGGCTATAATCTTTTCGGGCGGATAAGACCAAACCCTTCAATCCGGATGACGCGTTGATGGATAGTATATCGATTCAACCTAAAATTTATTCAGCCATGTACCATACCGGGGAGCAAAACGGTCCCTGGCTCGTGATGGTCCATGGATTCACACACGATCATACCTACTTCAGGCGGCAGATCGAAGAATTTCAGCGTGATTTTCGTATTCTTGCCGTTGACCTGCGCGGGCACGGACAATCTTCGCGTATCCCAGGTCCTTTCGGGGTGGAAGAATACGCGGATGATATTCAAGCCGTGTTGGATAATGCCGGGATTCAGCAGACGATTTTCTGGGGGACGCATACCGGATCGGCTATCGGGTTGATACTGGCGCTGCGGCAGCCGGAGCGGTTCAATTCACTGATTCTTGAGGGAACGTTCCTTCCAGGCTTTCCCATGCCGCGGGTGGGCGAATTGATAACCCGCGCCCGCACTGTCATCCGTGAAAAAGGTTTGCAGGCGGCCCGCGATGACTGGTTTGAGCACGCTGACTGGTTTGATCACATCACCCGGAACCCTGAAGCCTGCCGGGCGGAGGAACACCGCGAGCTTGTCAACCGGTTTGAAGGCGCCCCGTGGTTGACGGACCTGCCGGCCCGGCCTGTCACATCCGCGGCAGATCACCTTGAGAAAATCCGGCAGCCGGTTCTCCTGTACAATGGTATGGACGATCTGGAAGATTTCAAACGGGCGGCTGATTTTCTTTCACAAAATCTGCCGTGCAACCGGCGCGAAGTGATCCCGAACGCGGGCGGATTCCCCGGCTGGGAGAACCCTGAAGCAGTAAACAATCTGGTTCGAAGCTTTCTGAACCAGTCAATTTCTTGACGGTTTGAGGAGGGAAAATGATCAAGGATATGATTTCACAGGTTTACCGCTATAACGCATGGGCCAATAACCGCATTCTGGACGCGGCGACAAAATTATCGGAAGAGGAATACCGGGCCAACACCAATCCTTCCTTCGGAAGTGTGCACAATACGCTGGTGCATATTATGAGCGCGCAATGGGTATGGCTCAGCCGCTGGGTGGGAAGTTACCCGCGGAAACACCTGGATCCCACCGGGTTTGCCGGGTTGGCAGAAGTTCGCACCCGTTGGGCCGAAGTGGAAAGCAACACCCACCTGTATATCACCCGCTGTTCAGAAGAAAATCTGATCGGTCAGCACTCATATATCAATTCACAAAATGCCAAAAAATCCTACCCGCTCTGGCAGTTGATGCTCCATCAGGTTAACCATGCCACCCAGCACCGCAGTGAAGTCGCGCTGATCCTTACCTGTTTTAACAAATCGCCCGGCGCGTTGGATTTCGTGGTATATGTGGATACTGAATCCGGCAAAAAATAAACAAAGCAGAAATTCGCCTGTAAATCCCCACCGGCGCATCGGAAGCAAACCACATGGCAGGCAACGATAAACGAAATGCGTTAATTATTTTCTCCCTGGTCGCGGCAGCAGTCATTGTTCTGGCGATCAGCCTGCCGGTGCTTGAATTGCAGCCCGGATTGCCTCCGCCTGAAATTGAAAACAACCAGGTAAAGGTGACCTACAATTCGGGTGTTTACGCCGAGACGATACCGGTCAACCGGTTCATCATGATCCTGGTGGGCCTGCTGGCAGCGGGAGCGTTCCTTTACTCGATGGTCAGAGTATTAAGGGGTGCCTCGTGGCGGGATATAGTCAACTTCCTTCTATCTATGGTTTTTATTGTCCTGATCATCGGGGGATTGTTATTGGCTATTCTGGCTTTACCGCATTCCACCGGTCCTGTTCAAACACAGCTTGTTGTTCCCACTCCCGAACCGCGGGTGACAGCCCCGCTGGGACCGGTTCCGCCCATCCTGCTATGGATCGTGGGCGGGTGTTTGTTGACCTCAGGTATCATGTTAGTCATCTGGGTATTCCGGATCGCACGTAAAAAGCCTGGAGCGTCTGACTTGATCGCGCGCGAAGCGGAAAAAGCCCGGCAGAGTATTTTGCTCGGTGTCGGCCTTAAGGATGTGATCATCCTGTGCTACCGGCATATGAGCCAGGTGTTGCAGGAAGACCGAGGTATTACCCGCAAAGACAACATGACCACCCTGGAGTTTGAAGAGACGTTGATCTCTTCCGGTTTTTCTCCGGAACCCGTCCATGAGTTGACCCGGATGTTTAATGCCGCCCGCTATGGTGACTGGCAGCCTTCCGCTGAGGATGAGGGGAAAGCGATCCGCTGTTTTGAAGCTATCACCCGCTTTGCTCAGACCGGTCAAGGAGGTGAATAGGATGAAGATCTCACCCGGTAAGGCGGTGTTCGCCTTTTTATTTCTCGCGGCACTACTCCTGATCCTACTGAACTGGCCGGCATTTGTGGCGGGTTTTCTCCAGCCGGTGTCACTGGTCGTCTGGATGGTGTTGCGCACCTTTGTATTAAGTATCGACCAGCAGTATTACTGGTGGGGGTTGATACTGGCAGTCATCATTTTTCTGTTCCGGCTTGTCCCCCGTATCCGTGCGGCGGATGAGCGGACGGCTGAAAACACACAGAATGAAACCCTGCGCTCCATTCAGCACTGGCGGTCCATGTATATTCCGGATGAAAACAGCCGGTTTCATGACCAATTCCTTCAGAGGGAGTTTATCCACCTGCTGGTGACGATGTTCGCGGCAAGGGAACATGTGGCGGCTGACTTTCATTTGCATGAACAACTGCGCCAGGGTGACATCCCTCTGCCGGAGGGAATCCGGTCCTTTCTCTTTCATGAAGATCCCATTCCCGGACCTCGAACGTGGAAGAGTGTGGCACGGTCAATTTGGAATGCCCCACGGCGCTGGCGGGATGAATCGCGAAGCCGCAAACGGGCGGAGAATGACCGGAGAATTGAAGAAATCCTGACGTTTTTTGAAAACACACTGGAGATTGACCATGATGACAGATAATCAGGCACCCATGACCATCAGCCGGGTGGCGGAACTTTCCACCCGGATCATAGACGAAGTGGAGAAAGCCGTAATCGGCAAACGGGACGTACTGCGGATGATGACAGCCGCCTTCCTCTCTTCCGGCGGCCATATTCTGCTGGAAGATTATCCGGGGCTGGCTAAAACGCTGATCGCCAATTCGTTTGCTTCGGCGCTGGGTATGCAATTCAAACGCATCCAGTTCACCCCTGATCTGCTCCCCGGCGACATCACCGGCGGGTATGTGTTTGAGTCTGACAAAAACCGTTTCATGCTGCGCAAAGGGCCCATCTTCACCAATATCCT
>CAYOKC010000205.1:3013-4688 GCA_964404415.1 uncultured Leptolinea sp. | reverse complement strand
TCAAGGTGGTTTTGCCATGGTCAATGTGACCCATGGTACCAACATTTACATGCGGTTTAGATCGGTCAAATTTCTGCTTCGCCATGTTTCAATCTCCTTCAAACATCCAAATGTCAGATATTCTTTGCTTGCGGCAGCTTGAGCCCTCAATGGGATTTGAACCCATGACCCCGTTCTTACCAAGAACGTGCTCTACCAACTGAGCTATGAGGGCTTGCCGACCGTTTGGTCTCAAATCTGGTCAAAGGAAGACCAGTGGGCAGTGAAGGATTCGAACCTCCGAAGGCGTGTCGCCAACTGATTTACAGTCAGTCCCCGTTGGCCACTTGGGTAACTGCCCTTATTTGAGCCGTTGCCAGCTCGCAAGTGAGATCGTGCTCTTTCAAGTTCAATCTCACTCACCAACCTGCAACTGAGCCGACGATGGGAATCGAACCCATAACCTACCACTTACAAGGCGGTTGCTCTGCCGATTGAGCTACGTCGGCGGCTTGATTGTTAAGCTTCATAATGGTCAAGCGGACGGATTATACCAAAGCCTGTTTCGGAAGGCAAGGTATTTTCCTGTATCAATCAGGGCAATTTTCAGTGTAGCAACCTTGCAAGCCGCCGTCAACATGTTTACCGCGTTTGTGACGTTCCCCTATTTTACCTGATTTTTCAGATTCCGTTCCCTTTTGTTCTGGAAAATGGATAAAATAGATTCCAATATGAAGCATAAATTTAAAAGAGTCTTTGTCATCGCAATCACCCTGTTGACAGCCGCCGTTTTTGCCTGGGGGTATTTTAGCGGCACGTTCAATACCTTCATCACACGAGAACTGGCCGCCACCTCAGAGAAATTCCTGGCTGCCGTCAAAACAGATGACTACGACACCGCATTCAGCCTGTGCAGCTCCGCTTTCAAGAACGAACTGGGCAGTGTTGACGGCCTCAAGCAGGCCATCGCCCACCGCGACGCCATCCCCGTGGAATGGAAGCTCAACCTGTTCCGCATGAAGGGCAACAATGGCGAAGTGGAAGGCACCGGCAACCTCACCCGCGGCCGCCGCGCGGTGATCAACCTGGCTCTGGCCCGCGAAAACCGTGACTGGTTGATCTCCGGCTTCCTTATTGAAGAACAGTAGCCCTATCAAGTATAATTAGCCCCGTAACTGGAGGCTTCATGGAAATTACCTGGTTTGGTCATGCCTGTTTCCGCCTGACGGAGCGCGGACTGGCAACTGTCGTCACTGATCCGTTCGATGCAAAAGAGACCGGCTACGAGCCGTTGAAACTGAAAGCCGATATCCTGACGATAAGTCAGAATACCCCGGGGCACAACAACACCGCGGCTGTCAAAGGCGATCCATACACCATCACCGGCCCCGGTGAATTCGAGATCGGTAGCGTGTTCATCACCGGCGTGCAGACCAACGGCCACTCCAAAAAAGAGGGCGATCCACGCAACACGCTCTTTGTTTTTGACTACAATAATATTACGGTGGCTCATCTGGGAAATATCAACCGGGTTCCCACGCAATCGGAAGTTGAAGCCCTGGGCAATGTGAAGATCGCCCTGGTGCCCGTGGGTGGTACCTGCCCCCCCGAGAAACTTTCGGAAGTGATCAGCCTGCTGGAACCCAACATCATCATTCCCATGCACTTTCAGACTGCGGAAACCGGCCTTGACCTT
>CAYOKC010000205.1:0-3003 GCA_964404415.1 uncultured Leptolinea sp. | reverse complement strand
TCCCATGATGTTCCACACACCGGCTTCCAAAGTGAAGCTCAACCCGTTGACGGATTTCCTGAAGACCATGGGCATCGATAAAGAACCCGAGGCGCAGCCGTCATTCGTGGTCAAATCAGGCAGTAATCTGCCGGAGGAGACCAAAGTTGTAGTGCTGGATTACCAGCGAAATTAGAGGCAGGTGTGTCTGTCAAACTGATCATGACCTGGGACATATCATCGGAACAGGAACAGGATTACTTCGAGTTCGTGGTCCGCGAGTTCATACCCGGCGTACAACGCATGGGGTTTGAACTGTCAGACGCCTGGGCCACGGTGTACGGCACGTCCCCTCAGATCATGGTCAGCGCCATGCTGCCGGATGTTAAAGAAGCCCGCCAGGTGTTGAAGTCATCTGAGTGGCGCGACCTGCACAATAACCTGCAGAATTACGTGAAGAACTACAAACAGAAGATCGTGACCGCCCGCGGCGGTTTTCAATTCTGATCCTTTATGAGTGACGAGACGTTTGCCGGCCGCTTGCTGGACTGGTACGCGAAGCACGGCCGCAGCCTGCCCTGGCGCGGGGTGACAGACCCGTACGCGGTGCTGGTGTCTGAATATATGGCCCAGCAGACGCGCGTGGAGACGGTCATCCCGTATTATGTGCGCTGGATGGAGCAGTTCCCCACCCTGCAGGCCCTGGCGGACGCCCCGCAGGAGGCCGTGCTCAAAGCCTGGGAGGGACTGGGTTACTACGCCCGCGCCCGCAACCTGCATAAAGCCGCCCGCGCCATAGTGACGGAGCATGATGGAAAGATCCCCTCGTCTCTTGACGAACTGCGCGCGCTGCCCGGCATAGGCGAATACACCGCCGCGGCCGTGGCCTCACTGGCCTTCGGGGCTGACGAGCCCGCGCTGGACGGCAACCTGCGCCGCGTGCTGGCGCGCGTCTCCGCGCTGGAAGAGGATCCGAAGTCACCGCGTGCCATGGCGCAACTGACGGCCCGCGCCCGAACCTTATTCCCCCCCGGCCGCGCGGGTGACTTCAACCAGGCGCTGATGGACCTGAGCAACCAGGTTTGCCTGCCAAGGTCACCGCGCTGCCCTGAGTGCCCTCTGACGGGCTTCTGCGAGGCGTTCAGGCAGAACAGGCAGGCGGAATTCCCTTTGAAGGTAAAGAAAGCCCCCGTCCCCACCCTCACGGTGACCGCCGGCGTGCTGCGCCGCGGGAATACCGTTCTGCTCACCAAACGCCCGGCGGACGGGCTGCTGGGCGGCATGTGGGAGTTCCCGGGCGGCAAACAGGAACCCGGCGAAACCCTGCCGGAGTGCCTGGCCCGCGAACTGCGCGAGGAGCTGGATATTGACGTGGCGGTGGGTGACGAGGTGGGCGTGTTTCGTCACGCCTATTCGCATTTCAGGGTGGTGCTGCACGCGTTTGAGTGCAGTATTGTGAGTGGTGAGCCGCGTCCCCTGGCGAGTGACGGGTTGGAATGGGTGCCGGTGGGTCGGCTGGGCGAGTACGCCATGGGAAAGATTGACCGCATGATCGCGGGAAAGCTGACGGCATCATAATAGGTTTAACCCTACCGTTATTCCATTGCGCAGGTAGGCGCGAGGAACTCTTGGCAGTAACGAGGTTGTGATTTCATAATTGATGGTGCCTGCCCAACCGGCAACTTCTTCAGCCGAGATTTCACCGTCACCCTGCCTGCCAATCAACACAACTTCATCATTCAGTTGCACATTCTGTATATCGCATGTGTCCACCACAAATTGATCCATACAGATGCGGCCAATCAGCCTGACCCGCATGCCATGCAGCAGTACATAACTGTTATTCGAGAGTATGCGGTGATACCCATCGCCATATCCAACCGGCACCAGCGCTGCCGGTACAGGCACCCCGGGAATGAATGTCCTTCCATAGCTGACCCCCTCGCCGGCAGATATTGTAAATACCCGGCTGACAAGGCTTTTCAGCGATAATGCCCGGCGGATTTCTATTTCCGGGGGGATTTCGTCAGAAGGTTTCAACCCGTACAATGCAATCCCGGGACGAATTGCATTGTAGTGGGTATCACGCATCCGCATTGCAGCGGCGCTGTTTGCTGAATGGATCAAGGGGATTTCAATATCATTTTCATGTAAAACGGAAAGGACATCTACAAAACGCTTTTCCTGCTGGCGGGCATATGTAAGATCAGCCCAATCTGAGGTGGCAAAATGGGTGAATAATCCTTCGAGATACAGCCCTGGCAATGACCGGATTTCCCGCACAAAAGCCAGAACATCCTCAGGATATAGCCCCTGCCGGTTCATGCCAGTATCCACTTCTATATGAACGTGGACCGTTTTACCCAGCGCCATGGCGGTGCCAGATAACGCCCGGGCGCAATCAATCGTGAATAATGTTGGCGTCAGCGCATTTTCAGTCAGCAACTGTGAACTGTCAGCAGGTGTGTAGCCCATGATCAGAATAGGGGACGTTATACCTGCCTTACGCAGGTCATATCCTTCCATGGCCCGATGGACCACCAGCCGGCTTGCGCCGGATTCCAGCATACATTTCGATACAGGAATGGCGCCGTGACCATAGGCATTCGCTTTAACAACGCCAAAGATCTCGGTTTCTTTACCCAGATGCTGCCTGAAGGAATTGATGTTAAACGCGATGGCATCCAGGTCAACTTCTGCCCAGGTGACATTTCCATTGAGAAGGTCCGATTTTGTATCTGCCATGATTGCCATACCCAGAGTGCCGCTTGAACGTTGACTTCGATCATTGGCCGGTCTATCCGCCCAGATAAGCTTCTTTTACCCGTGGGTCACCCAACAGTTGTTGCCCGGTACCCGTCAGGGTGATGGAGCCGGTCTCAAGAACATACCCGCGATTGGCTATACGCAGCGCCATATTCGCGTTTTGCTCAACCAGCAAAATGGTCGTGCCGGATTCGTTGATCTCTTTCAAGATGCGGAAAATCTCACGCACCAATACCGGCGCCAGCCCCATGGAGGGTT
>CAYOKC010000204.1:0-4691 GCA_964404415.1 uncultured Leptolinea sp. | reverse complement strand
AATTATTACATCTCCAATGGAAACCAGAAATGGATGCCATTCGACCGGTACGATCCCGGTTCCATGGGGTCACCGGAAGATTTAATCTCTTCCGGGCGATTGTATCAACTGGACAGCAATCAACGTTTCAATTCTGTTGAAGGTTTATTTGGTGATATGGCCACTCGTATTGCCGGTAAAGGTGTCGACTCGGAGTTCTATAAGAAGTATGGGGTGGGTGTCACTCGCGGTTGGCTGCCGATGGATAACTTTACAGCGGCCACAAAGAAAGAATTCCAGGAGAACCTTATCGGCGCTCTTACGGATACCCGTTACTGGTCTGGATTGGTTCCGGATAATATCGAAAAGGTGCCGGGTAATATGCGCGGCGCCTATCAGGAAGTACAGCGCGTTCTGGCCATGAACGAAGCCGACCGGCGTAAGTATATGACTCGGTATGCCGCGGACATCGTTGGTGGCCGGTCTGAAAACTCTGCACTCGGAAATCTGATCAAATTCGTGGAAACCGACCGGTACGAAACCGGAAGGGTAACCCCCAAAGGACGCCGGCAGACATCGCCGGTATATACCGCTTTCCTCAATTCAGAAGCATTTGTGGCTCCACGCCTTACCAAATTCACCACAGAATACACCGGTATATCTGAACGCTTTTCCATGTTGGACCTGATGGGCGTCAATTCATTTGACCAGGGCGTAAGAAACCGGCTACGGGGAACCTTACGTGTTGGGCTTCCGGATTACGGCAACCTGTCCAACATGACACCGGAGCAACAGGCCCAAAACATTCTTTACCAGCAGCGTTCCAGCGCAAAGTCGAATATCGACTCAATGAGCGCTTCCTGGGCGCTCATGAACGCCGGTGGTAACGGAAATACTTTACCGAAAATCACCGGTGGATCTCACCGGATATTGAATGGTTCTGACGTATCTCATTTGTTGGATATTTCAGCCAGTAATGCCGGCGATGAATTGTCGTTTCTCGGTTCGGTTGTCGGAGAAGAGCAATTCCAGAATACCGGATTGTTTTTACCCAAAACCGGTATTGCTTTTTCATCGCTTTCCGGATTACTGCAGAATGAACAATTAGCCGGTGGGTACGATCTTGGATCCAATACTCCGGTGGTCGGTTCGGTGTCCCGGGAATCTACCATCGTTGGCGGCGCTTTGCGGAGAGCTTTGATGCTCGAACAGGCAATGCAAAACGGGGAAGATGTTGACCAATCCTCCATTCAGCAGATCAAAGACAACCTGATCAGTGGTGTTTATGCAAAGAAAGCCAACGGGCCGGATCTTTTCAATTACGAATCCAGCCTGGCTTTTTCTATGCGGTATTCACAGAGCGGTATGCTGCAGCGCGGCGAAATGTTCATTCCGGATGATGAATTGCGGAATATGGCCGGTCTGGTGCAGTCTCAATTAACTAACGTGATGAAGACCATAGACCCGGGCGCGAAAGTTCCAGGCAACAAGAGCATGTACGAGTTTTTACGGAACACCTGGAATGAAAGCAAGTGGCTTTATCAGCGTGATCCTAACCCGGTTTTTAGCACAACGGATGAAGGTGGGAACCTGTCTCTTGGTTCTTCCTACATGGCCACGGCCCTTACTTCCCGGGATCCCAAAATGGCGTTGCTGCAGAAAGCGATCAATGAAAGCGGAATGCCCTCTGCCGGCCTTTATGTCAGCGGAATGGGATCTGAACAGGGCGACCTTGACCGTGATCCTGCCCGTATCTTTCCTCTCGATATCCCCTATCTGAAGAAATCAGACAAAGGATATCGCCTGGCCATGGATCGATATTCCCGAACCTGGAATGAGGGTACAGGACAATTCGAAGGTGCATCTGTTTCAGAACGCATAAACCGGATCAATAAACGAAATGAATATTCAGAAGAGGACGTAAACCGGATTTTCAAAACACTCGGACCTATCAGTTCCCCCAACCAGGCATTGGTAAATAGCCTGGTCAAACCGTTAATGGTCAGCATGGGAGCAACAGATAAAGACTCTGTGCTTACTAAAACCGGTATGATGGCGTCTGAATCCATCGCGGAAACCATGCACCTCTGGAACCTCAATAAAAAGGATTTCATGGGGTCATCTTTCAACACATACCGGCGCAACCTGATTACAGCCGGTCTCGCCGGTGGCGGTGGATTGGATGTGTTAACCCATCTTTCCAACAAGTTTGCCAACTTCTATCAATCTGCCATCGACTCGTCCATGACAGAGAACTCTTCTCTTGGGACCATCCTCAACTCCGTGGTGGTGAAAAAGAATGCAAAGGATGGTTCTCTCTACATGGGCTGGACGCCAAAACACAACTCTTCCGGTCCTGAAGGCGAGAACGTCAACACTCGGACATTCAATGCGCCATTTAATCTTGGAGATCCGTTCAAGTCCTTTATGCAAAGTGCCATATCCAGCATTGGATCGGAAGATATTAGCGGCGCCGGACAATACATGGACTCCTGGGGGCTGGCTGCTCTGGCCACTCCATTTGGTGATACAACCGTACCGGAAAATTACCTTTCGGATAAGGATGCTTTCAACCAACTCGTAGTGGATCGCATGGCCACAAATGAGGATTATCGCAATCGAATCCTGGCAAATCAAGCCACTTTCGATAAAGCCTTGAAGGGTGCTAATACTCCTGCGGTACGTGCCACACGATTAGCTGCTACTGCAGGGCAAATGTTTGAAAGCGGTGCTATTGGAATGAATAGCGTTCTCGGTTCAATGGCACTCTCAAAAGTAGAAGCGCGGCGTCTGAATCCACGTACTCCGGAACAGGCCGAAGCTGCCCCTACCAATGAAGAACTTTCAAACCTTATGGTGAACGTTGGTGGAAAGAATAAGAAATCCTATCTGGATGTGGCTAGCAATGCCGCAGTTGCTCAGATTATGGACGATATGCTCATTGGCCATAGCCGTGATCAGTTTGGAACAACGGACACCATAAATGCCGCCCGGAATATCCCGAATGTTATTCGGGCATATCGGAAAGCGAAGGAAACTGGACTACTGGCCGATCCCAATGTGTCCGAAGCTTTCAACATGGCCCTGGGACCGTTCGGCTTTCAGCAAGGCCGGGACAATTCCGCTTTCTATGGAATTGATAGCGAGGGCAAGGTTATTGATCTTCTGAATGGTTCGGAAGACGAGTTGCAATCCTATATCGCCCACAATATAGACCTAGCTGAAAAGCTGAAAAAGGGCGCTTATGATCCCGGGGTAATCGGCGGTCAGGTCAATTTACGCGCCAGTGGACTTGGCAACCTGATATCCAAAAAATACAAAGATTCAGCCCTGGCTACGTCCGCTTCTGAAGCGATGCGGCGTTTCCAGGTTGAAGGTTCCGGTCCTCTTCAGCACGTTGTCAAGGGATTTGCCGCGGCTTCCGGAAGAAACTCGTTTACACAACGGGGTAGCGATGCGGAAACATTGGTCCTGGGGCAAGGGTTCAAAGGATCCATGCGAAGTGCCGGTGGCTTCCGCACTAACACAGAAGCGATTGATTACAGCATCAACCAATCTGGCGAAGGAACTCTTGGCCGGGCATTATTTGATTTTGAGAAAGATACAGCTAACAGAATCAATAATGGGGCGTATGGCGTAACCGAAATAGCCCGAAACGAAACCGGGCAGATCGTTTCGGGATTTCATCCAGATCTCTTCAATGTATCCCTGTCCGATGATGGATCTTTGAATGTGGCCATCAACGATGTCAAAACCTTCAATACAGCTTCCGGACATGGTAAAGCGGATTTTCTGGATGAAGGTAATTATCCTATTCAGAACTCCATTTACCTGAAAGGTTTGACAGATCGTCTGCAGGGTACAGATAAATCATCTGCTGACTTCCAGAACCGGATCGCTGAGCAGGCTGCCCTGCGTGATGCTTCTGTGAAGTTTGGCGACTCGACCAAAATGGGTAAATCTCAAAAGCGGTTTGTCTCGTCCCAAAAAGCCAAATACATTGAGGCTATGAAATCCGGAAACTATAACCAGGAATCCGGTTGGTTTACCTTTACTTCTCCGTCAGAGAAGGGTGGCGCCCATATCAAAATGGGTGATATGGAAGAAGTAATGCAGACACGGCAGCACTTCACCCTGTCAGATGAAGAAATTCAGCAATATCGTTCCGAACTCGGAACGACTGTAATGAGTGGCCTTGCCGAAGCGGTTGAAGGTGGTCCTGAATCCATGCGTGTTTTCAGGGAGTTGATCCGCACCCAAATTGGCCGAACAAATGATTTGGGGCAGTCGGTTGGGGTGAGTGATACTGAAATTCAATCCATGCACCCTGAAATATTCGGTCGAAAAGATTTTACTCAGTTACTGGATGCCACCTTTGGCAATATGTCATCTCAGCAATTGAATACTGCTCATTCGAAAACAACTGAGTACATGAAACACATGATAGGTGGAATGACTCAGGACTCTCCGCACTTCAAAGCATTGGCCAACATTATCAACCGGCCTTCTGGAAATAAGTATGGAGCAACCTATTCTGGATCATCCAATACCCCACAGGTTCCTGGAAATATGGTTTCACCCGCCAGTGGTGGAAACAATGGAAATAATGGCGAACCTCCGATTAATCCTCCGGCCCAGGCTTTTCCAGAACCTTCCGGTAATAGTGGACAGGGTAATGGATCGGGAATGGGAGATCCAAAAGTATTCGCACA
>CAYOKC010000203.1:4050-4773 GCA_964404415.1 uncultured Leptolinea sp. | reverse complement strand
TATTGGAATTGTCACCCGGCCCAGGGGAATTGGACGCGAGTGAGTATGTCAATGTGCTGCCAGTGTCCAATGTTATTGGCCTGACGGCTACTACCCTGATGAACGGTACGTTTGACGACCTTCACCGGCATTTTCCGAAAGATGCGTTTGTGATCATGATGGGTCCAAGTACCCCCATGACGCCGTTCTTGTTTGATTTTGGTATTCATGTTCTTGCCGGTTCCAAAGTGACAGATGCCGTCACTCTATCGCACTTTATATCCCAGGGAACCACATTACATGGAGCTGAAGGTCTGAAAAGGATTTCGATCACGAGGAAACTCGATTAATAATCAGGGATCATTATATGGATCAAGACGGATTGCATGAGCTGGAAAACCAATGTATACAGGAGCACGCACCTGCCTGTATGGCGGCGTGTCCGGCCCGTGTGGATGTCAGAGGTATTTGTGCCGAGGTTGAAAAAGAAAACTTTCCAGCCGCAGTAAAAATTCTACGCAAATCAGTACCTTTTCCCGGGATCATCAGCCGGATTTGTGATGAACCCTGTCGTGACAAATGTATCCGGAAGGATGCGGGAGAATCTATAGTCATTGCCAGCCTTGAACGTGCTTGCGTCAAGTTTGGAGGGCCTGTAGAAAAACCAGTGTTTCTCCCACACCGTGATAATCTTTGGGATAAAAATGGTGGACGACCAGCCAAATGGGTAGCCCCAACATAGTC
>CAYOKC010000203.1:0-4040 GCA_964404415.1 uncultured Leptolinea sp. | reverse complement strand
TTGGGGGTGGTTTATTTGGATTAACGGCGTCCTGCGATCTGGCGAAGAAGGGATACCAGGTTATTGTTTTCGAAAAAAACGGCGAATTGGGGGGCAATATTCTTCGCGCCTATGAAGATAAATTGCCTGCTGAGGTCATTCAGGCAGATTTCGACTATCTTTCACTTCTTGGAATTCAGGTAATACTACATTGTCCTATTGAGAAAATCGCGAATACAGATTCAAATAGATTTGAAATTAATGGGCAAGAATTTGACGCGGTTTTATTGGCTATGGGGGCCGATCCTTCAGGATTTCTGGATATTGAGATGGATACGGACGGGATTAAGATTGATCCCTTAACATATTCATCCAGCATAAATGGTGTCTTCTCGGGCGGACTGGCCGCCAGTGGACAGGATGCGATCGTACGTGATCATATCCATTCACCTATATTCATTCTGGCCGATGGACATAGAGCTGCCACATCGATTGACAGGTATTTCCAGAAAGTATCCCTTTCAGCAGCGCGGAAAAAAGAAGGCAGCTATGAAACCCAGCTTTTCACATCCATTGAAGGGGTACTCCCTTCCCCGGCGATAGAACAAACTGGAACCAGTTTTACCCGCGAAGAAGCCATCTCTGAAGCAGCCCGTTGCCTGCAATGTCAGTGTCTGGAATGTGTAAAGGTTTGTGAATATTTAAAAGACTATGGCAGCTACCCGAAGCGATATATTCGGGAGATCTATAACAACCTCTCCATTGTGAAAGGTGAACGCCGTAAAAACCAGTTCATCAATTCATGCAGCCTATGTGGGTTATGCGGTGAAGTCTGCCCGACGGATCTGAATATGGGGACTGTATGCCTGGAATCACGCCGGGAAATGGTCAACCAGAACCGCATGCCACAATCCGCGCACGATTTTGCCCTTCGTGATATGCAATTCTCGAATAGCGAACCGATATCCTTATTTCAAAATGCGCCTGGAACCACGTCCAGCCGATACCTGTTCTTCCCCGGCTGTCAGTTGACAGCCTCCAATCCTGATTATGTGGAAAAAGTATATGCCTGGTTATTACGGCAACCAGATTTTTCCGGTGATGCCGGTATGGGGCTGGCATTACGCTGCTGCGGAGCGCCCGCAAGATGGGCAGGCCGGCAGGATCTTTTTGACCAATCCCGTAAAGAATTCCTCAAAGGATATAACCGGCTGGGTAATCCGGAAGTGATCATTGCCTGCTCAAGTTGCTTTCAAGTATTTAATGAATCTTTCCCCGAAATTCCCATACGGTCACTCTGGACAATGTTGGACGGATCAGATTTGGTAAAAGAAGCGGCAGTCAAAACAAAATCAACCCGCGTATCCATTCACGACCCATGCACGACCCGGTATGAAACAGCCATTCAAGATAGTGTACGGAATATCACGTCTGAGTTAGGAAAAACCGTAGATGAACTTGCTCTGAGTCGAGAAAAAACGGAATGTTGCAGTTACGGCGGGCATATGTGGTTGGCCAACCGCCCCCTTTCGGATAAAGTGATTGACCGCCGGATCGCGGAGAGCGGTAACGCGTTTGTAACATACTGCGTCATGTGCCGCGATTTCTTTACCAGGCACGGGAAACAAACCTATCATATACTCGACCTGTTGTTCAATCCTGAAATGGATGCGTTTACTCCGCCCGATTATTCCACCCGCCATAGAAACCGGGAATACCTGAAAAAACACCTGTTGAAAACTATCTGGGGAGAAAAAATGCCAGATTCTGAACCGACTAAATTTAAACTAAATATTGCGGATAATGTTCGGGCAATTTTGGAAGACCGCCTGATATTGGAAGAGGATATTGTCAAAGTCCTTGCTCATGTGGATGAAACAAACCTTTCCTTGAAAAATGAAGTAACAGGCCGTTGGCTCGCGTATTATTGCCCGTCATTTGTGACCTACTGGGTGGAATACACAAAATGCGAAAATGAGTACACCATCCACAACGCGTACAGTCACCGCATGTCCATAATGGATGTCAAACCTCATGACTGAATATGTAAGCAATGACGAGATGGCCGGGTGGCTATGCGGGCATTGTTATATTCCACTGGTGATCAAGCCGGTGCAGATCGAGTATCTGGGAAGCGCGTTCCCCGTGGATCTTCCGGTGTGTCCGCAATGCGGATTGGTCTTTATTCCTGAAAGCCTGGCGCTGGGCAAAATGGCCGAGGTCGAAAAAAGTCTCGAAGATAAATAATCCCAACGGATTTGCACTGGAGTATATATGGCCGATACCATTTTGGACACGCTTAGTCCTTCCAGAGACGCGCTACGGCCCGGAGGGGTTGAAGTCACACGTCGCGCTCTGGAATTCTGTGAGTTTGCGCCGGGCAGCCGTATGCTGGATATCGGCTGTGGTCGGGGCGCTACACTGGAACTCCTATCATTTAATGGTTTTGATACATATGGATTGGATATATCCCGCTTAAACATTGAAAAAAGCCGGGGGTGTTCTGATTATCTTTTTCAATCGGATGGACGTTCACTTCCGTTCTCAGGAAACTTCTTTGATTGTGTCTTTCTGGAATGTACATTATCAGTAATCGAAAACCCGGAAAATGTACTGCCCGAAATTTATCGAGTGTTGAAACCGGGAGCTTTTTTAATAATCTCCGATATTTTCGCCCGCAATGCTCTATCCATTCCTCCCTTGAAAGCCGCCATGGCGGAAGGCGCGATCCGTTCCATTTGGGCTCAGACCGAAATCGAAAATCTTCTTAAAACTCATTGTTTTCAAATTCATCTCAGCGAAGATACAAAAGTGTCTATGCGTAATTATTCAAATAGTTCCCAAAATCCAGAATTAGCCTATTCCGGCATCGATCTTTATTGCCTACGGCCACGGCATTCTGTCGATGCGCTTAGTTTTCATCTCCTCCTCTCCAGAGCCCGTATCGGGTATCTTATGCTTGTCGCCCAAAAAATGGGTTGAATTGTTTGTGAGGGAAAAATGGACGAAACAGAGAAAATGTTGTCATTCAGAAAACAGGGTTTTTATTGCAGTCAAATATTGATCCTTATGGGTCTGGAAATGCTCGGTAAAGCAAACCCGGATTTGGTAGGTGCCGCACACGGGTTGGCCGGTGGATTGGGCTTCCAGGGTGAATTATGCGGCAGCCTCACCGGCAGCGCGTGTTTGCTGGGACTTTACGCGGGGAAAAAACACCCCGAAGATGAAGAAGATCCCCGTTTGGATTTCATGATTAAAGACCTCGTTAATTGGTTCAAATCCGGTGTTGGTGAAAAATATGGCGGCTGCCGCTGTGACGAGATCATCGGAAACCAACCAGGCAATCAGGCTACCCGCTGCCCGGTAATTGTGGCGGAATGTTTCCAAAAAGCAAAGGAATTACTGGTTGAAAATGGATTTGACCTCACCGGTACAATTGAATAGCACGGAGCGCGTTGTCTCCTCTACGCAAAGTGTTTGCCCGGATTGTCTCCGACAAATAGACGCGGTTCGGGTTGTCAGAGGTGATGATCTCTTTTTACGAAAGACCTGCCCGGAGCATGGCGGGTTTGAAACCGTTATTCGCCGTGGCGACCTGGCAACTGTCGAAAACATCCCGGATAGAATTCCAGCCTTTCCGGAAAAACCACTAACTGAAACCAACAAGGGTTGTCCATATGACTGCGGTCTCTGTCCGGAACACCGCCAGCAGCCCTGCTGCGTACTTTTTGAGGTAACCCAGTATTGTGACCTGGGTTGCCCGATATGTTACGCGTCCGCGGGTGGAGAAAAAAACCAAACCAGTCCGGAAGACCCGGACCTGAACCAAATTTCAACATGGTATGACCTACTGCTTGACGCCGGCGGCCCATTCAACATCCAGCTTTCCGGCGGTGAACCTTCCATGCGTGATGACCTCCCGGAGATTATCGCCATGGGCAGGCAAAAAGGATTCACGTTTTTTCAATTGAATACCAACGGCCTGCGAATCGCCCGTGATAAAGAATACCTGTCCAGATTGAAGGATGCCGGCCTGTCCACCGTCTACCTGCAATTTGACG
>CAYOKC010000202.1:0-4825 GCA_964404415.1 uncultured Leptolinea sp. | reverse complement strand
GAGCTTGCCGTCGATGGCGGCTTCGATGGCATCCACCACTTCTTTCACCGGGCGTTCACGCACCGGCCGCAGGATATGCCCGGCCTGGCAGAAACGGCAGCCCCGGCTGCAGCCGCGCATGATCTCGACCGCCACCCGGTTGTGGACAGTATCAATGTTGGGCACCAGGAATTTTGTCACTGGAGGGGGAAGCGGCACGGCAAAACGTTTGAGAACGTTTTGGGGGGCGTGCGGATTATTGGGTTCCAACCGGATGACGCGGCCGTCCGCATCGTACTCCACATCATAGAATGACGGGATGTACATGCCTTCCACACCGGCCAGGCGCTCAAGAAGTTGGAGCTTGCTGCCGCCGGATGTTTTCCACTCCTGCCAGATGGTCAGCAGGTCGTCCATCACGGCTTCACCGTCACCCAGGAAGAAGGCATCCATAAAGGGCGCCAATGGTTCGGGGTTGAAGGTGGTGTGTCCGCCGGCAATGATCAGCGGCCAGGTTTCATCGCGTTCAGCGGCGAGGAAGGGAATGCCGGCCAGGTCAAAGGCATTCAGCACGTTGGTATACAGGGTTTCATAGGGAACCGAAACCCCGAGGATGTCGAAGGCGGTCAGCGGGTTCTTGCTTTCCAGCGCGTACAGCGGGATTTCCGCGGCGCGCATTTCGTCTTCCATATCTTTCCATGGCAGGTAGACGCGCTCCGCCAGGGAATCGTCACGGCGGTTGATCGTGTCATACAGAATGGAGATGCCCAGGTTGGGCAAGCCGATATCGTAGATCTCAGGGAAGACCAGCGCGACCTTTGCTTTGACCGTTTTCCAGTCTTTTTGCACCTGGTTGAATTCGCCGCCCACGTAACGGCCGGGTTTTTGCACTTTCAGCAACACCCGCTGCAGACGGGTGGATATCTCGGTTGAAGAGATCACCGGTAGACTCCTGTGGTCCAGTAATAAACAGGATGGATTTTACCCGATTTTGACGGGGTTTTCGCCTTCATCCAATCCCATGGTGTAGGGTTGATGCCGGCGGGGAAGTATTGCGTCCATACAAATAATCCTATTTCCCGCCGCATCAACCGTTAGCCATCCGGGATTGTTATCATGGATGGGATCAAATTCCCGAATGTGCATGTGGTAGATGCAAGCGGATTTGTGTCATACGGTGATAGACAGATATCCTTCCGCTTGCATCTACCCTACACAAATCTATATACAATTTTTTTTTTGTAGGGTTGATGCCGGCGGGGAATTATTGCGCCCATGGGTAAAAAGAAATTTCCGCCCGCTTGCGCGTCAACCGTAGATCGGATGGATATGCGTTCCATCCAAAAGAAACCGGCATAATCGTGTCACGGAAGATGCAGGCGGAGGCTGGTAGTTTTTTTTCGGACGTGTTTTATCCCGCCTGCAACTACCCTACAGGGAGAATTTATATTTACAACGTCGCTTTGTACATGCCGCCGTCAACCGGGAGCATCACACCGGTGAGGTAGGAAGCGGCCGGTGAGAGCAGGAACACGGCGGCTTTCGCGAACTCTTCCGGCCTGGCCAGTCGCCCTAATGGTGACTCGGCCGCCTGTTTACGTTCTTCTTCCTCAATCGTCGTGTGGTTGACCTGTGCCCGGGTGCCCAGCAGATCTGTCACCCGCTCGGTGACCGTCCAGCCGGGCAGGATGGAATTGAAGCGGATGTGTTCGTGCCCCAATTCCAGCGCCAGACTCTTGGTCAGACCGACAGTACCCAGCCGCAGGGAATTTGACAGGATCAAATTGGTAATGGGCTGCTTGGTGGAGATCGAAGTGACCGTTAACACGGATGCCGCGTCAGATTTGCGCAGGGCGGGCAGGGCGGCACGGATCAGCCGAACGTGCGAGAGGAAAACCAGGTGGAAGGCTTTTTCCCAGGCGGCATCGTCAAAGGTTTCAAACGCGCCCGCTGGCGGACCGCCGGCATTGGTGAGCAGCAGGTCAAGCCCGCCGAACTTCTCAACGGTTTTTGCCACCAGATTTTCGGGCACGGCCGGGTCGGCCATGTCGCCATCCAGCACGAAAATCTCACCACCGGTTTCTTTCTTCAGTTTTTCCGCCGCTTTTTCCAGTTTTTCCATACTGCGGCTGTTGATCACAACCCGCGCGCCTTCCAGTAGCAGTTGATGAGCGGTTGCATACCCCAGTCCACGGCTGGCGCCGGTCACAAGGGCGACTTTGTTTTTCAATCCAAGGTCCATGTTTTCTCCTTATATACATTCAATCCGGTATTGCAATATTTCCATATCCGGCCAGGTATCACCGAAAAAATCCGCCACTTTTTGTAAAAAAGCCTGAACTTCCCCTCCGCTGGTACTGAGCGCCGCGCATTGAATAACGGCTTCGCCGTGGCGGTCCTGCAGGTCCGTTTCGGCGGCAGCAATGTTGAATTCGCGGTGCAGCCGCGCCAGAACGGGTTGTAAACGGCCACGCTTCTGTTTCAGCGAGTGGCAGTCAGGAATGGAGATATGCAGGGTTAGCAAGCCGGCAGCCATAAGTGATAAATTCCATTGTAAGGATTTGAAAGGGCAAGTCAAACAACTCGCCAACGGCTTGCATAATCATCCGCGGATGGTTACAATCCTGTGACAGAATCGAAGGAACACATGATAACTATTGAACCGAAGTACCAGGAAACCCTGGATTACCTTTACTCGTTTGTCGATTACAGCCTCACGCGCAACCTGCAGTATTCTCCGGAAAAGTTCAACCTTGACCGGATGCGCGCGTTGACGGAAGCGCTGGGAAATCCTCAGAATGAATTTCCTGTAATTCATGTGGCGGGCACAAAAGGCAAGGGATCCACCGCTGCCATGATCGCCTCCATGCTGATGGCAGCTGATTATCGTACCGGGTTCTACATCTCACCCCATCTGGATGACTTTGCCGAGCGCATCCAGGTCAACGGGCAGCCGATACCCCACGCGGCTCTGATCAAACTTGTTGACGAAATCAAGCCGGTGGTGGAAAAGATCGGCAAACTGACCACCTTCGAGATCACCACGGCATTGGCCTTTGAAGCCTTCCGGCGCCAGCATGTGGATGTAGCCGTGGTGGAAGTGGGGCTGGGAGGCCGGCTGGATTCGACGAATATTGTCGACCCTGAACTCTCTGTCATCACATCGCTTTCCATGGATCACATGAAAGTACTTGGTGACACTCTGGAGCAGATCGCGGCAGAAAAAGCCGGGATCATTAAACCGGGGAAGCCGGTGATCAGCTCGCCGCAATTGCCCAACTCTCTGGGAGTTCTTGAAGCCAAAGCTGATGAATCCGGCAGCGAACTGACGGTTGTCAACCGCGATGTTGAAACCCGGATAAGCAAGCATTCTATCAACGGGCAATGGTTTGTGATGAGAACACCCGCGTCCAAAAAAGGTGAGGGAGAAGAGGTTGCACGCCTATTCCCAACGGAATTTGATAGAGGCGTGGACTTTTATACCCCTCTGCTGGGCCGTCACCAGGTGGATAATGCCGCGACGGCTATCACCGCGGTGATGAAGTTGCGTCAGCTCGGCTATGAGATCAGCGATAAAGCCATGCAGGATGGGCTGGCAAAGGTGGTCTGGCCGTGCCGGTTTGAAGTCATTTCCCGCAAACCACTCATTGTGGTGGATTCGGCCCACAACCGGGATTCGGCCCACAAACTGCGCCAGGCTGTTCAGGATTATTTCCCCGAGAAACCGGTCACGTTGATCTTCGGGGCGTCTGAAGATAAAGATATTTCCGGCATGTTTGCCGAGTTGCTGCCTGTGTGTTCGCGGGTGGTTCTGACGCGTTCCACGCATCCGCGCGCCGCGGATATGGATAGTCTGATAAAATCGGCAGGCCAGTATGGCTGCCCTGTAATCACCACGGATAGCATTGAAATAGCGTTGGAGTTTTGCCTGAATCCCGGCGAACCGGATGGCGTGATCCTGGCAGCCGGAAGCCTGTTTGTGGCGGCGGCTGTGCGGTCCGCCTGGTTTGACCGGCTTAAGGCAAATGAGTCATAATTCAGTAGTAGAGAGATAATATGGACGATTGGAATACCGGTAACGGAAACGGAAACGACGAATATAACGCCGCGATGCATCAGCGGACGGAAGAGCTGTACCGCATCCCCAACGCGGTCAGCGATGACCAGGGGATCATTGAGTTGCCGGGCGTCGTTCTGACCGATCTGGTGATCTTTCCCCGCCTGACTTTGCCGGTTTTCCTCACCACTGGTCCCAACCTGCTGGCTATCGAAGAAGCCCAGGAAAACGTGGAGCCGGTCATCGGCCTGATGAAACGGGAATGGGAACTGGATTTCCCTGAATCGGGAAAATACCTGGGGATCGGCATTGAAATGGTGGTCGGCCGTTTGCTCTCTGTGGCAGACGGCAACAGCTCCGCCCTGGTGCAGGGCCGCCGCCGGGTGGAGATCATCGAAGTAGTGGAAGACGGGCCATTCCCGCGTGTGCGAGCCCGAATTGTGGAAGAAGCCATCCGGGTCACCCGGCGTGTTGACGCGCTCATGCGTACCACGCGTGACCTGTTTGAGCGCTGTGTGCAATTGGACCGCAGCCTGCCCGAAGAAGCCCATCTGGTAGCCATGAATATCAACGAACCAGGCTGGCTTTCGGATATGGTCTGCACATCCATCAGCCTGTCCATCCACGAGCGTCAGAAGCTGTTGATGATCGTGGACCCCGAAGAACGCCTGAAGCGGGTCAACTGGCTGCTGGCGCAGGAACTGGACGTGCTCCAACTGGAAGACGAGATCCAGACCCGCGTGCAAAGCGAGGTCGACCGCAGTCAACGTGAATTCTACCTGCGCGAGC
>CAYOKC010000201.1:0-4841 GCA_964404415.1 uncultured Leptolinea sp. | reverse complement strand
GATCGCGAGCTCAGTCACATGCTGGATGTGAAGAACCTGGTGCAATTCATGCTCGTCGCCTGGCCCTTGATTGGCATCGCTATACTCGGAGTTGGACTGTTCGCCATGAGGGCAGGGTGGCCGCGTGAATACTGGCTGGCTGTCAGCCGCGGAGGATGGGCGGCTGTGTGGTTCATCATCGCTGTTCTGGCGGGAGTAGCTGTAAGTTTTAACGCGTTGTTCACCGCTTTTCACCGCATTTTCTTCTCGGGGGATACCTGGTTATTTCTGTATACCGATTCGCTGATCCGTCTGTTCCCCATGGATTTCTGGCGGGACGCGTTCATCATGATGAGCGTGTTGATGTTCGCCGGTGGGTTGGCTGTGGGATTTTTCGGCCGGTCCCAGGCGCAAAAGAATTAACAAAAAGACGGTCCGCGAAAAGCGGACCGTCTGATTTATAAAGAATTATCCAACTCAGGCGCCGAATTTATTCAGGCGCAGGGCGTGTGCCAGTGCCAGCGGCATATTATCCAACGCGGTAATATGCCCCAGCCCGCCGCGCATGCAGGTGCGTTCGCCAAATTCTGTTTCCAGGTCAGGCCTTACGGTTGCAGGAGCCCACAATAAATAGGGAACTGAATGCCAGGAATGTCCGCGCAGTTTAGCCGGTGTACTGTGGTCGCCGGTAATGATCAACACGTCAGGGTTTAGCGCCAGCAGGGTAGGTAGTGCCGCGTCTACACATTCGATCGCGTCAACCTTGCCGTTGAAATTCCCGTCTTCTCCGAAGGAATCAGTCTGTTTGATGTGAATGTAGAAAAAGTCGAAGTCATTCCAGCGATCTGCCACGGCTTTGAATTGGTCAGAGGGGGATTCTCCATCGAACCTGATCACGTCCATGCCAACCAGGCGGCCAACACCGCGGTACATGGGATATTGCGCCACGCAGGCCGCGCGGAGATTGTATAGCTCTTTATAGGAAGGCAGGCAGGGATCCGTGGCAAAACCGCGAAGTGTGATTCCGTTGGCTTTGGGTTCGTCTTTGAGGAGCTTTTTAGCTTCCTCGATCCACATGTTGAACAGGTTGGCTGCCTTGTCAGCGGCGCCGTTTTGGGCAACCACATCCAGCGGGGCTGTGCCGATTCGTTCGGGGTCGGTGTCATTCAGATCAGGAGAAAGCCCGGCGCCGCGAAGAACCAGAACAAACCGGAATTGCGCGATATGTTTGATCTCAACCTCAACCCCCGGCAATTTAATGGCTTTCAGTTTTTCGCAGATGGGCGCCGCCTCTTTGGATGAGATCCGGCCGGCGCACCGGTCAACGATCACACCATTCGCGTCGAGCGTGCAAAAGTTGCCGCGGGCGGCGATGTCACCTTTATTGACGGGTACATCCACGCCAAAAGCTTCAAGAACGCCGCGGCCCACATCTTCATTCATGGGATCAATGCCGAACAGGCTCAGGTGAGCCGGCCCCGAACCCGGGGTGATGCCGGTGCTGATCGGACGCATTTGACCAAGAATGCCTTCCACGGCCAGTTTGTTCATGTTCGGGGTGGCGGCGGTTTCCAGCTCTGTCTTGCCGCCCGGCTCCATTGGCAGACCTCCCAGTCCATCCATTACCAGTAAAACAATTTTTCGGTTTCCGGGTGCCAATAGAGGTTTCAGATCTTCAATTTGCATGCTGTTGCTCCTCACACAAGTAGACAAAAAAAAAACAGCGCAAGAAGTCTCTTGCGCTGTTTTAATCGGTAGAGCCTTCAGAGCAATATTTTACCGCACTGCGACCGGGTTTTCAGCATTTTGTGACGGATCAAAGATATGCATGTTGTCCATATTGAAGATAACGCTCACCTTATCGCCAATAGCGAATTTGGTGCGCGGGTCAACACGGGCAACGTAGTTGTTGTTGCCGGAAACCAGGTACAGAATGATCTCATTACCCATCAATTCAAGCACATCCACTTTAGCTTCGACCGAAGCTGCGGTGATGTTCTGCGGCTGGAATTCGGGGTTGTGAATATCTTCAGGGCGGATACCGAACACGACAGATTTTCCATCGTAGGGCAGGTATGTGGCTACTTTGGACTGCGGGATCTTCAACGCCATGCCGTTGATGTCAACCACCGCGCCGCCGTCCACTTTGCGGATCTTGGCATCGAAGAAGTTCATGGCCGGTGAGCCGATGAAACCGGCGACGAACAGGTTAGCCGGGAAGTCATACAGGTGTTTCGGGGTATCGAGCTGCTGCAGGATACCTTTGTTCATTACGGCGATACGGGTGGCCATTGTCATGGCTTCCGTCTGGTCGTGGGTTACGTAGATGAAGGTGGTTTCCAGGCTCTGGTGCAGTTTGCTGATCTGGGCGCGGGTTTGAACGCGAAGTTTGGCATCCAGGTTGGAAAGCGGCTCATCGAACAGGAAGACTTTAGGTTCGCGAACGATAGCGCGGCCTACAGCCACACGCTGTCGCTGACCGCCGGAGAGTTCGCGCGGGCGGCGTTTGAGCAACTGCTCAATACCCAGAATAGCCGCGGCTTCATTTACACGCCGATTAATTTCATCCTTCTTCACGCCGCGCAGTTTCAAACCGAAGGCCATATTGTCAAATACGGTCATATGCGGGTACAGAGCATACGACTGGAACACCATGGCAATATCACGATCCTTCGGAGGAGTGTCATTCACGCGGTTTTCGCCGATGAAGATATCTCCTTCGGTGACATCTTCCAGACCTGCCAGGCAGCGCAGCGCGGTTGTTTTGCCGCAGCCGGACGGGCCGACGAGGACAAGGAACTCTTTATCCTCTACGGTGATGTCAAGATTGTTTAATGCTGTAAAGTCACCAAATCTTTTGAACACTTTGCTAAAACGAACACCAGCCATGAAACACCCTCCTTACGGAAAGAATATAGTGACTTTATTATACGGGTTTTCAGGTTACGCACAAATACATTTGTTACCAGAATGGCATGATATCCATCCGGATTTGTAAGCGTTTACATGTTTTCCGCGAAAAACAGTCGTCAGTGGGGTAGTTATTCCCGGTTTATCAGGCTCATGTACTTCATGCTGATCAGCAGCAAAATGAACTGAACCAGCGCCGGAATTATGGAAGAGAATTGATTGAAGTAGAACATGAGCGGCGTGAGGATTGTCAGCGAGACGAGCAGGAGGAAGTAGATGCAATTCAACACGCGGGGTATCCACGGCTTGCGGTTTAAAGCCAACCCGGAAGCGCAGATCAATAACCACAGGCCGGTAGCTGCCTGAAGCCCGATCAGTATTAAGTACAGGTCCATGGATACTGTGCCGCGGATGTACTTTCCGGCTACCAGTGGTTTGAGGACTTCGATAAGGTGTAAAGAATCGCTGATATTGGAGAACACCCGTAAAAATTCGTACAGCACCCACGCGCTCCATGCCGCCAACCCGCCTACAAGGATGGATTGCGTGTGGACAGGTGAAATCCATTTATTCACAGTGTTTTTTAACCGCAAATACCAGGCAGGAGGACGTTCAGCCGCGATGTAAAGATCTTCATGTTCGAGAAAATCCTTCAGGTTTTCCGCGAGGCGCAGGAGATCAGGGCGGTCACTGGTGGCGATGACTTCATTCAGACGGTTCATGATCCGGGTTTTTTCATTGGGTTCCAGATCATTATCCAAAACCTCGTGCAATTCTTCGAATGTCTGGTACAGCAAAGAGCGGGGATCATGGACCACCGGCCGTTTGGCGCGAATATATACGAGTACCACCAGCAGGAAAAACACATATACTACCGGCGCGGCTGGCGGATAGAAGTAATCATTGTTGCTGGTGATGAATTTGCCGACTTCATCAATAAATAAGCCAAAACCAATGCCTGTACCCGCGGCGGATACCCGATAGATCCACTGGTTTGAAAAGACCAGAGGTAAAACCGCGCTTACGAACAGGATCAATCCACCCCAGAGAACATGCGCGAAATGCAGTTCACCGCCGCCGATCCTGGGATAGCCGGTAAGGTGCAAAAAAGTACGGGTGGCGGATACGGAAAACGCGAAACTGATCATCATGATCAGCAGGTAATTTTCCGCCTGTTCGCGGCGGATAGCATGGCGGGCGGATGGAAGAAGGGTTTTCATCCGGACGACCTTCCAGTTTATGGCTTCATCACTTTTCCGTGATAATTCCGCGGAATATTGGGTTTGAGCGTGTCTTCTTGAAATCATACCAGTGTTGTCCGCTAAAAATACCCCTGAAATCAGGGTGCTAATCGGGTAGAATAAATACGGTTGTTACCTCCAATAACCAGGTTTCATGATTATCGGGTTCATTCTTTCATACATACGAGAGATATCGGATAAACGTTGTACCAGTGCTCTCCATCATACATCCTGCGGCCCGGCGGCGAACCGCGTGGATGTTCCATCAGCCGGCAAGGGTTGCTGATCAGGTAAGGAGAAATCAATATGGTAAATCCAATGTATTCTCTGGGCGTAATGGTTCGCGAAGTCAAGCGGCCGACATTTGATGAATCGCTGGAACGGATCCATGACATGGGGTTTGAGAGTGTTCAATTTAACCTCAATGTGCTGGGATTCGCAACAGTTCCGGAGACTCTGCCGCCCGGAAAACCCGGTGAGATCGGGGCTACATTCTGGGCGTATGGATTGAACCTGGCCGCGATTTCGGGCACATTTAATGCCGCCCATCCTGATGAAGCCGTACGCAAGGCAGGAATAAATGGTATTCGGGTTCTAAGTGAGGCAGCCGAAGACATGGGAACCCGCGTAATAACCCTCTCAACCGGAACACGGGACCCCGATAACCTCTGGAAAGCTCATCCGGATAACGACACGGAAATTGCCTGGACG
>CAYOKC010000200.1:0-4891 GCA_964404415.1 uncultured Leptolinea sp. | reverse complement strand
CGATATTCCGTCCATCGGCCCCGGCCGCTCCGAAGTACGGCCGCTATTGTCGCTGCCCGATGATGTGCAGGCCATATGGGAAAACATGGATGTGATCGACTGCTTCGCCACCGACCACGCCCCGCACACCCTGGCTGAGAAGGACGGTGAAAATCCGCCTCCCGGTTTCCCCGGTCTGGAAAGCGCGCTGCCGTTGTACCTCACCGCCGTCTCGCAGGGGCGCCTGACCATGGACGATATCATCGCCCGCTGCGTCACCAACCCGCGCCGCATCTTCCACCTGCCGGAACAGCCGGAAACCTGGGTGGAGATCGACCCGCAGGAAGCGTGGACCTTTAGCGCCGCGAATACCTTTACACGCTGCGGTTGGACCCCATACGAGGGTTACAGAATGACCGGCCGCGTGAAGTCCGTCACCCTGCGCGGAAATGTTGTGTACAAAGACGGAAAAATACTGTCAACACCCGGCACCGGCCGCAACATCCGGCCGGCATTACCCGAATAAATTCATCTCACATCCGTACCCATATATAAAGGAGATTTTGTATGACCCCTCATGAACCCCCTGCCTTCCGCCCGAATCCGGTGCTGCCGTTCGGCGACCACAAGGAAACCCGATTTTACGGAACCGATGTGATCTCCGTCAAACAATTTGACCGCAAAGACCTCGACTATATTTTCTCGGTTGCCAAAGAAATGCAGGGCATGGTTCGCCGCGTCGGCACCTTTGACCTGCTCAAAGGCAAGATCCTCGCCAACCTCTTCTACGAACCCTCCACCCGTACCTCCGCTTCCTTCACCTCCGCCATGGAACGTCTGGGCGGCTCGGTCATTCCGATCAACGAAGTGAAATACTCCTCCGTCTCCAAAGGCGAGTCACTGCCTGATACCATCCGCTCACTGGAATGCTACGCCGATGTGATTGTTTTACGCCACCCCGAAGTCGGTTCCGCCGCCATCGCCGCCAAATACGCCCGCAAACCGGTCATCAATGCCGGTGACGGTGTGGGCGAGCACCCCACCCAGGCCCTGCTGGACCTGTTCACCATCTACCAGGAAATGGGCCGCATCGATGGTCTGACCGTCACCATGCTGGGCGACCTGAAACACGGCCGCACTGTGCACAGCCTGGCCCGTCTGCTCACCCTCTTTGACGTGAAGATCAATTACGTGGCCCCCGAAGTACTGAGCATGCCGGATGAAGTGATCAATGAAGTCAAAGAGAAGAACATCCCGCAGAACGCCTACACCAGCCTCGATCCCTGCGTGGGCTCCTCCGATGTGCTGTACGTCACCCGCGTGCAGAAGGAACGCTTCCCGGATGAAGCCTCTTATGAAGCCGTGAAAGGCAGCTATGTGATCGGTACAGACACCATGGCCAAAGCCAAAGAAGAAATGATCGTCATGCACCCGCTCCCGCGCGTCAATGAAATTGCCATGGAAGTGGATGATGACCCGCGTGCCGCGTACTTCCGCCAGATGGAATATGGTCTTTACATCAGAATGGCTTTGCTCGCTCTGGTTCTGGGCAAGGTATAATCAACGCAAAAAAGAGGTGGAGATGAAGCCCTTTTTCGCTCAATTGGAAGAACGGTGCAAGAAGACCGGATCCCTGTTATGCATTGGGATCGATCCGCGCCCGGACGACCTGGCAGAGCCGACTGCCAGCGCCGCACGGGACTTCAGCCTGCGGTTGATCGAAGCGACGGTCGACGTCGCGGCCGCATACAAACCCAACACCGCCTTTTTTGAAGCCTTCGGACCGGAAGGTTGGCAGGCGCTGAAAGATGTTGTGGCAGCCGTGCCGGCTGATATCCCGGTCATCCTCGACAGCAAACGCGGTGACATATCTTCCACCGCCGAAGCGTACGCGCGTTCCGCTTTCGAAAACCTGAAAGGCGGCGCCATCACCCTCAACCCGTACCTGGGGTATGACTCGATCCTGCCTTTTTTGAAGAACCCCAATACGGGCGTCTTCCTGCTCTGTAAAACATCAAACCCCGGCGCTGTTGACCTGCAGGACCTGCACCTGGCCGGCGAACACAAACCGCTGCGGCTTTTTGAGAAAGTCGCCCTGCTGGCCCAGGAATGGAATACGGGCAGCAACATCGGTCTCGTTGTGGGCGCCACCCAGATCGACGCACTTCGCTGTGTGCGCGAACTGGTCCCCGACATGTGGATACTGGCTCCCGGTGTGGGCGCCCAGGGCGGCGATCTGTCTTCCGCGCTGCGCGAAGGCCTGCGTGCCGATAAATCCGGCCTGCTCATCCCCGTCTCCCGCGCCATCTCTAAAGCGCCCGATATGCGCAAAGCTGCCCATGATCTGCATGATGAAATTCAACGCCAGGTAAAAGAAAGTTCCCCTACCGCCGCTTCCTCCCGCGGTAACGGACACCGCCGCATGTCAGACGCGCTGGCCGAAGGCCTGCTGACAAAAGGCTGCATCGGCTTCGGGAAATTCACCCTTAAATCCGGGTTGACTTCTCCCATCTACATTGACCTGCGCCAGCTCGTCTCACACCCTGACCTGCTCTCACTGGCTGCGGCCGCATTCATTCCTCTTTTGAAAGAATTGAAATTTGACCGGCTGGCAGCCCTGCCGTACGCCGCGCTGCCCATCGCCACCGCCATCAGCCTGCAAACCGGCTGGCCTGTGATCTACCCGCGCAAGGAAGTAAAAGCCTATGGCACCCGCGCCGAGATCGAAGGCTTCTACAAACCCGGCGAACGGGTGGTGGTGATCGATGACCTGGCCACTACCGGCGGCAGCAAATTCGAGGCCATCGAAAAATTGACCTCTGCCGGCCTGGTCGTGGAAGATGTTGCCGTACTGATAGACCGCCAATCCGGCGCCCGTGAATCTCTCGAGGCGTCCGGCTTCAAACTGCATTCCGCGCTAACCCTTACGGGGCTGCTGGATCACTGGGAAGCAGAAGAACGCATTCCGCTGGAACAGATCAAAGCCGTTCGGGAGTTTTTGAAACAACCGGGAAAATAAAACATGAACTATAAAACGTTTCGGCCGCTTATTTATAAGCTCACACCGGAACAGGCTCACCACACCACCATCAAGATGTTACAGTTGGCTGGGTGGTTTCCGCCTGCCACGGCGATAGTCCGGGCTATGTACCGGGCAAAAACGCAGGGACCTGAAGTCACCTGCATGGGCATCAAATTCCCCAATCCGGTCGGTATGGCCGCCGGGTATGATAAAGACGGCTTCGGCTGGCGAGGCCTCGCCGCGCTGGGCTTCGGCCACATCGAAGTGGGAACCGTCACCCCCAAAGCTCAGCCGGGCAACCCGAAACCACGCGTATTCCGCCTGGTGGAAGATGAAGCGGTGATCAACCGCATGGGCTTCCCCAACAACGGGGCTGACTTTCTGGCAAAACGCATCAAAAATGCCCGCGGGCAAGGGTTTGTGCTGGGCGTCAACATTGGCAAGAACAAAGTCACCCCCAATGAAAAGGCGCTGGATGATTACCTGCACCTCACACGCCAATTCTTCCCGCTGTCTGATTACCTGGCGATTAACGTCAGCTCGCCCAACACGCCGGGCCTGCGTGAATTACAGACCCGTAAAGCGCTGGAAGAATTGCTCGAACCGTTGAGCGCTGAAGTCTCTGCCGCCTGCGAAGCGACCGGACGATCGGTTCCGTTGGTTGTCAAACTGGCACCCGATATGACCGATGACGAATTGGACGGCGCGCTTGAAGCCGTGATGCACACCGGAATCGATGGTGTGATCATCAGCAATACCACTGTCAGCCGGCCTCCACTTGGATCCAACCTGGCCGGTGAAATTGGCGGACTGAGCGGCAAACCGTTGAAAGACTTGAACACCGAAATGATCCGCAAGGTCATCGCCCGAACCGGCGGAAACCTTCCTGTCATCGCCAGCGGGGGGATCATCACCCCCGAAGACGCGCAGGAAAAGATCGATGCCGGCGCCGCGCTCGTACAGGTGTATACCGGGTTGATCTACACCGGGCCCGAACTGGTACAGCAGATCCTGAATTACGGATTGAAATACAACAAATGAACCGCCCGTCACGGCACCCGTCTGAAGCACCGGTATTAATGACCACCCTGCTGCTTGTCGGCGGGGTGTTGGTCATCACCACCGGGTTGACGATATGCATAGCGCCTGTACTGATCGCCATGATGGTAGCATACAGCTACATTGCCAACCAGCAGCACCATGCCGCGCTGATGCAGCAGGCCTTCAAAGTTCCGGTGGATGGCCCCACGGGCGAGAGCCAGGGGCTGGATGATCTCGGCCAACTGGTACGGGAATGCCGTGACGCGTTGGGCTGCGAACCGGTGGATGTGTTCATTGTGCCCAGCCGGCAGTTGAACGCCTATACCTTCGGGCTGGGCTCTCCAAAGGTCATCGTGTTGTACCAGCCCATGTTGAAGATAATGGATGCCGATGAATTGAAATTCGTCATCGGACATGAGATGGGGCATGTGGTGTACGGGCATACCTGGCTGAATACCCTGATCGGCGGTATGGCTGGAATGCCATCCTCCTTTGGCGCGGCGATTATCTTCACATTCGCCTTCCGCTGGTGGAACCGCGCCTGTGAATACAGCGCCGACCGTGCCGGGCTGGCCGCCTGCGGCAAACCGGTAAAAGCCATCTCCGCGCTGGCTCAACTGGAAGTGGGTGACTTCAACTCGGCGGAAGAATTGCGCCGTGCTCTTGCGGTGATCGAACGGCAGGATGACTCGCTGGAGAACATCCTGGGGGAGACTCTGAGCGACCACCCCATGATCGCCAAACGCATCAAAGCACTTCAGGAATATTCATAGATAAAAAAGACGAGGCTGTCTCAAAAGGGCAGCCTCGAATTATTTAAATAAGAAAACGAAAACAACAAAAAGGGAA
>CAYOKC010000199.1:0-4916 GCA_964404415.1 uncultured Leptolinea sp. | reverse complement strand
GAAGGCCAGGATGGGGGTTAGGCGCTCGGCAGGCTGTGGTGCGTTGAATGCTGTGACATCTCTTTCAGCACCCATCCTGTGAATGATGCCAGCGAATGAGCATTCAACAGCACCCTACATTTCTGTCGGAAAGCCGGTTTTTTTTCCTATAAAAGGATCACCACCCCGTATGCCACCAGAAGCAGTATACACGCCACTGATGACAGGGTGATCGCCTTTGTCATGGCGGCGGTATAGCGGTTCGCGTCGGCAAACCCGAAGGTGAATTTCACCGCGTCATATGCCATGGGGACAGTCAACAGCACAAGCAATGCCCACACAGGGACTACCCCCGCGATAACGCCGCCGATCACCGCAAGGTACCCGATGATCGTGCTTACGGCCATCAACTTCACCTCGGCTGCCTGCCCAAACCGTACGGCAAATGTCTTCTTGCCGGATTTGATATCGTCAAAATAATCGAAGGTGTTGCTAACCAGCACCACACCCATAGTGAACATACCCGGGATCATGGAGACCAGCAGCGGCTCCCAGGAGAATTTGCCGGTGAGCGCCACATACACACCCACCACGATCATCGGGCCGAAAGCCAGGAAGATGGCCGTCTCACCCAGTCCGCGGTAGTTCAACATCACCGGCGGGGATGTGTAGAAGAACACGATGAACGCCCCGATGACCGCCATCCACACTATGGGCATACCCACGTTGACGAATACGTACACGCCGGCCGCCAGCGCGATAGCCAGACAGATCAGGGTGGCAATCAGCACCTGATTCAGGGTGACCTTCCCAGAGATCAGCGGGCTGTCATGGAATTGTTCTTCCTTGTTACCCAGGTTGCCCTTCTTGAAATCAAAATAATCATCAATAAAATCGGCCGCGGAATGCGCCATCACCACTCCGATGACGCAGGCGATGAAGATCCCCATGTTGATCGGGCCGGAAGCTGCCGCGATGATTCCCCCCAGCAAAGCCGGCATCAGGCTGACCACCAGGAACGGCGCCCGCGCCGCCTTGAACCAGGTTACAAACCAGTCTTTCATGCAATTCCTCCAGTGGATGGATAATGGATCAACGAATTAAAAATCCGAGGGCGATCAACAGCCCTGTGACGACATACACGACCAGCGAATACACCGTAGCCCACAGATAATTCACCACCGTCTTCTGCCGCTCGATACGCGTGGAGACCATCCAGGCGAAGGGGGCAGTCAACAGGCCGGCCAGCGACCAGGCGGGGATGACCCGCGCGATCACCAGAATGACCAGGCTCAGGTAGCCCAACCCCGCCAGCCAGCGGATGGTGGTCACTTTTACATTTAACACAACTGTTCCCGATTCGGTTTCCTGTACCTCAAAGCGGGCGCTTTTCAGGTACGCCACCAGGGTGACCAGGAAGGCGCCGGGTAATGATGCCAGTACCGGGTCAATCAAGATCTGTTTGGTGAGCACATAGTACACACCCAGCATCACAAGCGGTCCGAAGGTGACAAAGATCACCGGTTCTTTCAGGCCGCGAAGCATCAACGGAGTGAAAAACACCGCCACCGCGCCGCCCAGGGCGGCCAGCCAGATGACCGTGTTGCCGAGCTGCACCCAGAAAAATATCCCAATCAAGAAGCTTACCAGTAGGCACGCCGCGCCGGCGATTACCGTATGTTCAGGCTTTAGGAGTGTGTCAACAAACAGGGGCTTCCAACCGGCAAAGATCTTGGTGTGCGCGTCCCGCTGGTCTGTGTGGTAATGAGTAAAGTAGTAATACAGGTAGTCGCCGCCCACCTGCGCGATGAAAATGGCCGCCGTCACCAGCAGGAACCAGTTCACGTTGACTTCCCCCGCGCGGGCGGCCATGGCCCCCGCCACCAGGCAGGGAATGACAGACGCGCTGAACAGCAGGTATTTGATAAACCGGATGGCTTTCATCTGCGGCGCAGGTTGGGACGGCGTTATGATATTGGTCACAGGCTCACCTTCTTTGAACCGGGGATACTTCTCTTCAGAAGTCACCTGTTATTTTATAGGATTATTTAATGTGAGAGCAACCTGTTGTGGCAGGTTGCTCCCGAAAACCATTAATTCTTTGAACCCGGTTTACGCTGCCTCCTCCGGTTCGCCCACCGGCTGGAAACAGCGCGTATCAGGGGAAAGTGCCGTTCAGGCGACTTCTTCCACTAGTTTTTGTTCCAGTTTCCCGGCCAGTTCCTCGTGCAGGTGTTTCAAGAGCGCTTCGCGCTGTTGCAGCATCTTGCGGTAATCCCGGTTATCGGTCTGCATGATCTCCATGCGTAGTTCCGAGACGGCCGTTTCCAGCAGATCGATCAGGATTTGAACATCATCATTGGTCATGTCCAGTTTGATCATATTCTTCTCCTTTCAGAACGTCTGGTGGGAATCAGACCTCCCGGAGGAACATCGATCATAAGTGCCATGTGTACCGGGGGTTGGATGCCCGCCTGGATTATGATTGACCTGCTACAATACAACCTGCAGGCCGGGACGCTGCGCCATACTGGTTTAATCTCGTCCTCAATTCTGAGTCTAATACGGTTTACAAGAAATACAAGCATCAAGTGAGGTGACTGTGTCTTTTCATGGAATGGGGTTGGGCCGGTTGGCCCGCGAAACCGACGAAAAACCGAAAATAACCCGGGCCCTGCTCATGCGGGTGCTCTCCTACGCGAAACCATACTGGCGGCGGATGATCGCCATGCTGGTAGTGATCCTGATGTCAACCGGGATCCATATGCTCGCCCCGCTGGTGCTGCGTGACCTGATCGACCGCACCATCCCGGCAAAGGACATCCAGCGCCTGATCTGGTTGTCAGTCGCGCTGTTGCTGCTCCCGGTCACACAGGGTGCGCTGAATGTGTTGCAGCGCAAATTGAATGCCGGCGTAGGCGAGGGCGTGATCTATGATCTGCGTGTCTCGTTATATTCCGGTCTCCAGCGTATGTCTTTGCGTTTCTTCACCAATACCAAAGTCGGCGAGTTGATCAGCCGGATGAATAACGACGTGATCGGCGCGCAGAATGCCATCAGCAACACATTTGTGACCATCATCACCAACCTGATCCAGGCGGTGGTGGTTTTCTCGGTCATGTTGACCATGGAATGGCGGTTGACGGTCATCAGCGTGATCGTAATGCCGTTGTTCATTATGGCCTCCAACAAAATGGCGGACCGGCTGCGCGACATCGCCCATAAACAGATGGAAGCCAACGCGCAGATGAACGCCATGATGAATGAAACCTTGAATATCGGCGGCGCGCTGCTGGTCAAACTGTTCGGCCGGCGCCAGTTGGAAACCGACCGCCTGGCGGGCCGCGCGAAGGTGGTGGCCGACCTGGGCGTCAAACGCTCATACACCGGCTCAATGTTCATCTCTGTGATGATGCTGTTGAGCGCGGTGGGCACCGCCCTGGTTTATGGCCTGGGCGGATACTTTGTGATCATCGGAACCTTTTCTGTGGGCACCATCGTAGCCTTCGGCGCGTACCTTGGCATCCTGTACGGCGCGCTGCAGTCGCTTTCCAACGCGCCGGTGGAATTCTCCACCTCGATCGTCAGCTTCGAGCGTGTCTTTGAGGTGATCGATCTTCCAATTGACATCCCGGAAACAACCAACCCTGTGGTTCTGGATAAATGTGAGGGCGGCATTGTGTTTGAGGATGTCACTTTCAAATATGAAACCGGTGACGAAAACCTGCTGAGTGACGTGCGCCGCTATGGCAGTATGGATTCGGTGACCGCCGTACTCTCCGGCGGCGCGCCAAAGAACGATAAACCCGCCCCAACAAATGATGAAGAAGAAACGCCCGCCCATCACCAGGCGCGCGGCAACGCGCTGGAACATGTCAGCTTCCGGGTGGAGCCGGGTTCACTGGTGGCGCTGGTGGGACCCAGCGGCGCGGGCAAGACCACGCTCACCTACCTGATCCCCCGCCTGTACGATCCCACGGAAGGCCATATTATGCTCGACGGACGCGACCTGCGGGATCTGTCACTGGAATCGCTCTCCAACCAGATCGGTATGGTGACCCAGGAGACGTACCTTTTCCACGATACCATCCGCACGAACCTTGTCTACGCGAAGCTGGATGCATCGCAGGCTGATCTGGAAAAAGCCTGCCGCACAGCCAACATCCACAACTTTATCGCCAACCTGCCTGATGGCTACGATACCATCGTCGGCGAGCGCGGGTACCGGCTGAGCGGCGGCGAAAAGCAGCGCCTGGCGCTGGCCCGCGTGCTGTTGAAGGATCCGCGCATCCTGGTGCTGGATGAAGCCACCAGCAGCCTCGACAGCGAATCAGAAGCCCTGATCCAGGAAGCCATGAAAACGGTGATGGCCAAACGCACGAGCATCGTCATCGCGCACCGGTTAAGCACCATTCTGGCGGCAGACCAGATACTGGTGATCGACCGCGGTCAGGTGCTGGAACGCGGCACCCACGCGGAATTGCTTGAGATGAATGGCCTGTATACACAACTGTACAATACGCAATTCAAGAAGGGTGAAGAAGGGTAACCCAGATCTTGAGGTAGCTACAGGATCTGAACTTGCGTAAGGTTACGAACATAATCGTGTGGAAGACCCTAAGGGTTTTTGAAACCCTTAGGGTCTTTTGACATAATTCGGCAGTTGAGCCTGACTGCACCTTAAGCTTTGTATGCAGGTGTCGAAGTCGTGAGTTCTACCGAGAAAGAATCCCGCGTTACGCGGCGGACGATGCATCCGGAAAGGTTGTCAATTTGCTTCCCATTATTTCCGCCCGGAAGCAACACCCCTACATGATGGATTTTAAAAACGTACGGGCGGGTTATAAACCCGCCCAGACTTTATCAATTGGAACACTAGGATTTACTTACACTACATACGCGTACAGCAGTTGATCCAGCACCTGGCCATCTTTGAT
>CAYOKC010000198.1:0-5068 GCA_964404415.1 uncultured Leptolinea sp. | reverse complement strand
CGGGATCGGCGAAGCGGTTGGCGGAGACGGCCGGACAACTGATCGCCATGGTCTCACAGTTCAAGCTCGAATAGAGGTTTATTTAACCAATACATGTAAAAGAGGCCGCCCGTAATGGGCGGCTTTGTTTTATATTTTTATGGCGGTAACAACCAGGTTTCCGCTTGTCGTATTGTCAAATGGTGTATTGGCCAGAGCGCCATACAACTGGATCCGGCTAAATCCCGCGGTTTCAAGGCTTTGGACAAGAATTTCCCGGGTAATTGGATAGAGCTTTGTCCCCATGACCGACTGCTTCCATTGACCCTCTGGAGCGCGTTTGAGCGTAAGGATATTAAATTGAATATGGCCATCCGGCAGGAAATCATAGAACCGTACATAGATCTTTTCCCCATTCACGTCTGAATAGGATTGCGGTTCCATCCAGCGTTCTTTTGTGGAAAGAACACTATCGAAGTTGCGGTTTTGCAGAATCAGTAATCCGCCCGGCCGAAGGCAAGCTGAAAAGTCATCCAATGCCTCCTGCAGATCAACTTCCCCATCAACATGGGGTAAAGAATTTCCCAGGCATAAAACCACATCGAAGGGCAGTCCATTTCCAGCGGGTAAAGTTTTTACCTGGCTGGCTGCTTCCCCGAAGGCTGCTGTAGTGAAGAATACATTCACGCCGGCGGCTTTCGCGTTTTTCTTCGCGAGGTTGATCATACCTTCGCTGATATCAACACCGCTGGTGATATATCCTTTTTGTGCCAGCGCTATGGCATGCATTCCTGTGCTTGTAGCGGTATCCAGAATCCGGATAGAAGCTGCCGGCTTATCCACCGTTGAGGTGATCTGTTCCATCAGGAAAGGCAGCTCAAAGGTCAACCGGCCGGGCCAGTTCACAAAATGGTCATATTCCTCGCTGAAGGTATCGTACATGTCTCTCCTGTAATTTGTTACTCATTGCGTTTTGCTTATTATTACATTTTATTAAATCAATTTCATCAAAGCGTATAAAATTTAAGCATGACATTATTCGTAGATGTATTTCATGGCACCATTCCCGGGTACCGGATCGTGCCGCTATCACCGGTTGATGAGGACCGTATTCAAGATTTTTTATTGGAATGTGAAGATTACCAGTATATGGAATGTGGACAGTCTGTTCAGCCGGGCGATGCCCATGCCTTCCTGTTCGATCTTCCACCCGGGAAAACGTTGGATGACAAATTCACTTTCGCGGTCGAGAAAAATACCCGGATTGTCGCCATACTGGATCTTCTCCGGGGATACAGGGTAAAAAATTCCTGGTGGATAGGATTGTTGTTAATCTCCCCATCCATGAGGGGTAAAGGGCTTGGCCGCAGGATCGTGGATTATCTGGTTAAGAACCTTTCAAAGATAGATGTTGATCAGATCCAGTTGGGTGTGCTGGAAGAAAACGTCATGGGTTTGGAATTCTGGCAAAAAATGGGATTTCAACTCGTCGAAATTAATCACGGTAGGCGGCATGGATTGAAAATCCACAACGTTCTTGTGATGACCCGTAAACTACGATGACCCATACGCCGTCAGTTGCTTGTTGCAAAGCCCTTTAATTAATGGTATTATCTTTACCAGTTGACATTACTATGTCTTTTTTAGACGAAATCGCTCCACCCGGAGGGATTTTTCGCATTAATGCGTAGTTGATGGTTCATTACTTCAGGGGAAAATTCCCGGGCAACAAACCACATCATGATGCAAGGAAGGTAAAATGCCAACCTCATTCCTGACCCGTGAAGGTTATCAGAAACTTCAGGAAGAGCTTGACTTCCTCCGTACAGTCAAACGGCAGGAAATAGCGAACCGCTTACATGAAGCCATGGAAGGCGGTGAATTAATTGAGAACGCCGAATACGAAGCCGCCAAGAATGAACAGGCTTTTGTGGAAGGCCGCATCAAAGACCTTGACGTGCTTCTGGCCACAGCCCGCGTGATTGATGAAGATGCCGTGGTGGCGGATTCTATTCAAGTTGGTACAACAGTAACCATTCAAGAAGAAGGCGGTCCCGCGGAGGTGTATACCATCGTAGGCGCTGCCGAATCCGACCCTGCCCACGGAAAGGTTTCCAACGAATCGCCGCTGGGTAAAGCACTGATCAACCGAAAAGCGGGTGAAACGGTATCCGTGGAAGCTCCGGATGGAGCGTTTTCGGTTGCCATTATTAAGGTGGAGTGATCCACGGGGAAAACAAAACCCCGCCCGCGTTTTCAGGGGCGGGTTTTTTTATGTCTGAGAGGTAATACCAAATGGAATTGAACGAACTCGAAAAAGTACGATTGGAAAAAGCTCTTCGCATGCGGGAAAATGGACGCGATCCGTACCCGACCCGCGCGAATGTAACAGCCAACATCGATGAAGCCATCGCCGCTTTTACCGCGGATGAAACCGTTGAGCATGTATTTACCCTTGGCGGCCGCATCCGGGCCACACGCCCCATGGGCAAGATCATTTTCGCCCATATTGAAGACGGTTTTGGCCGTATCCAACTCTTCTTCCGGGTGAATACCCTGGGTGAAGAAAACATGAAGCGCTTCATGGATGAATTTGATCTGGGTGACTTCATCCAGGCTACCGGCAAGCTTTTCCGCACAAAAACCAGCGAAATCACCCTCGAGGTGACGGATTTCACCATGCTGGCCAAGGCGATTACCCCGCTTCCGGCTGCCAAAGATGAAGTAGTGGATGGCGAGATTGTGCGCCATGCCACCCTCTCAGATCCTGAAACCCGCTACCGCCAGCGCTATGCCGACCTGGCTGTCAACCCGGATGTGCGTAAAGTCTTCCAGACCCGATCCGGGATCGTACGTGCCATGCGCGAATTCCTGGATGGGCAGGGATTTCTCGAAGTGGAAACCCCCATCCTTCAGCCTATTTATGGAGGCGCGGCTGCCAAACCATTCGTCACCCACCACAACCAGCTCAAACAGGACCTGTACCTGCGGATTTCCTTCGAGTTGTACCTGAAACGCCTGCTCGTGGGTATGCTCGACCGTGTGTACGAGATTGGCCGTGACTTCCGTAATGAGGGTGTTTCGTTCAAACATAACCCCGAATTCACCCAGATGGAGTTCTACTGGGCGTATGCCGACTATCTCAAAGTGATGGAACTTACCGAAAACATGGTGGCCTATATCTGCGATAAAGTGCTGGGCACCCGCAAGTTGATGTTTGACGGCAAAGAGCTTGACTTCAACCCACCGTGGAACCGCGTGGAACTGCGCCAGGGCTTGATCGATGCCGCCGGTATCGACATCTCCCAGCACCCCACCGATGAGAGCCTGGAAGCGGCCATGGTCTCGAAAGGCATAAAAGTGAAGCCCGGTATGCCGCGCGGCAAGCTGATCGACCAGTTGATCGGCGATTACCTGGAATGCAATTTCATCCAGCCGACCTTCCTTTACGATTACCCGCGTGATATTTCCCCGCTGGCAAAGAACAAACCCGGCGATCCCTCCACAGTGGAACGCTTTGAAGGGTTTGTGGGCGGCATGGAACTGTGCAACGCATTCACCGAATTGAATGAGCCCATGGAACAGGAATCCCGTTTCCTGGAGATGGGCCGCGAATACGGCGCAGATGATGAAGAACGTCACCCGATGGATGAAGATTACCTCAATGCCATGTCTTACGGCATGCCGCCCTGCGGCGGCTTTGGCATGGGCATCGACCGCCTCACCATGCTGCTGACGGACAAGAAAACCATCCGTGAGGTCATTTTATTCCCGCATCTGCGGTCGGTCACGGAAGAATAACGGTTTTTCTTCGTATTTTTATCGGGTAAAACTCAATTTACAGAAAAAAGAGGTTGGAGAATTTTTCCAACCTCTTTTTCGTTCTTCAAATTCAAATGCTTCTCTTTGATTTATTTTTCATAAAACAAAGCTGCCCGGAACCAGGGGTTATTTAACCTTGAATTGTGACACGGCGTTCTTTAATAACTGGGCCATTTCAGACAAAGCCTGGGCTGAAGCTGTCACTTCTTCCACCTGGGCGCTCATTTCTTCTGTGGACGCGCTGACTTCTTCAATGGCCGCGCTGTTTTCTTCACTTACGCTGGCAATATTCTCAATGGCGTGGGTCACTTCCTGTGAGCCGGCAGCCATTTCTTCCGTAGCCGCTGTGTTCTCTTCCACTACCGCGGAAACGGAATCCATCGCGTTCACCAGTTCATTGGCTGACTTGTTCATCTCATCCATGGCGTTGGCCGCAGCTTCGGTCTGTTTCGCCACATCCTCAACCGCTTTCAAAATGCTTTCCAGCGCTTCGCCGGCCTGAGATCCTTTTTCAACACCTTTTTCCACTTCCAGAGAGCCTTCTTCCATGGCACTTACCGCTTCGTTGACAGTCTGCTGGATGCCTTTGATCAGATCCGCGATCTCGCGCGTGGCATTGGCCGAGCGTTCCGCCAGCTTGCGTACTTCATCGGCTACCACCGCAAAACCTTTTCCATGCTCTCCGGCGCGGGCGGCTTCAATGGCCGCATTCAAAGCCAGTAGATTTGTCTGGCTGGCAATATCTTCGATCGTTTCCAGGATCATGCCAATTTGCGCGGAGCGTTTGCCCATCTCTTCCACTTTTTGTGCCGAAGCTCCAACCTTGGCTTTGATTGATTGCATACCTTGAACGGTCTCTTCCACAATGGCTGTGCTCACGCGAGCTGTGCGGGCGGTTTCGCTGGAACTGTTTGTTGAAAGCCGGGTATTCTCAGCCACCTGTTCAATGGCCCTGGTAAGCTGCCCGGTGATGGTTGAGGCGGTAGTGATTGCGGATGCCTGGTCCTGCGCGCCGCGCGCCACACCGTCGATCGCCCGGCCCATTTGTTCCACTGAACCGGCAGTTTTACTCACACTTTCACTTTGCATGGTTGTGCCGCGGGCTACCTGCTGGATGGTGGTGGCAATTTGTGAGGTGGCCTGTTCCGCTTGAGCGGCAGCCCGGGTTAATTCTTCTGAAGCCAGATCTAGTTGACCTGCATTTTCCATAACCTGTGACAGTGCCCGGCGAAGATTGCCGGTCATGTTGACAAACGCGTTCCCCAGC
>CAYOKC010000197.1:0-5092 GCA_964404415.1 uncultured Leptolinea sp. | reverse complement strand
AGGGGGAAGGCAACGAGGAACAGTGGAACACGCTCAGCGAGCGGACCCTGCGTGACACGGACGCCAAAATCGTGGAAACCCTGCGAATGGATTATGACACGTTCATCAATGCGTCCTTTTTCCTGCAGGGCAAGGCGGACCAGTTCGCGCAGAAAAGCCCGGCGGAACGGAAAAAGGTCCTCAGTTCCATCCTTGGGCTGGATCAATGGGACGTGTACCGTCAGGAAGCCGGTGAACGCGGAAAGCGGATCAAAGGCGAAATTGACTACCTGGATGGCCAGCTTCAAGAAATCCTTGCGGAACTTTCTGAAGAAGATCAGCGAAAACAAAAACTGGCGGAGGAAGAAGCCGCCTGTAAAGAGATCAGCCAGAAGCGGGCGGAAAAACAGACGATGGTGCAAAACGCGCAAAAGCTGGATACCGCCCTGAAGGCGCAAAAAGCTGCCGTTGAACGCATAGACCGGGAGTATCAGGCAACATCCGAAAGAGCCGGAAAGGCTCGAATCGAGATGGAAAAAGTGGCCTCTATGATCCTGGAGGATCAGAGGTTGATACAGAATGAGCCGGAGATCGCTGCCCGTTTCAAGGACTTGACTATAGTTCGGGATGAAAAAAAACGCCTGCAGGAAATTTCCAACCGGTATAACCATCTGAAACAAAAACAGTTCCCATTGTTGAGCAAAATTTCAGGAGAAGAAGGCAGCCTACGACAGCGCCTTTCTCATTTGAATGATATTAAGAAAGGTATGCCAGCTACCCAGGCAGAATTAGACCGGCTGGAGAAATCGCTGCCGGAACAAAAACGTCAACTGGATGAGTGGCAAGCAGTTGTAGAAAAGCGGCCTGAACTTGCTGGAAAAATTCAGATACTCCGCGATGAAATATCACGCGATACCTCTGAAGTAAAAAGAATCGAAACTGACATAAAAAAGATGTTAGACCGCTATGAACGGCTTCAAAAGACATCAGGCGCGGAATGCCCGTTGTGCGGACAAACGCTGACGGATAAACATCGTGATGAATTACTGGCGGATATTAAAAAAGAAGGTCAGGAATTGCGCGCCAGTCAGGATGCCTGTAATCAACGAATTGGGGCAAATGAAAAAGAAGTCAAACTTCTTGATCAACAGCTTCAGGAATGTGACCGTGTTTCCCACCTGCTTCAATCATCTCAACGGGATTATGACCGCGATGTTGAATTGCAAAAGCGGAGACAACAGGAAAAAGTAGACCAGCAGGCCGCTCTCGAGGAAGAAGCAGTGATCCAGGCGAAGCTCGATACGGGCATGTTCGCCTTAGAGGCGCGGGATGAGAATACCCGGATTGAAAAAGAGATCGCCGCTTTGGGTTTTGATGAAAAAGAGCTCACCCGGCTGGCCGCACGCGAAAGTGAATTGCAACCGGTGGAAGCCGAATACCACGAGCTGGATAAGGCGAAAACCCGTCTGGAACAGCGGTTCGAACAACAAAAAAGCATTCAATCTCAAATAATTGAGACAGATCGTGATCTGGCTCGAATTTCCAGCGAACTGGAAGAAGCCAGAAAACAACTGGCTGACATCTCAGAGGGCATGCCTGATCTGGCAGAATTGACCCGGCAACTGAACGAATTGAGCGATCAGGAAGCCTCCCGGTTGAAATTGCTGGGTGAAGCCCGCTCGAGGGTCAAAGTGCTGGAAGACAAACGTAAAGACCAGAAGCGGATCAAAGAAGAGCGCAGCGAGAAAAGCCGTCAACTTGACCGTTTGAAAATACTGGAAAAAGCCTTTGGTAAAAGCGGCGTTCCCGCGTTATTGATCGAAGAAGCGCTGCCTGAACTCGAGTCCCGCGCCAATGAGATACTGGACCGGTTGAGTGACGGTTCGATGTCTGTCCAACTGGTCACCCAGAAAGAATACAAAGATAAGAAACGTGAAGATAAACAGGAAACACTGGATATTCTGATCAGCGACGGTGCCGGTGAACGCGCCTATGAACTGTTCTCCGGGGGCGAAGCCTTCCGGGTGAATTTCGCCATCCGGCTGGCGTTGTCACAGGAACTGGCGCACCGCGCCGGTGCCCGGCTGCAAACCCTGGTGATTGACGAAGGGTTTGGCAGCCAGGATTCCGACGGCCGCCAACGCCTCATCGAGACGATCAACATTGTTCAGGAGAACTTTGAAAAGATCCTGGTGATCACCCACATGGAGGAACTTAAGGAAGCCTTCCCGGCGCGTATTGAAGTGGAGAAGACGCCCCATGGTTCGAAAGTGATGGTGCCGTAATGGCTCTGGCCGGCGTGAAACTCGGAATATTGCAACGGGTGCTGACGGATTACCGTGTTCCGTTCTTTGACTTCCTCGCCGGCCAATTCTCTGCCGGTATTGAGATCGCTGCCGGGGAACCAAGGCCTGAAGAACAGATCGTACCGGGAACGCCGGCGAAATGCGGTTTTCATGCCGTACGCAATATCCACGTATTGAAGGGCGGCATGTACCTCTGCCAGCAGGTGGGTGTGATCGATTGGCTAGAATCCTGGCAGCCTGACGCGCTGATCGTGGAAGCAAACCCGCGTTATCTGGCCACACCGCAGGTTGTGCGGTGGATGCGCCAGCACAAACGCCCTGTAGTCGGCTGGGGGTTGGGGGTACCGCCGGGTGGTGTCATCCGCGCGAACCTGCGGCTTGCGTTTCTCAGGCAATTTGACGCCCTGCTGACGTACAGCCGGGCGGGACAATCTCAATACGCTTCAACCGGATTACCGGCCGAAAGCATCTTTCTGGCCCCCAACGCGGCCGCCTTCCGCCCGTCGGGAGACGCGCCCGCTCACCGGGTATCATTTGCCGATGGACCGGCGAAAGTCATCTTTGTAGGCCGGCTGCAGGCGCGCAAACGGGTCGACCTGCTGCTGCGGGCATGCGCGGAACTGGACCCGGGTATTCAACCCGATCTTATCATAGTGGGTGACGGACCGGAGAAGGCCGCCCTTCAGGCTCTGGCCGGAGAGATTTATCCGCGAGTAATATTTACCGGTGATCTGCGCGGTGAAGAACTGGATGCCAGTTTCAGAGATTCTGACCTGTTTGTGCTGCCCGGCACCGGCGGGTTGGCGTTGCAGCAGGCACTGAGCTTTGCCCTGCCCGCCATTGCCGCCGAAGGTGACGGCACCCAGATGGACCTTGTCAGGCCGGATAACGGCTGGCTGGTCAAACCGGGTGACCTGGATAGTCTGAAAAACGCGTTGCGCCGGGCGTTGACAAACCCGATGGATCTGGTGATCAAAGGGCAGGAGTCATTCAGGATCGTGCGTGATGAAGTCAATATGGAACGCATGGCAGACGCTTTTGAAGCCGCTGTGCGGTACGCGCTTGACCGGAGCAAAGCATGAAAATACTGTTGACGGCCGACGGGCGCAGCCCGATCACCCGTGGTTGGGTTCGTACCCTGCGCGACGCCGGTTTTGAGGTGGCGTTGATTTCCACATTCACCTGCCTTCCGGTGGAGGGCATAACAGAACAGGTGACCATCCCGGCCGCGTTTTCCGGCATGGCTGGCAGCCAGGCTGGCGGCGCAACCGTTAAAACGAATACCCGCCGTACCCTCAGCCGATTTCGTGACCAGTTCATGATGGCCCGTTACTGGCTGGGACCGCTGTCACTGGAACGATCGCGCGAGGTATTCCTCAACCAGGTTCAAGCCATCAGGCCGGATATCGTCCACGCGCTGCGTGTTCCCTTTGAAGGGATGCTGGCGCGGGTGACACCGGCAGGAATACCTTTTGTTGTTTCCATCTGGGGCAATGACCTGACTTTGCATGCCAAAGGTTCACCGCTAATGGCACGTGAAACCCGGTTGACGCTGCGCCGGGCTGACGGGCTGCTGGCCGATGCCCATCGCGACCTGCGGTTGGCGCGGGAATGGGGTTTGAAACCCGATGCACCAGATTTGTGTGTTCCCGGCGGTGGAGGGATTGACCTGAAAGCTGTGGACGAAGCGATTGCCGGCAACCATCCACTACCGGTGGACATCCCGGCGAATGTTCCTGTGGTCATCAACCCCCGCGGGTTCCGTCCGGGCAGCGTGCGTAACGACACCTTCTTTCAGGCGGCTTCCCTTGTGCTTCGTGAGAAGCCCGAAACACTCTTCCTGTGTGCCGGAATGGCCGGCCAGCCGGAAGCGGTGCAATGGCTGGAGCGGTTGGGGATCGAGCGGTCTGTCCGGCTGCTTCCATTTATGCCTCAAGAGGATTTGTGGCGGTTGTTCAAGCGCGCGTCCGTCACCGTTTCCATCAGCCAGCATGACGGAACGCCCAACTCGCTGCTCGAAGCCATGGCGCTGGGGTGCTTCCCGGTGGTGGGTGACATTGAGTCAACCCGGGAATGGATAACGGACGGCGAGAACGGCCGCCTGGTCAACCCGGGTGACGTGGAAGGCGCGGCTTCTGCCATTATGTCAGGATTAAATGATCCATCCCTCCATGAACAGGCCCGGGAAAAAAATGCCGAAATCATCCGTCAACGGGCGGACAGGCAAAGATTGATCCAGGGCATACGGGATTTTTATTCGTCCATAAAACCGTGAGTAAACAAGGGGGAAAAAAGATGACAAAAACTGATTTGATACCAAAAATTTTGGCAGAACACGCGAAGCTGGATGCCGAGCTGGCCGGGCTTTCTCTGGATCAGATGGATAAATCCATAAAGCCGGGTGAGTGGACGGTCAAAGAGACGCTGGTCCATCTTTCCGCATGGGAACGAACGCTGATGGATGAATTCGGACGCTGGAAGCGCGGCGAGCCGTTGACGGAATTACAGGGGCAGGCGGGTGTGGACGCGGTCAACGCGGAAACATTGAAGAAAGCCGGTTTGATGCCTCCGCGGCAGGCGCTGGATGAATTTCATTCCACCTTTTGCGAATTAACAGACTGGTTACAGATGTTGGATCCGGGTGACCTGCCCCGACCCTTTATGTACGGGATGACCCTGGAAGAATTTATCGCCGAAGATACGTACAAACACTATGCTGAACACCTGTACCTGATAAACCAACCAGGCTCTAAGTGACGACCGATAATCAAAACTGAATATAATTTTAGATAATACGCGCCATGAAA
>CAYOKC010000196.1:0-5093 GCA_964404415.1 uncultured Leptolinea sp. | reverse complement strand
TATGACGGACCAATTCCGGCAGAAACACACAAGCGGCGTAGTCGTTTTGGGAAGTGTTCTGGATGGTAAACCGGTGATCATTGCTTCGGTCACAGATGACTTGATCAAAAAGGGCGTGAATGCCGGTGAAATCGTCCGGACGATCAGTAAAGATATCGACGGCAGCGGCGGTGGACGGCCCAATCTGGCGCAGGCAGGCGGCAAGAATCCAGCCGGGTTGCAAAAGGCGTTGGACCAGGTACCGGCACTGGTAAAAGCAAAACTCGGATAAATAGAAAAACGAGGCTGTCCAATTGGACAGCCTCGTTTTTTTTATGACAATTGACGGATGGCTTCCAACATAAGCCGTACGCCGAAACCGTTGGGTCCTTTTCCACACCACGGTTTCTCGGAATCAGCTTCACCGGTGGCGGCGATATCGAGATGCGCCCAGGGGACATCATCCGATATAAATTGTTTGAGGAAGATGGCGCCAACAATGGTCGATGCTTCGCGGGCACCGGAATTCTTCATATCCGCGTCATCGCTCTTGATCAGGTCAAAATATCCCTCGTCCATCGGGAGCCTCCAGAGCAATTCACCTGTGATGTCACCGGCTTTTTGCATCGTGGCGGCCAGATCATCTGAGTTTGACAATAGACCAGCACGCAGAGTTCCGAGAGCGATTTTCACGCCGCCAGTAAGGGTGGCGATGTCGATAATCGCGCGGGGTTTGTATGTATTCTGTGTATAAGTGAGGGCGTCCGCCAGAATGAGGCGTCCTTCGGCGTCGGTGGAGACAATTTCAACAGTCAATCCGGATAGCATTTTCAGAATATCATCCGGGCGGTACGCCTCGCTGGAGATCATGTTTTCGGCGGCGGGAATGACTGTCACTATGTTGGTTTTCAATTTCAGGCGGGCAGCTGCGATGATCGTAGCCAGAACGGAGACACCCCCGGCTTTGTCATATTTCATGCCCTGAATAAAGTCGGATGGTTTCAGGCTGTAGCCGCCGGTATCAAATGTGATTGCTTTACCAACAAGGGCGATCGGGGTTTGAGAACCGGCGCCTTTGTATTCGATCAACAGTAGCCGGGGTTTATCCTTACTGCCTTTTCCAACGGCTGTTAAACCACCGGCGCCCATGGTCACCAGTTCGTCATACTGGATGACTTTGACCGAAAGGCCGTATTCTTTCGCGGCAGTCCTTACTCTGTCTTCCAGAGATTGAGGGTTGATGACGTTGGCCGGCTCATGGATCCAATCGCGGGCGAGGTCAACGGAACTGCCGATGACCATCACGTTATCTAACGCGGCTTGAAGGTCATTCAGCTTGTTCGACTGAACATGGATGGTAATGTTCTTTTTCTCTTCTACATCCTTCGTTTTGTACCGGGCGAAATCAAAGCCGCCCAGGCAAAGACCTTCCAGAACGGCATTAGCCGCGGATTCGACAGAAAGGATGGAGGCTTGATCAAGGTTTAGACCGTACTCCTTACCAGAGTGAGACATGCTCCAGCGGGAAAACGCGGTGCCAGCTTTCCGGAAGGTATCTGAAACGGCCTTTTTCCTGTCACCCAAAGATAGAACAAACAATGAGCTTCCTGATTTGTCAGAAATGACGGAAACCGCCCCGATCTTCTTGGAGCTTGAAACCGACATATCCAGTTCGTCAGAAAACCTGAATTCCAGAGATGCCTTGAATTTTGATAGATCACCAGATGATTTAAGAAGAATATTAGGTTCGGGAAAAATAGAATTGTTATTCATGGTTTAACCTTTTCCAGTAATGTCCCACAATACTACTTCCGGTGGGCATAAGAATCGCACCCGGGGGGCGGATAATCCTTCCAATCCCAGTCCCCGGGTGATAAACAACGTAAGATTTTTTAACTGGTACCGGCCGGATTTGAATGTCAGACCGTACAGTGTACCGGTGAAAATCGGGCCAAAGAAGGGAATACAAACCTGTCCGCCATGCGTGTGACCGGCGAGCTGAAGATCAATATCCATATCCTGAATATGCGGCGCGAGATCGGGCGAATGGTGCAATAAAATTCTAAAGCCGGGCGGGCATTCCTCCAACATTTTTTCCAGACGGGGGTGGTCAGCGTGAGGCATGTGAGTGCACTCCAAGCCGAGAATGTTCAATACAGCCCCATCTTTGCTTACAGACACAGCCTTATCTGCCAGAAGTTGTACTGGTGTGCCTTCCAATATATATGGAAAGTTTTCAGGCAGGTCCACAGCCGGGCTGCCGGTGACACCAAAAGTACCAGCCAGGGCAACCCATTCCTGGAGAACCTGTTTCAACTCAGACCATGATTGTTGGTCGCGAATTGATGAAAGGCTCAGGTAATCTCCGGAAAAGAGAATGACATCAGGAGCCATCTCTTTGATCATGGCATTCAAGCGGTCTTCACGAATGGAGCGGCGCTCCAGGTGCAGGTCACCCAGGTGAAGGATCCGAAATCGTATTCCGGTAGGCAGTTTGGTGGTTTCCAGCGTTTGCCTGTTAGTCTTGATCGCGTAGGGTTCAATCCAGAACGCGTAAACCTGTAAGACACATCCCAAAAACTCAAGAGGTATCCATATGACCGGTCCGAAGAAGACCACAGGGATCATACGGAAAAGAGCCAACAATAGCACCTGGGGCTTTTTGGGGCCAAAAGAACGGCGCGAGCGGGGCAGTAAAGCGATGGATATCCAATCAAAGACAATAAAAGGGAGGATATACAGGCAGGTCAAGCCGTTGACGTGGTACCCGAGCAGCGCGGCAGCTACTAATAGCAGGACAAAGAGTATCCCTGGAATTTTCTCCAGTTCTACTGCACGATGGATCAGGATATCAAAAGGATTTCCCGTTTGACCGGGAAACCTTTGTTGTTTAGAAAAGTCTTTCGCTTCGATAACCGACATATTTCATTTCTTTTTTGTAGATTTTTGAGGATCACAGAATAATGTGACAAGTTCACGGCAAAAATCCGGAATATCCGCGACAACGCGACCCCAGACGATATTTCTGCTTCGTACAACCGGCAGGTTTTTCCATTTCGCGCCAGCATTTTCTAGGTCGTCACGAATACCCTCACTGCCGGTGCATTCCAGTCCACTTACGATTCCGGCGCTAATGGCAACCAATCCGCCATGGCAGATGATCCCGATTGGTTTACCTTCGTGGTAAAAATCAGCCACAAAGCGTTTGACCGAATCGTACCGCCTGATCCTGTCAGGCGCCCATCCACCGGGAATGACCAGCCCGTCAAATTCGGATGAATCAACATCTTCAAATCCCAAATCCGCTGTGGCGGATAAGCCTGTTTTGCCGTGATACGTCTCACCACTGGCAATACCGGCCACTACCACATCGGCTCCGGCTTCCTGTAAACGCATCAGCGGCACCCAGAATTCGAGGTCTTCGAATCCGGGTCCAACAAGAAAGAGGATATGTTTTCCTTCGAGTTCCATGATGCACTCCTGTGAGAAAATTCAGGGAGGCTGTATCAGCCTCCCTGTGATTCTACTCCGCTTTTTCAGGCAGCCAGCAGCATAGTACAAGATCTTTCGCCGCTTTTACCTCATCCAACCTCCGGATGGGGGTGGTATGGGGCGCGGTTTGCAACAGTTCCGGTGATTCGTGCGCTTCACGGGCTATGGTCAACATGGCATCGGCAAACGCGTCGATATTTTGTTTGCTTTCAGTTTCGGTTGGCTCAATCATGAGGGCTTCGTGAACGATCAACGGGAAATAGTTTGTTGGCGGATGGAAATTGTAATCCATCAACCGTTTGGCAATATCCAGCGCGTGCACATTGGGAACATCAGAGAAATTACCTTCGAGGACGAATTCATGCATGCAAATCCGGTCGTATGGTAACTTGTAGGTTCCCTTGAGTTTGGACAATAGATAATTTGCGTTCAGAACGGCCATTTCAGCCACAGTACGCAAACCCTCCGCGCCATTCATGGAAATGTAGGTGAACGCCCGAATGTGCATGCCAAAGTGACCGTGGAAAGCTTTAACACGGCCAATGGATTTTTCAGGCTGAACAAAGCCATACAGCGGCGGCATTTCGTCATCACCTTCTTCAATGATGTCGACGATCGGGCCGGGGAGGAAGTCGATCAATTTATTGTTCACTCCAACGGGACCAGAACCGGGGCCTCCACCTCCATGCGGGGTGGAGAAGGTCTTATGCAGGTTGAAATGCATGACGTCGATCCCCAGGTCACCGGGACGCACGATGCCCAGCAGAGCATTCATGTTAGCGCCATCGCCATACACCAATCCACCGGCTTCATGCACGATACTAATGACTTCTACGATTTTTTCATCAAAGAGACCAAGCGTATTGGGATTGGTGATCATGATGCCGGCAACGGTATCGTCACAGGCGGCTCGCAGCGCGTCAAGGTCAACATTCCCGCGCGCGTCAGTAGGGATGCCGGCCACTTCGTAACCGATCATGGCAGAGCTCGCCGGGTTGGTTCCGTGCGCGGAATCCGGGATCAACATTTTCTTGCGTTTTACATCACCGCGTGAAAGATGGTAGGCCCTGATGAGCATCACGCCGACAAATTCACCCTGGGCGCCTGCCGCGGGCTGAAGTGTTATTCCGTCAAACCCTGATATCTCTTTCAGCATTTCCTGCAGGTTGTACATAACAACCAGACTGCCCTGAATGGATTCCACCGGTTGAAGCGGATGCGCCCCGGCAAACCCCGGAAGACGTGCCATCGCTTCATTAATCCTCGGGTTGTACTTCATGGTGCAGGAACCCAGCGGATAAAAACCTTCATCCAGGCAGTAGTTCAGGTGAGATAAATGCGTGTAGTGACGTATAACGTCAATTTCTGCCAGTTCGGGTAAGGGAAGGTCATCTCTCAGGAAGCCTTTGGGAAGATCAGAGAGAGGAACATCCACATCAGGAAATTGAACTCCAATCCGGCCGGGGGACGACAATTCATACAGCGTTTTCTCAGTCATGGGCCGGCTCCTTCAAGACATCAACAAACATATCGATATCATCTTTGGAATTCATTTCCGTTACAGCTACCAGCATGCAATTCTTCAAAGACGGATAGGCTTCGCTCAGGTCGTACCCGCCGAG
>CAYOKC010000195.1:0-5179 GCA_964404415.1 uncultured Leptolinea sp. | reverse complement strand
TCGTAGAAGGTGAGGCGTCATAATCGCGTAGGGGCGAAGCATCCGGCATAAGGTGAGTCTCCGGAGCAATGATAATTTCCGGATGCTTCGCCCCTACCGGTCGCGAAAGAACCATTTCCGACACCATTGACTAGGTACATTCGCGATAAGTACAATTCTTATATGACCTACAACCCTGCCGTTGATCACCGCCGCTCAATACGGTTACAGAATTTTAACTATTCCCAATCTGGTGCATATTTCGTAACCATCGTCTCGTATCAACGGCGTTGTGTTTTTGGGTCTGTTGAAAATGACTGTGTAACTTTGTCACTGGCAGGGCAATGTGCAGATGCCATAATTTCCGCCCTGCCGGAACATTTTCCGGTTGAAATCAACCACAAAGTTGTGATGCCAAACCACGTTCATTTTCTGCTATCGATCAACTTAGACATATTGGAAAGAGCTCCCAACAACTCTGAGACTCCCCGGGGCACAACCCGCCGGTCAATCAGCGCGATTGTTCAAAACTTGAAGGCCAACACAACAAGGCACATTCACCGGATATTTAATAATGATGCACCGGTATGGCAGCGTAATTTTCATGAACATGTGGTTCGTGATCAGAATGATTTTGACCGCATCTACACATACATCGAAAACAACCCGTTGACCTGGCAAAAAGACGAATTGTGGAAATGATGTAATCTAATTCGTTGTTTGAAAAAAAGGTGAATAATTACAGAAATGAACCTTTATTGTCCAGTAGGGGCGAAGCATCCGGAAAATATCTTTTCTTCGGAGACGTGTCTAATGCCGGATGCTTCGCCCCTACACAATATTGGAAGAATCCTGATTAGAAAATAGACAGCGTTTTAAAAATTTACCCCACCACCTCCACCACGCTGACGGCCCCGCCGGCCGCACAATACGTCACCCGGTCCGCCGGCGCGATGACGAACCTGCCTGCCGCGTCACACGGCAGCTCAACCCTGCCCTCGCCATTCTCCAGCGGAATCTCACGCTCTTCATCATTCACCATCAACGAAACAGACACCTCTCCGGGGCAATCCACCCGCACGCTGACCGTCCCCTCACCGGCCGGCACCCGCACCGTTTCACCGGAACGTCCGTCTACAAAAAGGCGCAGGCGGCCGGCGTATTCGGCGAACGTCACCGGCACCTCTTCCAGCGTTTCGCCGGGTTCCGGCACATACCCGGCGGAGCTTTCCATAAATGTCTTGATCCATCCCGCGCTGTCGCGGATCACTATTGTCATTGTTCCATCCTTTCTACCGCCAGGCCTGCAGCCGCCAGTACCCCGAACCGGAATACCGGCGAGTGTTCAGGCAGGTGCCGTACCCGCTGTACGAACCGCTTTGCGCGAAAACGTTGGTGGCGTTCCACCCCAGGCATGAAACCCCGTACCCGATAGAGACGGTGTTCACAAGTACCAACTCGTCACTGGCTACCGGGTTGGCGTTGGTGGCATGTTGCAAAGTCACCAGCCGGGGAGCCTGCCCCAGGTTGTGCGCCCGGGTATAGGTCTGACTTTCCGCCACGGCGAACCAGCCCGAGTCATAATCCGGCAGTCCCAGCCCCTGCAGCGAATATGTGTAAACCGATGACGCGTTGACGTTGCTTCCGTCCCAGTAGCACTGGCCGATCAGTCTTGTATCGGTGCTTTCCACCGGGCTGGTGTTGACTTCCAAAGTGAACGAAGCTGAGCCCGGGTTGCGCCGGGCGAAGATGTACCAGGTGGCCGCCGCGCCCGTGAAACATCCCGCGGGAAGATCAACATTGGCGGCAGACTGGCACAGGTAGCCGTTGATCATCAGAGTCGGCGGGTTGGTGGTCAGAAAAGGCACGCGCAGGCGGTTGGCGGCCAAAAATTCAATGCGCACGCCGCAAATGTAGCGCGTGAAGAATTGCCCCAGCGTGCGCGCGTCTTCGGGCGCGGCGCCCAGAGTCAGCGCGTCTCTGCGCAGGTTGTTGTATTGCGAACTGGCCGTCGGCTGGCCGGGGGACACATTATTGGATACCGGATAAACCGGTGCGCTCATACATTACCTCCAGTAGGTATTGGACCAGGCCATCTGCCCGGTATAGGTGACGCCATCCACCCAGCACGATTGCACAAACCGGGTGACATCCACCGGCTCGAAGGCGCTGCCGGTGTTGCCCATCTGCACGGTCACCAGGGTGACATCGGGATAGTGGATCTCGGTGGCGTAATGCCCCGTGGCGAACAATCCGCTGAACGACCCGGCGGGCGTCAACAATGCCAGCCCGGAATGTTGACCCAGGAAGCGCAGCAGGGCGGTGTACATTTCGGCGGCCGTTTCGCGGTGGGTGGAATTATCGGGGTTGGGCAGCCGGTCACCCAGCAGCACAGTGAAGAAATACTTCTGGTTGTCGGCATAACTGCCGTCATCCTGTTTGACGGCTTCGCGCTGGATGGAGACGGCCGGCCCGGCATCCTTGCTGTCATCCAGCAGGAAGCCGAACGGAGCACCTCCATCCATATCCGGGTGACTTAACGCGATGTGACAGTCAACTCCTGGCGCAGCCATCAATCCACCCCGTGAACGGACCGCCGTGTGACCGTTTCCGGCTGCCGGACGGCCTGATCCCACCACGGCCTGCGTTCGGCGGCCACATTTGCGGGAAGGCAGGCGGACGGCACGCGCCCCGGTATGGCGGCTGACGGCACCGTTAACGATGGGATTAACGTGAAGTTTTGCCGCAATTGCCGCTGGATATCCAGGTAGATGCGGCTCCGGCCGGCCGGGAACCCGATGGCCGGGATCAAGATGGTGAAGCGGGTGGGCGGGCTGATGGTAGCCCGCAGGCCGCAGCGGCATCCGCAACCGCATTGCAGTTCCGGTGAACCGGGCATGATGGAGCTTTGCCATTCGCCCAGAGTGCGCACTTCGCCATCCAGTTCCAGGCAATCCGGGCAGTGCGGCCCCGCGCGGCGGGATCCCAACACCCAGCGGTGAGGGATCTCCTGCAGGTCCAATTCAGCCACGCTAACTGCCTGGTCATCAGGGGTTGAAAGCGTCAGCACGATTCCCATGCGTCCATCCTCCAGGCTGGCTGCAATTCCGCCGGTGTATGCTGCCGGCGCAACCGGTCGAGATCGCGCTGATAGCGCTCGAGCACGCCATTGGCCCAGCTTTGCAGCAGGGAGGGTTCGGTGCGGCGGCTGCCGTAGCTGCGGTTTTCCACTTTATCCAGCGCGCGGAACAACGCGGCATACCCCGCCGAGCCGTGCACCAGCAGTGAGATGTGGATGAGCGGGATGGTGCTGACTTCCGCGCCGTCCAACCCATCCACGCTGTGACCGGTGACATAACGCACCAACATGCTGTCACCCTGCGCCGGGTTGGTTCCTGGCAGGGTGCGCAGTTCCAGCGTGTTCTTATCCATATCGCGCCAGTACCGCCACCCGGTGACGCGATTCGCGGACTGTAAGGCCTCAGGCCTGGCCGGGTCGTATGGCCAGCGGACGGCCGTCACCCCGGCCAGGCCGGGCAGGCTGCTCAGGTCCAGGTCACCGCGCGCGGGCAACGTCAATACGGTGGATTGTTCGCAGGGCGCGGCCAGCGAGTAGTCCGCCAGCGCCTGACGGATGGCTTCATCGAGGATGGCATGCGGCCAGATCTCCTCGCCGGTATCCATCAACATTTGTGAAACACGGGTGTACATTTCAGTCAGGGTAAGGGCCATAATGCGGGGTGCGCCCTCCAGAGACGCTCGATCTTTTCCTGCGCGCTGACTTCTGGCGCCGGTTTGGTCTTTCCGGCAGCGTAACACGCGAAGACTTCTTCGCTGCACAGGTTCATGTCCACGCCTCGCGAGTCACAGCCGTAGTAGGCGCCGTCGGCAGCGTTGGTGTGCTGCCAGAAGGCGTAGCTCTTCCACGGCGCGGGCAGGTGCGGTTCGTTGACTTCGTAGTTGGCGATCCACAGGGGGTAGTTCCCCCACACGGCTTCCGGCGAACCATAAGTCTTCCAGAAGTTCGGGCTGGTGTAGATGGCCGGTTTGACGCCCAACTGGTATTCCACCGCGTTGAGGAAACGTCCCAGCCGCATAAGCGCATCACCGGGGATGCCGGCGCGTTCTTCAAAATCGGCCACCGGGGGCAGTTCGCCAGGATCATTTTTCAGCAAAGCGCAGAAGGCTTCCGCCTGTTCCAGCGGGTCGCGGTCCCAGACCAGGTAGTGATAACCGCCGCGCAGCATGCCGGCCGCTCTGGCCGCCGGCCAGTTCTGGAAGAAGAGCTTGTCAGCATACAGCCGCTGGCTGACCTTGATGAAGGCGTAGCGCACGCCGTTTTTGGCGGCTTTTTGCCAGTTGACATTACCCTGCCAGGCGGAAACATCCATTCCGGTGATCATTGGCGCGCCTCTTTTCTATGGCGGGTGGTTGGTGTGTGTCCGTTGGCTGAGCTTGCGCCAGTGCCGCATGGCGGTTTTTGCCGTGCAGGTATCGAAGTGCGCGGGTTGGGTGGAATGGGCGGGTCAGGCAAGCCGCGTTCGATGGCTTCGACAGGCTCAGCCATCGGGTTTCCGGTCATTGAGCCGGATCCGGTCACTGAGCTTGTCGAAGTGACAATCTGCGCATACCTGCTGGCTTCAACTGGCTCAGCCATCGGAGTAGCCGGCAGGCAGAACGAATCGCGGGCGTTATCCAGTTCCACCGGCGAGAAGACGAATTTCATCCCGTTGGGGGCCACAACCGCCAGGCTGCCGTCAGCCTTAAGCGCGGTGCCCTTCAGGTCTTCGGGTTTGCAATTGAGGATCAAACCCGCGAGGATCCGGTTTTGATCGTCCATGATGTACTCCTTTCTTTTGTGTTGAAAAAACAATCGTTTTGGACACATATCCATCGCGACCGGTAGGGGCGGGTTATTAACCCGCCCCTACGCCTGCCAGGAAGAATCACATCCATACAAAGCGGTGTGATTTCATCCTGTAAAGCCGGTTACGGTTTCAGCATCTTCATCCCATCGGCTGCGTTGGAGATGGCCGTCCCCAGGATATAGGCGGCCAAAACCGCCACCAGGTTGGTGATCTCCTCTTCGCTGATCGGGAAATCCGGCCGGTAGGCTTTAAGGATGATCACCGACAGCCCCACCAGGGCTGCCCAGAACTTGCGGGATGACATCAGTTCGATCAGTTTTTGCATGGTTTTT
>CAYOKC010000194.1:0-5227 GCA_964404415.1 uncultured Leptolinea sp. | reverse complement strand
AATCTGTCATCGATCCGGGAGATGACATAATCTTTATCCAGGATCAACTCGGCTTTCACGGGTTGTGTGTTGTTCAATGGGTCGGACGTAGTATTCATAGTTTTATCCTTTGACACTTCCGGTGGACATGCCTTCAATAAAGAATTTTTGCGCGCTAAAGAACAGCACGATGATCGGAATGACTGACATGACCGCGCCGGATATCAACAATGTGTAATTATTTCCATATGGGCTCATCAGGCTGGTCAAACCAATCGGCAATGTGAACATTTTACTATCACTTAGCACCAGCAGAGGCCACAGGTAATTATTCCAGGATGTCATTCCTATAAATATAGCCATCGCCGCGAAAGCCGGCTTCATGAGAGGCATGATCAACTGTAAAAATATGCCATATTCGCTGCAGCCGTCAATGCGGCCAGCGTCAATGATTTCGTTTGGAATACTCTGTAAGTATTGCCGGAAAAAGAAAATAGCAATCGGATGCGCCAGATACGGCAGGATAATCCCCAGATAGTTATTGACCAGCTTCATTGCCACGATTTCCCGGTACATGGGCAGCATCAAGATCTCAAACGGGATCATCATAACGATCAACACACAGACAAAGAGGAAATTCTTCCCCTTGAAATCATAGAAGGCGAACCCATAGGCCACCCAGGAGCTGACGAATAAAGTAAGAACGGTTTGAACGACCGTCAGGATCAAGCTGTTGGTAAACCAGCGGAAATATTGATGGTCACCGGTAAACAGATACTGGTAGTTTTCAAGCGTGAAGCTGGACTGATCGATGGACAGATTAAAACCATTTCGGATGACCTGCCCGCTATCTTTGAAAGACGTCAGCACGATCGCTATAAACGGAAGGAGAACAACTACGCAAAACACGGTAAAAAAGGCCACCAGTAAGAGTGTATTGATATGGATTTTAAACGGTTTTTGTGACGAGGTTTTCAGGGATGCCATTTCAACCATTCTCCTTTCCCAACGCGCCGGATAGATTCAATTGAACCATGTTAATGATCAACACCACGGCAAGCAAGATCAAACCAGTTGCGGATGCCAACCCCAGATTCCCCTGACTGATGCCATTTTGATAAATGAAACCCACGATGGTTAGCCCGATATTGTTGGGAGAAGACTTCCCTGCCCAGATCATCTGGCTTTCAGCGAACATCGCCAGTCCTCCGTAAATACTGATCGTTAGTACGTAGATGATCGTCGGTTTCAGCAGCGGAACGGTGAAATTTCTGCCAGGTGTTCGCACCGTCAATTTCACAGGCTTCGTAAAGTTCGACGGGAATACTATTCAGTCCGGAAAGGAAATACACAATATTGATCCCGGTCCATCGCCAGCAAGCGAGAGTGACCATCACGATCATCGCGGGCCACTGCAAACTGACCCAGCGGATCTTCTCTCCGCCCAGGAAATTTATAATGAAACTATTGACCAATGCCGCGTTTGTTTCGTTAAACAGGAACCGGAAGGTAATACCCGCCACCACCACACTGCATAAAAGAGGGAGAAACAGGATTGCCCGGAAAAAATCACTTCCACGCATGGATTTACTGTTCAACATAACAGAAAAAACGAGTGGAAATGGGATAAGCATAAGTAACGTCAACGCCGTATAAATGAGGGTGTTGCGGATGGCAATGGGGAACGTTGAACTGTTGAATAATTTTCTATAATTCTCTAAACCTGCAGATTGAATGTCACCTATGTTGACATTCTGAAAACTCATCACAATGGTGCTGCCAATGGCATAAACAAAGAATATCCCGAACAGAACCATAAAAGGCAACACAAAGATATACGGGGCAACTTTTTTTGAGTTTAGCTTTAGGCGCATGTCGGGCTATCCTCTCATCTCATTTCTTGTACTGTTGAAAACTATAGGATCGTGTATTTCAGGAATAAAGCCTCCGGAAGTTTTCCCCCCGGAGGCTTTATTTCAAATTGCGTATTCAGAATTACGGTTTTGCCTGAGACAACATTTCTTTCTGAGTAGCGTCAAGCTCTGTTTTGGGATCCACTTTTTCAACGAAGATCTTATTCCAGGTGGTGGCGCTCAAGTAGTCGTTGATCGTTCCGGAATTCTGCATGGTTTTCTGTGTGAACATCTTATCAGAAACCGAAGCCAGAACGTCAAACGGATTGGAGACGAAATACTTCAGGAATTTGTTATTGGGGTCGGTGGTGATGGATTTATCCTGGGCTACCTGTTTATTTACCGGGTCAAATCCGAGGACTTTCCAGAGACCGGCGCTGCCTTCGGGGCTCAGTTTCGCCCACACCACAAATTCAGCGGCCAGTTCAGCGTTGGCGCTCTTTTTATAGACGGTGGTTCCGGTGCCGCCAAGGCCTACGGACTTGTAGGATTTCTCGTCAAACACAGGCAATGGGGCAATGGCGATCTTTCCGGCCAGATCGGGCATTTCATCGGTAAAGCGGCTCATGTACCACAGGGGATAACCAAGGGCGGCGACATCACCATTGGCGACGGCGGCTTTACCTTCTGGGGTATCCGCATTGCCGGTGGGGATGAAACCGATGATGTCTTCGTCAACCCACTTGCGAACAAGGGAGGCAGATTCGACAGCGGCGGGAGTATTGAGAGTAGGCATGCCCTTCTCATCGATCAAAGTGGCGCCTTTTTCAGACATGAAGACGGTGAATTGATACGCGCCGTACGTTTCGCAGTACGTCATATAGTTGCCGGTTTTTTCTTTGTAGGTCTTCAAAGCCTTTTCGAAATCAGCCCAGGTTTTGATGGTTTTGTAATCAATTCCGGCTTTTCCCAGCAATTCGGTGTTGTAATACATGACGGTGGCGCCCACATGGCTGGGGGCGGCATACAATTTTCCATCTTTGCTTACCATATCCAGGATCGGGGTGATCAAATCCTTGGAATACGGAGTAATGTAAGGATTCAGGTCCAGGAATTGGATTTCGCCGTTCATGAACATCGGCCATTTGCCCATTTCGACATCGGCGATATCCGGAACGCCTTCACCGGCAAGCTGGGCAGCATACAATTTATCGTGCAGAGAAGCCCAATCATAGAAAACAGGGACGATCTTTACGGGTTTCTCAGGATGTTCTTTATTCCAGGTTTCAGACATGCTGACAAAAAAGTCCAGGTGCTGCTGGATGAAAGACCACATGGTGATCTCGGTGGGTTTTACATCAGCCGCAGGAGCGGCGGCCTGCACAGGGAGCGCCGGAGCCAGCCCGAGGATGAAACCCACGATTAAAATAATTGAGAACAGCTTTGTCTTCATATAACAAAATCCCTTTCCTTGAATGAATTTTGGTTATCCACTATCGTTCTGTCAACCATACGCACATTTCGTTTTCGCCACGGTTTCCCCAGTGGCTGTATGGGATCAACTTAATTTTTTGTGACGCGTACACACGTTGCCGGGTGGAATACAGAGTGTTCTCCCACCCCGAATCCACAACCTTACACCCAGGGGCGGTAAGAACCGGCATTTCACCCTCAAGCCAGTCCACATCTTCTTCAGAAAATTCAACGCTTGCCAGTAACCGTAAAGCGCTAAGCGGTCCGACATTGTCCGTTCCTTCCGCGCAATAAATGCCAGGCCCTCTTTGCACACATACTTTGCCAGAAAGGGCTGAAACAGAAGGGTGAGCTCGAAGCACCCGAATCAAAGGTTGAAGGGAATAGGTGTATTGCTTTCTTCCACCGGGATGATGGATGGAAAAATATCCGTCTTCGGGTTTCTCGAATTGATTGCCGGCGAGCAAAGAATTTTCAGGAAGCCGTAGAAAAATTTCGATAGGGCCGCCATCAATGGTCAGTGTATAGTCATCACAATTGCGCGATAGTTTTACATATAAACCTCCTTTTTCAAATGAGGAACCGATGTGGGACAGGATATACAATCGATCACCGTCCATCGCGTAAATCCAACCGCGAAGAGATGCCAGTGTTCTGGCCAGGTTGGGTGGGCAACAGGCCACGCCAAACCACTTTTGCCTCTGTGTTTTCACATGTGACAACATCGGGTTATTTGCGATGGTGTTCGGATTGACCTCAAGCGGATTGACATAGAAAAAATGCTTGCCATCATTCCCGATACCGGAAAGGACTGTGTTGTATAACGCTTTCTCCCAGATGTCATAACAGGATGATTTTTTATTCAAAAGCCACATGCGTGACGACAGTAGCATCAATCCAATCGACGCGCAGGTCTCAGAATAATTCGAATGGGATGGCAGATCAAAATCACTGGTGAAACGTTCACCGGTTCGAGCCGCCCCGATACCGCCGGTGACATACATCTGCCGGGTAACGACATCGTTATATAACCGCTCACAGGCTTCTGTCAGCTCAGGTTCACCTGAGAGGCGGGCCAGATCTGCCATCGCGCTGTACAGATACATCGCTCTGACGGCATGCCCGGTGGCAGTCATCTGCTGGCGAACCGGTTTATGCGCCAGGAAATAATCCGCGCCAAACTCAGCCATCTCAGGGAAGATGTATGTATGCCCTTCCCTGGCGCATTCTTCACCGAAGATGTAATCGCCTGTACCGCGTTCATTGATGAAGTACGCAGCCAGTTTCAGGTATCGTTCATTTCGGGTCGCGCCGTAGAGGCGGACCAAAGCCAACTCAACTTCCGGATGTCCGGGATAACCACGCATCTTTCCCGGTCCGAATGTCAGGTCGATCAGGTCGGCGAAGCGGCAGGCAGTATCTAACAGCGTTCTTTTTCCTGTAGCGTCAAAATGAGCCACAGCCGCTTCAAACAAGTGTCCGGCACAATACAGCTCGTGGCCTTCCATCAGGTTTGTCCAACGGCGATCTGGATCAACCGAAGAGTAGTATGTGTTTATATACCCATCGGGTTGCTGCGCGCGGCCGATCAAGTCAACAGCCTGCTCGCACAGCGCCGCCAGATCCGGGTCTTTGTCCATGGAAAGGCAATAGGAAACAGCTTCGATCCATTTGTACAGGTCGGTATCGATAAAAACCGGACCATAATGCAATCCATTTGAAAAGCCTGCCGCGACCTTAAAGTTTTCGATACAGTGGCTCTTTTCCGCGTTTTCAACACGATCATTAAGTATTTCCCACATATGGGGAAGAACGACATTATTAATAAGGCCAAATTTTTGTGACCATAAAGGATCATCCAATCTGACACAGTTTACCGGTATGAAATTCATGTGGAACCTTTGAAATCCTGGGGGTAAGTA
>CAYOKC010000193.1:0-5308 GCA_964404415.1 uncultured Leptolinea sp. | reverse complement strand
CCGGGGTACATGCCCATCGGGTAACGTGACATCTGGAACAGGCCGTCAAAAATCCAGGTAAACAATACTCCCGGGCTCCAGAAGACCAGCGCGGAAAAGATCAACAGGATGGCGTACAGGATTGTTAACCCGGAGATCAAGGTCAACAGGAACAACGCCAGGTTGACACCCGTCACCGCAGAACCCAGATTAATCGCCGCCGTGACGAGCACCCCGCCCCCGAGGAAGAGGTCAAACAGTGAAAACAAACGCCATTTGCGCAGGCTGACGAACACCTGTGTGTTTAACGGACGCAGCAGTACAAAGTCAAACTTACCGGCCCAGATCTCCCCGTCCATCCCGGCCAGCGCTTCCAAACCGGGGCCGATGAATAAGCCGCGCAAAGCTGAAACGATCAGATAAACGCCTAATAATGCCATCGTCTCAAACACCCCCCACCCATTTATGGTTTGGATCTGCCCGTACAGAATGGCAATACCGAGAACGCCTGTAACCAGGTTCAGGATGGAGGAGAAAATGCTGATAAAGAAGTTCGAGCGGTAGGCGGCTTCCTCCAGAAATGACACCTGGATGAACCGCGGGATTAATTTCAACAAACGCATATCAACCTCCAAATCCGGCATAGCGGGTGATTCCACGTCGCCAGATGACCAGCGATAAGACTGCCGCGGCCGCCAGCCAGACCAGTTGAATGGAAAAACCGAAAGCCAGATCAGCACCGGACAGGTTGCCGGTCAGGACTTCCACCGGGAAGGCGACCATGTAGCGGAAGGGCAGCACCACCGCCGCGGATTGCAGCCAGCCTGGAAGTAGCGCGATGGGCGCCACCTGGCCCGCCAGCAGGAAGATCAGCGAATCCTGCAGGGTCAGCAGCGCGTCCGCCCTCGCGGACCAGAACGCCAGCAGAGCGATCCAGTACCCCCAGAGGAAGCGCAGCGCCCAGGCCATCAGCAAAGACAGCAGGAACAGCACTCCACTCTCCGCGGTGACGGTCAACTCGGGTTTCATGATGAATGCCAGCACGGTCAGAATGGGCAGGTCAAACACCAGGTATACAAACTTTCCCGCGACCTCGGAAGCGAGCGCGTCATATACCGGGGCGATCGGGCGTAAAAGGATGTTGTTGATCTGACCGTAGCGGATCAAATCCCCCACTGTCCAGTTGACCTGGGCATAGGTGATCTGGTTGACCAGGATGAGCACCAGGTAGTACGCCACAAATCCGCCACGCGTATACCCGCCCAGGCTGCCGTCACCGGCGGCCGTTGACCACACCAGCAGGTAGATCAGCGGCGGGATCATCCAACCAAAAGCAAGCACAAAGAAGAAACTGCGGTATTGCATCCACGAAAGCCACAACCCGCGGATCAACGCCAGTCCGCCGCGAGAGTTCATTGGATACCTCTGGAGTATACGCGGTCGATCACGGCTTCGATGGGCGGGTCTTCTACGGTGAGGTCAGCCACCGGCAAGGATTGCAGTAATTGCGCGGTGATGGCCGGCGCTTCAGCCCGCGGCACCCGGATCGATAATCCCTCACCCTGCTCCTCAGACTCTGTCACTTCCGCTCCGGCTGGCAATTTGAGAGATTCGACCGGGATGTCTTCCAACAGGGTGAGCCGCAGCAATTTGTACGGTGAGAGATCGTGCGCCAGGGCGGATAGGGCGCCGTCGAACATCAGGCTGCCGTTGTGGATCAGGATCACCCGCTCGCACAGCGCGGTGACATCCGCCATGTAGTGGCTGGTCAGAATAACCGTCACACCGCTGCGTTTGTTGTAATCCGCCAGAAAACGCCGCAGGCGAAGCTGCATGGAAACATCCAGCCCCAGCGTGGGTTCATCCAGGAACAGGACAGCCGGGCGGTACAGCAGGCTGGCCGTCAGCTCGCATTTCATGCGTTCGCCCAGCGACAGGTTGCGCACCGGTTTGGTGAGCAGTTCCTTCATATCGAGCAGGTCGATGATCTCATTCAACGTGTTTTTATAATCCACGGCAGGAACATTGTAGATCTCGCTCACTACGCGAAAAGAATCCATGGGCGGGATGTCCCACAACATCTGGCTCTTGTTCCCCATCACGATGGATATTCGGCGCAGGTAATCCGCTTCGCGCTTCCAGGGTTTGTGCCCGAGCACAGTAATGTCACCTGAGGTGGGGTGTACCAGCCCTGAGAGCATCTTCAGTGTGGTGGTTTTCCCTGCGCCGTTCGGGCCGATAAACCCGACCATCTCCCCGGCAGACACCGTGAACGAGATATCCTTTACCGCCGGGATATCGTCATACGTGGGGCGCACCAGGCTGCGAATCGACGCGCCCAATCCTTCGCGCCGTACCGGAACGCGGTACGTCTTGCTCAGGTTTTGGGCTTGAATGTGAAGTTCGTTCATTTCTACTCCTTGATGTTGGTTTCTATACCAGTTTACAACCCTGGTGCGCAAAGGGAGGGTTTTGCCCCTATCCTAGCCTTCCTCCATCTTTGCGTGATGGAGTCACCTTCCCCCCTATCGGGGGAAGACCGGGATGAGGGTGACGTCTGCCGGGTACGCATCAATTGGACGCGCCCGTCACCCGGCAGGCTGTGGTGCGTTGACCGCACCCTTATTGCCCCCATTAAACCGTTTTATAGAAATGTCAATAAGAATGCGGTCAACAACACCCTGCATTTTCGGGGAGAGGCTGGGTGTGGGGTAATTTGACTCTTCATATCGATATTCCAAATCAAGATTGTTAAGAAGAACCTCCCCCGGTTTGATATACATCCAGGGGAGGTTTACTTGGTTCATTTCAGCATCTTTGCCAGATACTGGCCGGTGTATGATTCTTTCACCTGCGCCACTTGCTCGGGGGTGCCTTCGGCGATCACCCGGCCGCCGGCGTCGCCGCCTTCGGGACCCATATCGATCACCCAGTCAGCCGCCCGCACCAGGTCCAGGTTGTGTTCCACCACGATGACGGAGTTGCCGGCCTCAACCAGCCGTTGCAGAACAACCATCAGCCGGCCGGTATCATCCGGGTGTAAGCCGGTGGTCGGTTCGTCCAGCAAATAAAGCGTTCGCCCTGTTGATTTTCTTCCCAGCTCTTTCGCCAGTTTGACGCGCTGCGCTTCTCCGCCGGAAAGCGTGGTGGCAGGCTGTCCGAGCTGCAGATACCCCAACCCCACATCAGACATCACCTGCAGGCGCGAAGCCGCCGCGGGAACATTTCTGAACACCTGCAAAGCCTCTTCCACGGTCATATCCAGTACCTGCGAGATATCATACCCGTTGAACTTTACCGCCAGGGTTTCACGGGTGAACCGCCTTCCATGGCACGCCGGGCAGCGGACTTCCACATCCGGCATGAAGTGCATTTTTACCGTCAGGGTACCTGATCCCTCGCAGCGTTCGCAGCGCCCGCCGGGCACGTTGAAAGAGAAATGCCGGGGTGAGAACCTGCGCTTTTTGGCATCGTCTGTCGCCGCGAAAGCTTCGCGGATTGCCGTGAACGCGTCTGAATACGTGGCGGCGTTGGAACGGGGAATACGCCCGATGTGTTCCTGGTCAATGGTGATGACCTTATCCACCTGGTCCATGCCGTCGATACGGTCATGCTTGCCGGGCTGTTCGTTTGCCCCGTTCAACCGCTGACGCAGCGCTTTGTCCAAAACATCAAAGATCAGTGAGGATTTGCCAGACCCTGAAACGCCGGTCACCGCCACCAGCATACGGAGGGGAACTGAGACAGTCACATTCCGAAGGTTAAATTGCCGGGCGTTGTTGATTAGCAATTCACGCCCGTTATACGCGCGGCGTTTGACGGGTATCGGAACGGAGCGCTCTCCCGAAAGATATTTCCCGGTCAATGAAGCCGGGTTGCGCATCACATCCTCCGGTGTGCCGCTGGCCATCACCTCGCCGCCATGTTTGCCAGCGCCGGGTCCGATATCGATCAGGTAATCGGCGGCATGCATCATTTCGAGGTCATGTTCGATCACCAGAACAGTATTTCCCAGATCCCTGAGCCGGCGCAAGACACGGATCAGGCTCTGGGTGTCACGCTGGTGCAGACCGATGGTCGGCTCATCCAGTACGTAGAGTACGCCGGTCAACCCGGAACCGAGCAGCGAGGCCAACCGCAACCGTTGGGCTTCACCGGCAGAGAGCGTGGGTGACGAGCGTTCGAGGGTCAGGTAACCCACCCCCACCTCCAACAGACGGTGGATGCGGTCATCCAGATCGTTGAGGATAGGGCCGCCAATCAGCGTTTCCTGATCGGAAAAACCTGCCGGGAGTGACTTCAGCCAGGCATCCAGTTCGTTCAACGGTAGCGCGGAGATGTCTATGATCGTCCGGCTGGCAACTGTCACCGCGCGGCTTTCAGGGCGCAGGCGTGTACCGCCGCAATCCGGGCAAACCTGTGATGCAAAATACGGCTCCAGTTTTTCGCGGTAGGCTTCATTGTTGGCGTGTTCGTCATACCGCCGGAGCATGTTGGTGACTATCCCCTCAAAATTGCCCTGCGCGTTGGTGCGGGGCGGTTTGACACCCGGGAAATGCTTTAAGAACTTCGGATTGTTCGTTCCATATAGGATCAGGTCGCGTGCTGGTTCCGTCAACCGGTTCAACGGCTGGCTGATATCCATATCCAACCCGAAATACAAGCTGGCGTTCTCCAATATCTTTGTGTAGTAGTTGATGTGGAATTCGTCCCAGAAAGTGATGCCGTTCTCGGCGATGCTTTTGCTTTCATCCAGCATTCGTGAGACGACCACCTGCCGGACAACCCCAAGGCCTGTACATGTCGGGCATGCCCCGGCCGGCTTGTTGAAGGAAAAGTTAGCCATACCCATTTCCGGTACGGGTAAACCGCAATGCGGGCACGGGAAGGTATCTTCCGGATTGGCCGTCTGGGGTTCATTTGTTTCGTCAGGTAATTCATCTTCCGCGAATTCAAAGGTGGGCGGCGGAACGTCTTTGCCGCAGGCCGGGCATGGCCGGTGCCCTACGCGCGCGAACAACACCCGCAGGTAAGTGAACACTTCGGTTGATGTGCCGACAGTGGAACGCGGGCTGTGGTTCGTCAGGTGCTGGTCAACACTGATAGACGGGGAAAGGCCGGTAATGGTCATCCCCTGAGGCTTTGTCAACCCGTCGGTGACCATTCCCAGCGATTCCATGTACTGGCGCATCCCTTCCCTGTTCAGGATATCAAACCCTAACGTTGATTTTCCAGATCCGGAAAGGCCGGTCAAAACGACCAGTTTGTTCTTGGGGATGCTCAGGCTGATATTTTTGAGGTTATGCAGCCGGGCCCCCCGTATGTCGAT
>CAYOKC010000192.1:0-5365 GCA_964404415.1 uncultured Leptolinea sp. | reverse complement strand
GATTACAAGACCGCTAATTCACTGCCAGCCTGGGTTCCGGTAAGGGTCATCGCGGGACACGGGCCGGAAAGTGTGAACTTGAGGCAATCAATTTCCGATGTTGAAGATTTCTTCTCCGGGGAAAAAGATACTCAATGGGAAAGCGATTTCTTGCGACAAAACCAGGTGAGATATATTGTTACTACCCCGGAATCGACTGGAACTGAAGACTGGCAGCCGGCAGATAATTTGCCGGTAACTAAAATCTATGAATATCGTGAGTACAGTGTTTACCGGGTGGAGATGAGCAATGTTCCATAAAGACAAACTATCCACTCACAATTTTCCCTGGTGGGGTTACCTGCCTTTATACATCTCACCGGTCTTACTCTTTCTCCCGGCTTTGATGCCTGGTAGAGCGTTGTTCTGGGGTATTACCTCGATTCAGTTCGTTCCATGGCACTGGGAGGCTCTGAGAAGCCTTCAGGCGGGTGAATTGCCTCTCTGGAATATATGGAATGGAATGGGCGCTCCGCTGGCTGCCAACTACCAGTCAGCCGTCTTCTATCCGCCTACCTGGTTAACACTTCTGGCCGGTTGGGTGGGTGGGCTGGAATGGATGGCATGGTCACATGGTGTATTGATTGTTCTGCATCTGATCTGGGCCGGCATCGGGATGTCAAAAATAATGAAACAACTGGGGTTGAGCCCTATCCCCCAGGTTATTTGCGGATTGGCGTTCAGCCTATGCGGATATTTCATCGGGCGAGGAAGCTTTTTAACCATGGTCCAGGCGGCTGCGTGGATCCCATGGGTTGTACTGGCTGCCAACCAGATAGCATCTCCAGTAAAAGGCTCTCTGGTCAACCCTATCAAGTCTATAGCCATTCTTTGGTTGGCGCTGGCATATTCAGGGCAATGGCTGAGCGGACACGCTCAATTGTCATGGTACACACTGTTATTTTCGCTTGTGTGGTTGACCGTTGGAGCACTGGTCAACGGCGGATGGAAGAGATTGATTCAGATCATCCCTGTGGTAACCGTCTCCGGTTTGCTGGCATTCCTGTTGTGCTCGATTCAACTACTTCCGACGATCGAATATTTCATCCAATCACAGCGGTCAGGCGCAATCGATTTCCAGACCGCCCTGTCTTATTCATACTGGCCGTGGCGGTTGTTGTCGCTTGTTTTCCCGGATATTTTTGGGAACCCCGGTACAGGAGATTTCTGGGGGTACGCCAACTACTGGGAAGATGCCGCGTACTTTGGGCTTCTTCCATTATTCTTTTCTTTCTACTATCTGTTAACCTGGAAGAAGAGACAGACTGTTGAAGTCAATTCTCAAAAACAACCGTTAGTTTGGCTTAGCCTGATCTCTGTAGGCGTGGTGTTTCTTTTCGCGCTTGGGTGGAATACGCCGGTTTTTCCGTGGTTGTTCAAGAATATTCCAACATTTGGCGCGTTCAACGGACCGACGCGCTGGATGATAATAATGGTGTTCTGTCTGATCATTCTGGCCGGTCTGGGCGTGGAAGAATGGATCCGGCATCCGATTGCCAGGCGCAACCAAATATTTATGATGCTCGTGGGTGTCATCGCGATGTTGTTGGCTGGTATCGCTTCCATCATTACCATGCCATATGTGAAGGAGTCGTTCAAAACCTCTTTGATTGCCGGTGCACTTCTCCTTTCTGGTTACCTGCTCATTTCACTATTTAAACCCGCGATTGATGACCAGAGAAAAATACAAATCTGGCGGTACGCGTTTGTTATCTGGTTGATGGTTGATCTGATCTACGCAGGCTGGCGCCTGAACCCGGCGGTGGATGTGTCTTTGTATGCTGCTGTTAAGAACGAATCGCGTGACCGGTATTATCTCCCGCAAGATTCGGAAAAAGACCTGCGGTTCAAGAGATTTTTCAATTTTGAAGATATTCGGGAAACCAGGGATTGGAAAAACCTGACCGCTTCTTACCTGCCAAACGCCAATATCCTGTCATCTGTGGAAATGGTCAACAATTTTGACCCCATGCTTCCTGACCGGTACCTGGGCTACCTGAACGAATTGGAAAAGGCTGCGCCTGAAACGCGCGACCGTCTGCTGTCCCTCGCAAATACCGGGCAGATAGCAGAGGTCGGTACAGATAGCCCATATTCCTTATTCTGGGAAGCGGTTGAAGCGTACCCCAGGTTGTGGATGACTGGCTGCGCAGAGACTGTGAAAAATGATGAGGAAGCATTGAATTGGGTGATAAACAAAACTAACGAAGGGGTTCTCGACTCAGTGATCGTCATAGAAACTGACGATACCAGTCAACAAGCCTGTGAAAAATTACACCCATCAGAATTACTGATCGAAAAGATCTCGCGCCGTTCGTTGGTTCAAGAGGTGACCGGCAGTGAAAAAGAGCGATATCTGTTCATTGCCGATACCTGGTATCCGGGTTGGACAGCGTCTATTGACGGGAAAGAAACCAGGATTTACCGAGCGGATTATGTGTTCATGGCGATTAAAATCCCGGCTGGAGGAACGATTATCCGTTTGGAATATAAACCCCCAAGTTTTCTTTTTGGGTCGTTATTAACACTTGCGGGTATTATTTTTTGTGTGATACTTGGATTTTGGCGTAAGTCACCTTCAGGAGGTTCGTTTTGACACCCATTGAAACAGATAAAACCCAGGAGCTCGCCTTTCGCATCCTGAGCAACCTTGAAAAAGTGGTCTTTGGAAAACGCTCCGTACTGGAACTTGTGATCATCGGGTTGTTTTCCGAAGGGCATATATTGATCGAGGATGTCCCCGGGGTTGGGAAGACAATTCTGGCTCGCAGCCTGGCAATTTCTACAGGTTGTAATTTCAAACGGATCCAATTCACGCCTGACCTGTTACCCGGTGACATAACCGGCGTATCCGTATATGACCAGAAAAAGAATGAATTTGAGTTTCGACCGGGTCCGGTATTCACACAGATCCTGCTGGCGGATGAGATCAACCGGGCTACACCCAAAGCGCAATCCGCGCTGCTGGAAGCTATGGGAGAGACACAGGTCAGTGTGGATAATTTCACGAGACAGCTTCCAAGGCCGTTCTTTGTTATCGCAACACAAAATCCGGTGGAATATGAAGGCGTTTATCCGCTTCCGGAATCCCAGATGGACCGTTTCCTTCTGCACACATCGATCGGGTATCCTGACATGTCTGTGGAAGAAGCCATCCTTGACCGCATGCAGGTGGAACACCCCATTCATTCTCTAAAACCGGTTGCTTCGGCAGAGGAAATCATTTCGGCGCAGAAAGCTGTCCGGAATATATATGTGGCAAAAAGCATCCGAAATTACCTTTTGACTATCTCACACGCGACCCGGAACCATTCAGACTTTCAACTGGGGGCCAGTCCACGTGCCAGCTTGGGATTGATACGAGCGGCGCAGGCTAAGGCTGTTATGCAGGGCCGTAATTACGTCATCCCTGATGATGTGAAATCACTGGCTGAATCAGTTCTGTGCCACCGATTGGTACTAAATCCGGAGGCGCGAATAAACAACATTACTAGCCGAGAAGCCATGCAAAAAATCATTTCGGGAATACAGGTTCCATTGATCGATGAGATCACCCCGGCAAAATAAAAAGCGTTTTCACATTCAACCGGCTGGAAATTTCTGGGGAATGGCTGCCATCGCGGTTTTTCTCTTCTTTTCGCGTTTCTTGTTTGACGAGACTTTTTTTCTTAACTCTTTATATGTAATCATCATATACCTTGTTCTGGCCTTTATTTACTCTTTGTTTGTGTTGGACTTTATTTCTATTGATAGAAGATTTAGAAACCGGCAATGGCGTGTTGGCGATCGTTTTGACGAGGAAATTAACCTGAAAAACCGGTCTTATTTGCCGATTTTTTGGACGGACGTGAAGGATAATTCAGGCATTAGAAAAGAACCGGCCCACCATATTTCCGGATTGATCACGGGGAGTGGAATGCATATGATAAATTCCTCTTTTCTCCTTGAAAAAAGAGGAAAGAAGCCATTGGGGCCGATTGAGATCACATCATCTGATCCGATGGCATGTTTTTCTGTTAAACGAATTATTCCAATGTCCGGCTCAATAACTGTCAGACCGTATGGGGTCAATCTTGCCACAGGGAAGATTAGAAAAAAAGATACTGAATCAGCGCGAACCGCGCGTTTTACGCTGCAACAAAGTGACGTGACCAGTAGTTCGGTGCGTCCGTATATGGAGGGGGATCCCCTGAATCGGATACACTGGCCTACAACTGCCCGGCGGGGAAAAATCCATTCACGTCATCAGGATCTTTCGATTGAACAGACTACCTGGATATTACTGGATTGTCAGGAATCGGTCCATTTCAGCCAGTATGACCCTATTTCCACAAAGCATATGGAAAAGAAAGTAGATAGCGTATATAGGCTGCCACGTGACACATTTGAATCCGCTGTATCCATAGCTCTTACATTGGCGGATTCATGGATGCGTAAGGGAATAGCCGTAGGAGTGGCCCTGAACCAGGATCCGGAATTTATACTACATCCGGGGCGTGGACAACGACATCTGAATGAGATTTTGGATATTTTTACTTATGTGAAAGCAGGTTCGCCGTTCCCGGTATCACAGCTTTTCAGAAATTTGTCTCGAAGAATGAATCCGGGGCATATATGTTATTTGGTCACCCCGGATAAAAAACGTGACCTCACCCTTGCCTGTCATGAAGCGGAAAGCCGTAACATTGATCTGAGGTTAGTTTCCATCAACCGGTCAAGTTATGAGAAAAGCGGTTACAGAGCATGTGAAGGCATTTCACGGATTTCATCAAGATATCTGGAATTTTGTTATGGTGACGATCTGGAAAAACTTTCAGGTATTCTCTAACCGGGAAGAATTTTTCTACTCGAGTATTTTCGTGAATGGAATAGCCGCCATCTGCTCATAACCCAACTTTTGATAAAATCCGGCTCTGTCCAAATTCTCAGGGACGATAAAAAGATAAATCTTCCGGCAGCCTCTCTCGTACAGCTTGTTCTCCACCAGATTCATGAGATATGAACCGATATGCCTGTTCTGGTACTCAGGCAGCACTGCCAGGTGATAAATCAATCCTCGCCGGCCGTCAAACCCTCCCATAACAGTACCGATGATCTTTCCGTTGTCTATGGCAAGAAAGAATAATTCGGGACTGATCTGAATTAGTTTTTCCAGTTCTTCCGGTTTATCTGAGAAAGAGACATGAATACCATCGCCGACTGATTTCCAGATAGTTAATACATCAGTGTAATCTACCGCGTGGTCATATTGCCGGATCCCAATTCCGGGTGGCGGAGGGAGTGTAACAGGTTTTGACATACCTACGCACCATCACCCGGATTGTCT
>CAYOKC010000191.1:1513-5470 GCA_964404415.1 uncultured Leptolinea sp. | reverse complement strand
ACCAGCGGGTGAAAATCGCGGATGATGTACTTCTGGATCATGCGTTTAAAGAATAGCTTCATCAGAAGGAACGAAAGGCTGAAGATGACTTTCTTGATATTGATGCCGCTGGTCTCATCCGCGTAGACAGGCCTCACGGGGACATCGACCACACGCATATTGTAGATGTTCAGCGTAACGAGGAAATCATTGGGCATGCCGTAGCGCGGATAAATATCTTCCAGCGGCAGCATCTTCAGGGCGCGCTTATTTAGAGCGGTGTACCCGGTTTGTGAGTCAGCCACATGCCAGTAACCGCTGGCGATCTTGGTCAGGAAAGACAGCATGGAATTTCCAAAATAACGCACCTTCGGGATTTTCTTCCAGGCCTCTCCGGTGATCAACCGGTTTCCTTTCGAGTAATCCGCTTTGCCCTGCAAGACCGGCGCGAGAAGATCGGGCAGGTCATTGGGGTCCATCTGGTTGTCACCGGCCATGACCACAGCGATATCCAGGTCATTGTCACGGCAGTAGATGTATCCGGTGCTAATGGCACCGCCCACACCTTTATTTATTTCATGGTTGATCAACACAACCCGCGGGTCGGTTTTCGCAATCCCGGTAACTATTTCTCCGGTATTGTCTTTACTGCAGTCGTTGACAACAATAATGCGATCGACATACTCCGGCATTCCTGCGATTGTTTTGGCGATCAATTTTGATTCATTGTAGGCAGGAACAACCACCCCGATTTTTTTACCGTCGATCATGCGTACCTCTGGGAGCAGAATTAGTGAAAGATATTCTATTCAACTTTTTAATGGATTAACAGGTTAAGTCTACCATTAATATGGCACGATAATTTTTCTTGCATTGACGATTATTATTTTCTGTCTATCATTTTCTGAATTTGAGTTTTTACACGGAATGAATAGGATCATCTAATCCGTTATGGACACTTTTTCAAGGTAGACTGCAAGTTCATGAACAGATAATGGTTTTCCCAACAGGAAGCCCTGTATCCCATCGCATTTTTCTTCCCGCAGGTAATTCAATTGCACTTCGTTTTCAACCCCCTCCGCCACCACCAGGATATCCATCTGATGCACCAGTGAGATGATCGCGCCAATAACCTGTTTGTTTTTTTCATTTTCAGAAATATTGTCAATGAATGATTTATCGATCTTCAGTGTATCAATCGGGAGCAATTGCAGATACCGTAGTGACGAATACCCGGTGCCAAAATCATCCAGGGCGATCATCACGCCCAGGGCTTTCAGCTCTTCAAAAATCTGACGGGTACGTTCCAGCGATTTGATCATTACGCTTTCAGTGATCTCTAATTCAAGGTTCCGGGGAGGAAGTCCGCTCTCTTCAAGAGTAGATTTCAGCATGCGGATGAAATCAGGATCATCAATCTGGATGGCCGAAATATTCACGGATAAGACAATATCCGGCTGTTGGTACAGATCCATCAATTCAACTATCTTCTTGCAGGCAGTTGACAAAATCCACTTTCCCAGTGGGATAATCAGGCGGGTGTCTTCGGCTACGGGGATAAACTTCATCGGTGTAACCAAACCATACGCCGGTGATTGCCAACGGACCAGAGTTTCAAATCCTCTCAGGGTGCCCCCATGCATCTTGTATTGGGGTTGAAAAACCAGAAAGAACTCATCATTTTCGAGCGCTTTCTTCATGTGTTTCTCAAAATCAATGCGATTCAATATCTCATTCAGCATATCCCGCTGAAAGAAGTAAACACCATTCTTTCCGGTTTCTTTAGCCTTATACATGGCCGTATCCGCGCAACGGATCAATTCATTCGGGTCAATCCCATCGCGGGGATACTTCGAAATGCCAAAACTGGCATTGATCATTAAATCATGTTTCTCAATGCGAAATTTCTGCTCCAGAGATTGCCGTAATGTTTCGATGTACTGGAGGATTTCATTATCTTTTGAATCCTGCTGAATGATCAGAGCAAATTCATCGCCGCCCAAACGGCCGAGTATATCGTTTTCATGGACAAGTTTCCGCAGCCGGGAGGCAACCGCGACGATGAGCGCGTCACCCATGGAATGTCCCAGAGAATCATTGATCTTTTTGAAGTCATCAAGGTCGATGAAGACGACAAAGAAAGAGAGATTGTTGTGATGCGATAAATTTACCAACAAATCCAGCCGGTCCATGATCATTTTCCGGTTAGGCAATTCGGTCAGAGTGTCATAAAACGCCAGATAGTGTAATTTCTCTTCCCCGTCTTTGATGATCTGATACGAATCCTGCAGTTCTTTATTTTGCTTTTTAAGTTCCTGCTCTGATGCCAGAATTTCTTTATTCAGATCGAGTAATTGTTCCTTCTGTAAAGTAACTTCCGATATGTGCTGTTCATTTCGGCTCATCAGTATGGAGACGATCCAGATGGAAAGGATCGTGAATACATTGACCACAATACCGGTGACGGCGCCAGAGTTATCGGCGAAAATAATGGTCAGCACAATTAGAATGATATTTGCCGTGTTTAAAATAACACCAGCCCAGAATCCTTTCCGGGAAAAGCTCAATGCCATATATATTGACAGAAGGACTTCAAACTGTGCGATTATGCCTTTACCGGCATTCGGAACATGTGGAAAAGTAAGGGAACTCATCAGCCCCAGATACGCCAGGATGCAAATTGTGAAAATGAAGTTATCGCGTTTTTGGGGACTTTTTTCCTGGACCCTTTCGTCAATGAACTGGTCCAGCAAAGTCTTCAACTCACTTACCTGTAATATAGTTCTACGATCCACGGGTAACCTGACTTAAAACGAAACGAAAACGAAAATCATACGGATTGGCAAAACCAACGGCTTGAATCTATCCATATAGTTATCGTCTGTTTCCGCTACATCTTGACATCAATTTCACCGAATCGAAAAACTTCATATAGGCGAATGCATTTATTCGTCGAGGTGCGTCTAATTTATCGGTCCGGGTGGATAGACCCTTGATCAATTTATATAGGAAAAAGGCTCAATAACGGCCTTACTCACGGCCCCCAAAATAGCATACCAGTCAGGCTTGAGGCAGGTCTTAAGCGGCTCTGCCCCGGCTGCCAAAGATTTCCATTTGTTCACAAACTACCTGCGTAACCTGTTCCCTCACCCGGTTCATCATCATCGGATAGTCGTTATAGCGTTGACCCGCCGTGTTCATATAGTCCGCCGTGGCTTTCATGGCCGCTTCGGACATTCCGGTGAAGAAATTGATCTTGGCGATTCCCAGTGAAATCGCTTTCCGGAAGTCAGCCGCAGAAATTCCTGACCCGCCGTGCAAAACCAATGGTATTCCGGTGACATCACGTATCGCCTTCAGGCGTTCAAAATCGAGATCCGGGTCACCCTTATACTTGCCATGTGAATTACCGATCGCGACAGCCAGCGCGTCGATCCCGGTCTCGTTGACAAACTGCCTGGCCTGATTGACATCGGTATATTTCGCCGGATCGGCTTTACCGATCAATTCGCCCCCCTCCGCGCCGCCTACCGCACCCAATTCGGCCTCGACGGTAATATTCCACGGACGGCACATTTTGACCACTTCGCGGGTCTGCCGGATGTTCTCTTCAAAATCCAGGTGGGAACCGTCAAACATGATCGATGTGAATCCAAGCGAAATTGCTTTTTCGATCGTAGGGATGGTCAAACCATGATCCAGATTAAGGACGATGTCAAACCGTTCTCGGCCTGCAATGGCTTTGATCGCGGGGACGATGTTGTCAAGAGTAACGTACGGCAGGTGTACTTCCGCGATATTCAAGATCACAGGTGAAGCTGACTTCCGGGCAGCGGCAATGATCGCATCCAGGAACTCCATATTGATCACATTAAACGCGCCAACAGCATATCCGTTTTTATAGGCTTTATCCAGAACAGTCTTCATGTAAACCAGGGTCATGTTTACCTCTAAATTTTATTCCAGCGTCAACCGGAA
>CAYOKC010000191.1:0-1413 GCA_964404415.1 uncultured Leptolinea sp. | reverse complement strand
CGGAAGGTGTGACGGTATCAGGCTCTGTTTCGGTATTTACTGCCTTGACATCATCGTGGTGCAAAACGGTGTGTTCCACCAGACGCAATTTACCGAACGAACGCAAATCAAGTGATAACTCCACAGGGTTTCCGGCGGAACGGTTTAACGCGAAAACCGTCAGAGAACCGTCATCTGCCTGTACGGCGGACGCGTCAACCAGAGGCACATCATCAAAATCGGTCGAGCTGTAAACCGGCGACTTGATCACAGGCTGTAGAGACGTCCCGCGCCCGTAATTCGATGCATGCAGGTAAGGCCAGTAGATCGTTTGCGCCCAACACCCGTTCGCGCTGGTCATGATCGGCGCGATCACGTTGACCAACTGGGCCAGGCAGGCGATCTTTACCCTGTCAGCATTACGCATTAGCGTGATCAGCAATCCGCCGATCAGAAGGGCGTCTTCAAAGTTATACATATCCTCCAACAGGGGCAGCGACCTCCCCCATCGGCTTCCTGATTTTAGTTCCTCATCCCGTTCATTGGAGTGGTACCAGACGTTCCATTCATCAAACGACAGGTTGAGTTTCTTTTTGCTGTGTTTCTTGCCGCCGATCGCGTCACAAATTGAGACGACTGTCTTGATGAACGCGTCCATGTCCACGCTTTTGGCGAGGAAGTTCGGCAGGTCATTTTCCTTGTTCTGGTAATACCGGTGCAGGGAGACGTAATCCACATTCTCATAACACAGATCCAGCATCTCCATTTCCCACGAGCCAAATGTGGGCATGTCGTATGCCGATGATCCACAGGCCACCAACTCAATGGTCGGGTCAACCCATTTCATTACTTTTGCCGATTCATTGGCCGCCCGTCCATATTCATAGGCGGTTTTCTGGCCGATCTGCCATGGTCCGTCCATTTCATTTCCCAGGCACCACAACTTTATCCCGAATGGCTGTTCCGCGCCATTTTTACGGCGCAGATCACTCCAGTAGGTACCGGCGGGATGATTGGCATATTCCACCACATTGCGGGCTTCATCAAGTCCACGCGTTCCCAGGTTGACGGCGTACATCATGTTAGTTCCGGCTTCCCTGGCCCAGTCAATGAATTCATGCATGCCAAATTCATTGGTTTCTGTGGTGAACCAGGCAAGATCAAGCCGCTTCGGACGGTTCTCTTTCGGGCCTATGGCATCCTCCCAGTTGAAACCGGAAAGGAAATTGCCGCCGGGGTAACGCACCAGTGGTACATTCAGCTTTTTCACCATGTCGATCACATCGCGGCGGAATCCCTTTTTATCCGCCCGGGGATTACCCGGGTCGTAAATACCGCCGTATACCGCCCGGCCAAGCTGTTCGATGAAAGACCCGTACAATCTGTCATCGATCCGGGAGATGACATAATCTTTATCCAGGATCAACTCGGCTT
>CAYOKC010000190.1:0-5501 GCA_964404415.1 uncultured Leptolinea sp. | reverse complement strand
GGCCTGTGATGTGTTGGGGGAGAAGATCAAGGGGGGAATCGTCATCGGCAAAATGTTGCCTGAAGGCATTGATAGTCAACTCCCCGGATTGACGGTTCTTTCCGGGTCACACCCGGTACCGGATGAACGGAGTCTCGCGGCAGGGCATTCTATTACCGAATTTTTGCGGAATAATAACGGGTTGGATCTCATTTTGTTCCTGATTTCAGGCGGAGCCAGCGCGTTGGTCACCAGATTGGCTGATGGGATCAGCCTGGACGATATGAAAAGCGTCACCTCGCTATTGCTCGGGTGCGGGGCGTCAATCGATGAGATCAATACGGTACGGAAACACCTCGATCAGGTTAAGGGAGGCGGACTTGCCCGGCTTGCGGCGCCGGTTCCCTGTGTCACCCTGGTATTATCTGACGTACCCGGCGACCGCCTGGATATGATCGCATCAGGCCCGACGGTACCTGATCTGACAACCTTCAGGGACGCGGCCGATGTGTTGGAAAAATATGCACTTTCTAATACCGTACCTGTTTCTGTCAGGGAATATTTCAATCATGGATGCGGGGGAATTATCCCTGAAACGCCTAAACCCGGTGATGAAATTTTCCAGAATAACCGGGTGATGATCGTGGGCAGCCTGGAGCGGTCCGTCGAAGCCGCGCTCCATGAAGCGGAACGTATTGGGTATCAATGTGAACGAATCCAACCAGTGCTCCAGGGAGAAGCAGCCGGGCAGGGTAAGCGGTTGGGGCGGTTTCTGGCAGATCAGGCCGCGTTGGTGAGGCCGCGAGAGCGCCGGTGCTGGATCGGTGGCGGAGAGACCACAGTCACCCTGGGTGACGGACCCGCGGGAAAGGGCGGCCGTAACCAGGAACTCGCCCTGGCGGCTGTGAATGAATTGGATGGCGTGCGAAATGCCACACTGGTCACCTTCGCGACGGATGGCGACGACGGCTTCTCGCCGGCAGCCGGGGCAATAGTGACCGGAAATACAAAAGCGGCGGCAAGCCAAGCTGGATTGAATCCGTCAACGTACCTGGCGCGTCACGATTCGTTTTCCTTTTTCTCGGCACTGGACTCTGCGATCGTCACTAGGCCGACAGGAACGAACGTCAATGACCTGGTGCTGCTTCTGATCAATTAATCCGCGGATTTAAGCACGGCTGCCATGATCTTTTGAATTCGTCCGATCATACCGGCCGGGTCCGGATGAAGCCCTTCGATCAATAGGGCGTCTTCGTAAATCTGCTCAATCATTAATTCACCGATTTCCGAATCCTCCGGAAGGGCTGCCAGACCAGTTAACAGAGAGTGGCGCGGATTGATCTCAAGAACCTTGCGGGGAATTTCCAACGGCTGGTTCATCATCTGGTAAACACGCTGGATCTCTTGAGTGGGGCTGTTATCCGGATCAACAAGGCGTGCCGGAGATTCGATCAGGCGGTCGGACGCGCGCACATCCGTCACCCTGTTGCCAAGCTGGCGGGTGAAGCGGCCGATAAGCCCGGCTTTGCTTTCTTCCGATAACGCGGGGGTATCGGTTTCTTCGGGAGCGGACGTGTCACCCAGGTCGGCATTCTTATCTGCCACATTAACCAGCGGGATGTCTTTGTAATTTTTCAACGCCAGAAGCATGAAGGAATCCAGTGGATCTGTGAGCAAAAGCACGTCAAGGTTGCGCTTGCGGATGACGTCAAGATGCGGACTATACACGACAGAACGGTCATCTTCACCCAACAGGTAATAGATCTGCTGCTGCCCCGGGCGGCGTTCTTCCAGATAGGTTTCCAAAGAAACCAATTCTTCCGGGTGGTGCAGGGTATGAAAGCGCAGCAGCGGAACAAGACTGTCATAATCCGCCAGATCTGAAGCCACCCCTTCCTTGAGATAACGGCCGAACAAATTCCAGAATTCTATGTATTTTTCCGGTTTATCCTGAGCCAGCCTGCGGATCATATCAATCGCCCGGGTGGTGACCAGCTTCTTGAGCTGCATCAGCAACCGGTTTGACTGGATGGTTTCGCGGGAGATATTCAGGGGCAGGTCTTCAGAATCGACGATACCCTGAACGAAACGCAGATACTCGGGGAGCAGGTCGCGGAAATAATCCTGGATGAGCACCTTGCGGGCGTACAACCGGAGCCCGTCCTGCTTGCGCGGGGCGAACAGGTAGTGTTCCGCGCTGCCGGGTATGAAAAGCAGTGCGTAGGCTTGAACCGGGGCATCTACCGCGAGATGCGTATAGGCAAGAGGTTCTTTCTGGTCAAGGGTGAACTGTTTGTAAAATTCACCGGCATCCTTTTCGGTGATCTGCTGTGAATTCTGACGCCACAACGCGGATTGCCGGTTAACCTGCTCTGTTGAACTGCCAATATATACCGGGAATGCGACATAGTCACTGTGGCGCTGGATCAACTCCCGCAGCCGGTTTTCGTCCGTAAATTCAGCGGCATCTTCCTTAAGAAAGACCGTTATTTGTGTTCCGCGATCGGGTTTGTCAAAATCCTTTATTTCATAACTTTCCTGACCGTCAGAAATCCAAATGGCTGAAGGCTCCTCTTTTTTGTAGGAATGAGAAGCCACTTCAACTTTTTCGGCAACCATGAAGACGGAATAGAAGCCAACACCAAAATGACCGATGATATTGGAAAGATCCGCTGTTGCATCTTTTTCGGCTGCCTGCATGAATGCTTTGGCGCCAGAATGCGCGATGGTACCCAGATTTTCTTCCATTTCCTTGCGGGTAAGGCCGATACCGGTATCGCGAATGGTGAGCGTGCGGGCTGCCGGATCTGTGGTGATCCAGATGGCCGGTTCCGCTTCGGGATCAAGTACGTCACGGTTTGTGAGCATCTCGAAATTCAAACGGGTGAGCGCGTCTGACGCGTTGGAAACCAATTCGCGGAGAAATATCTCGCGATCGGTGTACAGGGAGTGGATAAGGATATTCAGCAGTTGACGGGTTTCCGCTTTGAAGGGAAGTGTGGAGGTTTTACTTTTGCTGCTCATACATGAACCCCTTGGTAATTGGATGAATCAATTTTAACGGAATAGTATATGAGAAATATTAACAGGCCTCTTATATTATATGCCGGGCGTGATGGAGGAAGAGATGAAATCGCATATAATTCAACCGGAAACATAAAAGGAGCAAAAGGGTGTCGAAATGAGTGACTGGATGGATCAACCGAAGCATCAGGTGTGGATCAACGCATTGCTCACTCTCTGGATTCTGGGAGTAATCGCCGTTTACCTGACCTGTTACGGTCCTCCTGAATTTGAATCATTCTTCTCGCGCCTGGGATTCGAAAAGGAATTTGCCGCACTCAGTAATTCGTTGACGTCTTATTTCTACCAGTTCTGGAAATACACCTCCCTATGATTTTTCTGAAATCTGCCTTGTACCTTTTGTTTTATTCTGTTTCATGTGCCGGTATTGGAGGATTCCTGCTCCGTTTAAAACCATGGGCGAGCAGTAATAAAATCCACCGGTCGGCCATACGGTTTTTGCTGCTTTCATATATTCTGGGATTCAGTGTTATATCCTTTGTGCTTTTGCTGATGGCTGTTTTCGGTGTGTTTTACACCTGGGTGGTACTGGCTATTCTCGCTCCTGGGTTGGTGTATTTTTTTATTCGCGTTCTCAGGCAATCGTGGCAGGCTGTTATTGAGGTCAGTGTGTATGTGCGAAGTTTGGGTGACCTGGATATCGGCTGGAAAATTATCGCGGCTGCCTGCCTGGTCTTCTATTTGCTCACATTTTCCACCTTCGGCCGTCCACTTTCCGGTGATGGCGCTCAGTTGTATATGCCCTGGGCAAAGATCATCGCCGAATCACACCACCTGATCACAGTGCCTGATCAAAGTGACTACAGCGTGCCCGGTCTTTTCACCGAAATACATTACGCCGCGTTTATGTCTCTGGATGTGCGTGAAGCCGGCCGCTTAAATGACTTGATCCTGGTGACCGCCATTGCTGCTGTTCTGGTGTTGACCGGGCGAAGCCTGGGTATAAAAAAAGAAGGCGCGTGGGCTTTACTGGCATTTTTGTTCACGTCACCGGTTTTCATCTGGTTGATCGGTAAGGGGACGTCAGACCTGGCTCCGGCCCTGTTGGGATTAACGACCGTATTTCTACTGATACCGGAAGAACGCGATTTTGATATTACCGTTTTCGCGCTGGCAGGTTTTTTTGCCGGTCTTGCGGTTTACGCGAAGATATCCTACCTGATCGCGTTTTTACCTGTTCTCGGACTATTCATCGTTTTCCGGTATTTTTCAGGGAATGCCGTTGAGTGGAAAAAGATATGGAAGAGTCCGGCATTTAAAGCCTGCCTGGTGTTTGGCATCGCGGCGATTATCGGATTTTTACCGCTAATCATCAAGAATACGTATATTTTCGGGAACCCGTTGAATGTTCCGGAAGGTAACCTGTCCAATTATTCATTCAACCCGGAAACGCAGTTTGAATCCCTTCAGAACCTTCTGCGTTCTTTACCGTTATCGCTTTTCTTCGGTCTAAACGAATGGAAATCCGGGCGGTTGTCACCCCTTATTCTTGCATTCCTTCCTCTCTGTCTGTTCGTGGGGGGCTTTCGGAAGAAGTTTACCGAGAACCTGGTTTTGCAGGTCACACTGGCGGCCATCACCGGATTCATGCTCTGGGTGCTGCTTCGTCCATCCTCTTTTCTCATGCGCTATTTCCTGGCCACGATTCTGCTGTTTTCTTTTCTGCCGGCGTTTTGCATAGAGAAGTTCTGGCAGAAAACAGGATTCTCCGCGGTGAAAATTGCCATCGTACTGATTATCCCGGTGATGGTGTTCTCAGAATTCTCTGTTGACATCGGTACTTTTTTCCTGCCCAGGCAGACGGCGGAATATATCAGCGGCGCAACCGGCGAATGTGAGAAAGACGGGTACCACTGCATCGCGTTGAAAGCCATTAATCGCGAAGCCCAACCCGGTGACAGGGTACTCTTTGCCGAGTGGTTCGGTTACTGGATGCGGCCTGACCTCATCCAGTGCATGGTGACAAAAGCCGACCGCCAGGTTTATCAGGTGACGCCGGTAAGCCGTTCATTGCCGGTCGATATGTTCGGTTTGCAGCAGGTTCCCATGTTCAATGACCTGTGGAAAGAGATCTACGAACGGGGGTTTAAATATCTGGTTCGAACCAAGAAACCTGATGCCAATGCCAGCAAGCTTGATCTAACCCGGATGGACGAGGCACCGTGGGTAAACCTGGTTGAACTGTACAACAATGATTACATCGAGGTCTACCGGATCGAGTACAACAATCCGCCTTCCGAAGTAAAGGTCACCTGCACGGAAACATCACCCGGGTACTGGCAATTAACTGAAAAATCCGCTCCGTAGAACGCAGCTTTTTTTAGAGGTTATCTTATTCATTGGAGACAACTATGAACCTATTAAAATTTGATGGGAATGAACAATCGAATGATCTGATTGAATTTACTAGCCAGTTGGTACGTATTCAAAGCTATTCC
>CAYOKC010000189.1:0-5551 GCA_964404415.1 uncultured Leptolinea sp. | reverse complement strand
ACAATTATCTTAACCTCCCCCCCGCGGACCGAGTCGTATATACGGGTATAAGTTCAGACCGGTGCTTGCCAGTATGCGGTAAATCCAAAATTTACTATGTCAAAATAACGCCTTCCTAAAAATGGGAGGCGTTTTTTATTTATATTTCAGCTACCATCAAACCATAGTATTACAACCAATAACATTAGGAATTTTTTATGCTGAACAAGGATCAACTGATCCGATTGTGACATGCCTTGCCTGTCCTGGAGCGGGCAGATCCTCTGTTGGCGCGCGAGTTCATCGTCAAGGCCTTCTTTGCACGCGTCAGCACCTTTAATGGCTAATCCAGCAATTTCCCCGTACCAGATGAGCAATTAATTATCCGCTCAATTGATTCTTGTGAACCTATCAGACTTTCATAACAAGATAACATTTTCTCGGTGTTATCGGAGTAATATTTCAGGTAGATAGAATCGGTTATCATTAAAACAAACTGAAACTTGAAATCGGGTGACCAGATGATGCAAACAAGCGGTATCCGTCAGGAATATGTAGACCGTCTGAATCAGGTAATCAATCACATTCATACAAACCTGGACCGACCGCTGTCGTTAAACGAATTGGCTGGTGTGGCTGGTTTTTCACCTTTTCATTTCCACCGAATTTTCAAGAGCCTGGCAGGCGAAACATTGGGGGAATATATCCTGCGGGCAAGGTTAGAGAAATCAGCTAATTTATTGCTCAGTCACCCTGAAGACACAATCATCACCATCCTGGTCGCCTGCGGCTTCTCAAGTCCGGCTGTCTTTTCACGATCTTTTCGGGCGCATTTTAAGGTCAGCCCAAGCATGTTTCGCAGCCAGAAAAAGAGCAACCTGAGCAAAGAGTATCGCAATCCAAGCAAAGATCGATTTTTAGGGAGTGGCTACAATGTAGGACAAAGCGCATCTGACACTCAAAAGCGTCAGATGCCCATGCGTATCGAGGTGAAGGAACTACCCGACATGCACGTCGCATACATCCGCCATATCCAGGGATACCGCAAGGGCGCTCCAGATAGCCGCATCAGCTAGGCGTTCGAGCGGATTTGCAAGTGGACAGAAGCCAAAAATCTGTTCGGACCCAATACGCTTGTAATTGGCATCCCCCATGACAACCCTGAGATCACGCCAGATGACCGTAGCCGGTACGATGCTTGCGTTACCATCCCGCGCGAAATCGTTGCAGCGCAAGGGGTCATCAGCGTGCAGGATATACCAGGTGGCAAGTACGCTGTCTTCCGCATCGAGGTCAGTACTTCTCAAGCGAGCCAGATCGGTGAGATGATTGACGACTTGTATGGTGAGTGGCTGCTTGAATGGTTGCCTGTCAGCGGTTACCAGGCAGACAATAAGCCTCCGTTGGAAATCTATCGCGAGGCTGTCGGTAGACCGGTTGGCACCTGGATTTGCATGGATTTCTGTATTCCAATCAAGCCCTTCTAACCATTAATCGGGAACCACTCAAGAAATATAAGGCCAATTCATGAAAAACATAACGATAAAAGGCGCTCGAGTCCATAACCTGAAGAACATAGACATTTCCATTCCCAAAGACCAGCTTATCATCGTCACTGGCATTAGTGGTTCGGGTAAATCCAGCCTGGTGTTCGATATTATTTTTGAAGAAGGACGCAGACAATACCTGCGGTCGTTGGGTTTGCTTTCAGGAATTACTGAAGAGAATCAGTTCGACGATATATCCGGCATATGCCCAACAATAGCCGTACAGCAAAGCATTATTCGGCAGAGTAACCCGCGTTCAACGGTTGGCTCAAGAACGAATATCTTGAATATGCTGGCCGTTCTTTATGCGGGAGAAGGACAATATATCTGCTCCTCCTGCGCAGCGCCGGTTGGCATTGACTTGATTTGTAAAGATTGCGGGAATATTGAAGAACACCTGGCAGCCAGTTATTTTTCATACAATGCACCCAATGGCATGTGCATACAATGCTCTGGTCGGGGAGCCTATTTTGAAATCAACATGAAAAAACTGGTTCCCAATGAGCGCACAACGCTGCAAGAAGTTTTTGACGCGGTTGGAATGACTCCCGGTTATACCCGACTGATGCGCAAAAAATTTCACGATTACTTAAAGACACCTTTTTTGCAAATTCCTGATGATGTGAAGGAGGAAATTATCCACGGCCATCACGTCAATAGCAATTATGAAAAGCGCAGTTATTGTTTGATGAGAATCTTTCAGGGGCGTCTTTATAAAGGTGGAGATGATTTACATGGTATCTACACGATGTCATTTTGTTCGGCGTGTCATGGATTCCGAATTGGCGAAGAAGCCCGCCGTGTCTTTTTGGGTGGCAAGCATATTGGTGAACTGGGGCTGATGACGATATCTGAATTGCGGGAATTTCTGGAAAATTTGCCCAACAAAGGAACATTTAGCTCATTCGGAAAAATACTGCTCGAAGAAATACTGGGCAAGACCGACGGCCTAATCAAAGCCCGCCTGGGACACCTCTCTCTTTACCGGGAAATGCCAACACTTTCTGGCGGAGAAATCCAGCGGTTATTCCTCAACGCTCATCTAGAGTCAAAGTTGGATTCACTAATCTATATTCTCGACGAACCTACTGTCGGATTGCATGAATCTGAAAAATTTGAATTGTTAAACTCGATTAAAGCGCTCAAAGAATTGGGGAACACGGTGATCGTGGTAGAACATGATCGAAACACGATTGGAATGGCCGAACATGTTATTGACATCGGTCCCAAAGCAGGCATCGAAGGTGGACAGGTGGTATATCAGGGCGACCTTGCCGGGTTACTGGAGTGCAACACATCATTAACGGGGCAGTATCTTTCCGGCATAATTTCCATGCCTGTCAGGACGTCGAAGCGCACACTTTTTGTGCCAGGTGATGAAACGCCCTTGCTTATAATCCGTCACGCAGCAACCAACAATCTTAAAGATGTAACCGTAGCGCTTCCCTTGGGCGTGTTGGTCGGGATAGCGGGTGTCTCGGGCAGTGGAAAAAGCTCACTGATTTCGAACACGTTAATTCCTCTCTTGAAGGATTATTTCCGCGATCAATGGAAGAATAATGAAACCGAAATGGATGAAGCCGATGTCGATGCCGATGCGGAAATTGCGGCGATTGAAACCGTGGCGGACCAATTAGAAGGGATAGAGCATCTCTCCGGTTATGCGGAGGTGTCTCAGGTTCCCATCGGCAGAAATGCGAACTCCAATCCGGCCACGTATATCGGCATCTGGGACAAAATCCGCCGCCTGTTTGCCCGACAACCTGAAGCGATACAAAAAGATTTATCTGCAGGCCATTTTTCTTTCAATTCGATGGGGGCTTGTTCGACTTGCGGCGGCAGCGGACGTGAAAAGATCTGGCTGGGAGGGGATAACTTTCTCTACCATACCTGCCATGAATGCAATGGGAAAAGGTACAATGATGATGCCTTATCCATCCGATATAAAGGGAAAAATATCGTGGATGTCCTTGAAATGAGCGTTTCGGCTGCGGTGATACTCTTTGAGGGCCAGCCGGGAATTACTTCCACGCTGAAAGTGCTGGATCGGATTGGAATGGGATATATCGAATTAGGCCAACCTACCCCAAGCCTGAGTGGTGGTGAGGCGCAGCGGATCAAGATTGCCAAGGAGATTGGAAGACGACGAAAAGGTAATATTCTTTACGTGTTGGATGAACCCACAACTGGTTTGAGTTTATTTGATACTGCCAAGCTTATCCAACTGTTGGATGAGTTGGTTGCAAAGGGAAATTCTGTCATCGTTGTCGAGCATGATCTGGCTGTTCTTGAAGCGTGTGACTGGATCGTGGAGCTCGGCCCAGATGGGGGCGCCGCGGGAGGCAGGGTGATTGCAGAAGGTTTCCCCCTGGCGCTGAAAGATAACCCGCAATCACTAACAGGGAAGTATTTACAATGAGTGTGCAAAGAAATTACTGGCCTACCCATGAATGGCAGACGGCAGACCCGGCATCCGTGGGAATAGATACTGAAAAGTTTGCCGTACTTGATCAGATGGTCAAATCCCAGTATCGAAACATCAACGGGATAGTTGTGGTACGGAAGGGGTATATCGCCTTTGAAAGATACTACAACGGATATGGGCCCTTGGATACCCACCATGTTGCTTCTGTAACCAAAAGCGTCATATCTGCCCTGGTTGGTATTGCATTGGATGCCGGATATATCAAAAGCACAGACCAGAAGGTGCTGGATTTTTTCCCCGAATATGTTCCTGCTGCCAACGGAAGCCAAAAACGCTCCGTAACCATAAAGCACTTGCTCACTATGACCGCGCCGTTTCCTTTTACCTGGAAACCGGGAGGCGCAGTGCAAGAACCGCTGGACCGATTACGCAGGCAGAAGGATTGGGTTAAGTTCACGCTTGACTTGATGGGGCAGAAAGGATGCCCTGGTGTGTTTCAATATTGCACAGCCGGAACCCACCTGCTTTCGGCGATTATCAGTCGGACTACAGGCCAATGCGCCCGAGAATTTGCGAACGAGCGCCTGTTCCGCCCCCTGGGAATGCGCGAAATCCCTGATCCCCAAATGAAATCATTCCGGCTGGATGATGTGTTCGGGGGAAATATAACCGGGTGGGTTGCAGATCCACAGGGCAATACCACCGGTGGATGGGGTCTTACCATCACGCCCCGGGACATGGCGCGGTTCGGTTTTTTATACTTAAACCGTGGAAATTGGGATGGTCAGCAGGTAATTTCAGAGACGTGGATTGATGAGTCACTCGCACAAAATTCCAACGAATACGGCTATTTGTGGTGGCTGAGGAAAGAGCAGGGCATCTTTGCCTATTCAGCATTAGGGTCCGGCGGAAATATGATTTGCTGTGTTCCAGAAAAAGACCTGGTTGTGGCAATTTCATCGAAAATTGTCAGTAAGCTGCACGACCCTTGGTTGCTTTTTGAGAAGAGTATTATCCCGTCCATAAGAGATTAGTGCCAACAGCGGTGGCGGAAAACCTGCTGTGCTTTTTTATCGCCTTTGCGCGCGAGAATCCCAGTCTGTACCGTATAGCATGGATGATGCCGGAGGTGGGGGACGAAAGCTCCTCAGAAAACCATCAGCGGATGCAGGCTACCGTTGGTTAACTGGCGAAAATCTTGCAAAAGGGAATGGACATAGGCGTGTTCACCGCGCGCCAGCCCTTCCTGGCAGCGGGGACGGTGCTGGCGATGGTCAATACCCCATTTATTTTGTACCACAGTCGGAAATTGATAGACCCTGATTTGCGTGACCGGATGGTGGAGGAGGTGCTGGTCGCGGCAATGGGATATTTGAAAGCAAGTTACCCCGACTAAACCTTTAGGTTGCGTGTATAGGGTCTGATTGGCGTCAAGGGGATGTGATTATTTTCTTATAGTTGATCGCGGGATCCTATCCCATTAGGCCACGATATGCAGTCTTCAAATTGACAGTGTTATTACTCCTGCGCGGACCGAGTCGTATATACGGGTATAAGTTCCGACCAGTGATGTCTGTGTAGGAATCAGGCGCTCAGGAAT
>CAYOKC010000188.1:0-5580 GCA_964404415.1 uncultured Leptolinea sp. | reverse complement strand
ATTCACCATCGAACGCGGCCGCCTGTGGATGCTGCAGACCCGCGATGGCAAACGCACCGCTGCCGCCGCCATCAAGATCGCCTATGACATGGTCAATGAAGGCCTGATCTCCAAAGAAGAAGCCCTTCTGCGTGTGACCACCGACAACGTTGACTCCATGCTGCACCCGCAGTTCGACCAGGAAGACAAGAAAGCTGCCAAGAAAGCAGGCCGCTTCTATGCTTCCGGCGTCAATGCTTCCCCCGGTTCTGCCGTTGGCCAGATCTACTTCGATGCCGACCTGACCGAAAAGATGTCCAAAGAAGAAAAACAGGACACCATCATGGTGCGCCCGTTCACCAAACCGGATGATGTTCACGGTATGCTGGCTGCCAAAGGCATCCTAACCTCCGAAGGCGGTGCCACCTCCCACGCGGCCGTTGTTGCCCGCCAGTTCGGTGTTCCCTGCGTCGTCGGCGCTTCCTCCATCAAGATCGATCTGGACAAACGCCAGATGATCTGCGATGGCAAGGTTGTCAAAGAAGGCGAATGGATCTCCGTTGACGGTACCACCGGCGAAGTCTTCCTGGGCAAGATCAAGTCCTTCAGCCCGTCTCTGGAAGAGCAGAAAGAACTGCTCACCCTGTTGACCTGGGCTGACGAAATTTGCGCCCAGCCCGATGTGCGCGCCAAACTTGGTTCCACTGGTCCGAAACGCGGTCTACAGGTCTGGGCCAACGCTGACTATCCGAAGGATGCCACCCGCGCCCGCGCTTACGGCGCCGTCGGTATCGGCCTGTGCCGCACCGAGCACATGTTCTTCGAACCTGAACGTCTGCCTATCGTGCAGCGCATGATCCTGGCTACCTCCAGCGAAGCCCGCACCGCCGCCCTCGATGAACTGCTGCCTTCACAGCGCAGTGACTTCGAAGGTTTGTTCCGCGCCATGGTCGACAATGACAAAGACAAGAACGGCTACCCGGTAATTATCCGCCTCATCGACCCGCCGCTGCATGAGTTCCTCCCCGCTGCTGAAGAGCTGCAGGATAAGATCGTCACCCAGCGTATCGCCAACCTGGCCGGCTACACCCTGGGCAAAGGCGACACCAAAGAGATCGCTGAAGCCGAAAAGATGCTGCACGCTGTTGAATCCCTGCACGAATCCAACCCGATGATGGGTCTGCGCGGTGTCCGTCTGTCCATCGCCATGCCTGAGATCGTTGAAATGCAGGTTCGCGCCATCTTCGAAGCGGCTGCCAACGTTGCCCTCGAAGGCTTCAAACCGAAACCGGAAGTGATGATCCCCCTGACCGGTCACGTGAACGAGCTGAAGTGGATCCAGCCTAAACTGGAACGCATCGCCAAAGCCGTTATGGATGAGAAGAAAGTCAAGTTCTCATACAAATTCGGTACCATGATCGAAATCCCGCGCGCCGCTGTTACCGCCGAAGAGATCGCCGGTCTGGCCGAATTCTTCTCCTTCGGTACCAACGACCTGACCCAGATGACCTTCGGCTACAGCCGTGACGATGCCGAGCGTAACTTCCTCATCACCTACGTTGAACAGGGCATTCTGCCGAAGAACCCCTTCCAGACCCTGGATCGCGATGGTGTTGGACGTCTCATGCGCTTCGCCGTGGAAGATGGCCGCAAAGCCCGCCCCGAACTGGAAGTTGGTATCTGCGGTGAGCACGGTGGCGATCCTGAATCCATCGAATTCTGCCACCTCGTTGGTAACAACTACGTCTCCTGCTCTCCGTTCCGCGTTCCGGTTGCCCGCCTGGCTGCCGCACACGCCGCCCTGAAATTCTCCAAGGGCATGGAAAACACCGACAAGTAATCCGGCCTTTCCACGGAGCAAGTAAAGAAATGAAAAGCGCACCCGCAAGGGTGCGCTTTTTTCTTGTGTAGACTAGAACCAATCTCTTTTCAAAAACGCGTATACTACCAATGCCATCAGCAATACAAAGAGTAGAATGACCCCCACGTACGCATATGGATGGTCGGAATAGGGCAGTGCGACATTCATGCCAAAGAATCCGACCACGATGGATGGGATGCTGAGTACAATGGTCATGGAGGCCAGAAATTTCATCACATCGTTGACGTTATTCGAAACAATGGTGGCGAACGCGTCAACCATCGAGCTCATAATATTGGTGCTAATTTCCGTCATGCTGAATGCCTGCTGGTTTTCGGTGATCACATCTTCCAGCAGGTCTTCATCTTCTTCATACTGCGTGAATAGTCTCATTTTTTGCAGGCGTTCCATCAGCACCTCATTGGAGCGGATGCCCTGAGTGAAGTACACCAGTGATTTCTGATATTTCAGGAGCTCCATTACTTCTTTGTTCTTGATGGAACTTTGCAGACGGTCTTCCACCGATTCCGTCAGTTTGTTGATCTCGCGCAGATTTGACAGGTAACTACCCGCGATTGAAAGCAGCATACGTAAAATAAAACGGTAGCGTTTACCTGTGGAAAAGCCGCGTACCCGGCCTGAAGAAAAATCTTTCAGAAACGCGTATTCCTGCCGTGAAATTGTGACGATAAATTTACCGGTCACAATAATGCCCAGTGGCAAGGTGATGTACGGGATATCTGATTTGGGCCCCTGGTAAAAAGGTACCCTGACGATGATCAGCAGTGTGCCGTCATCTTCTTTTTCAGAACGCGAAAGTTCGTCAACATCCAGCGGATAGGTAAGGAACTCACGCGGAATTCCCAGATCATTCAGTTGGTAAATTTCTTCTGGAGTTGGATCAATAACATTAATCCAACAATTATTTATCACATCAGGGATTTGTTCAACGCCGTTTTCGGTGGTTTTAATAATTTTGATCATGCGAAGCTCCCCGAATATAAGATGGCCGAATCCGGCGATGGATGATTTTAACCGTAACCCGCGTTATTTGAAAGATAGTAAAAGGGCTGTTTTCAATTGAGAAAACAGCCCTAAAACCCACAACTCGCGCCGGTTGTGATTTGCCTTAGAAGGCATCCTCCGGTTTCCAAACTTTCCAGACTTTTCCGGCCAGGTCCGGGCCGGGTTTCAGGGTCGGTTTACCGGGCTGCCAGCCGGAAGGCGTCACTTCGCCTGTCGCTTTGACGTGTTGGAAGGCTTTAACCTGGCGTAATAATTCGGAAACATTCCGGCCTACTTCGGGTGTCAGCACTTCCATCGCCCGGATATTGAAATCCGGATCGATAAGGAAGCGGCCGCGAATATCAACCCCGGCGTCTTCATCGTAAACACCGTATACTGAACCTACTTTTCCGCCGGCATCTGAAAGCAGTGGGAAGGGAACTCCACCCTCTACCATCTTGGATAATTCTTCTTCCTGCCATATCTTATGAGAGAACCGGCTGTCGGTGCTTAAAGCAAAAATCTCAACTCCGAGTTTCTGAAATTCAGCATATTTGACGGCAACTGCCGTTAATTCAGTCGGTCAGACAAAGGTAAAGTCACCTGGATAGAAGCAGATGACAATCCACTTGCCTTTGTAATCTGAAAGACGGACATTTTTGAATCCGCCGCCCTGAAAAGCAGATAGTTCAAAATCAGGAGCGGGTTTCCCTACACGAGCCTGAACCATTGACACCTCCTTTACTGGCGTGGACGCACTTGATTGGACTTCAAGTCTCTCGAGAAGAGGTCCTTTACTGGGTTTGACACATCCTTCTGGTTGTTCTGGCATAAACCCTCCATCATATGTTGGACCGGCGCGGAACTCACAAGAAAATTGTCAAATTCATTATAGCCAATATGCAATCTCACTAGAACCGGATATTCTCTTTCGGATCTTGATCAGCAATTAGTGTAATTTTTCAGTGTGATCTACAAGACTTCCGTTTACATACGCTTTGACAGCCGCTTCAGCATCCGTCATATCGGTGACGATCGGTTTGATATTCAGGCGTTTCAGGCTTTCATACGCGCCCATTCCCATACCGCCGCAGATCAAGGCTTCGCAGTCGGAAATGGCTTCCGCCATGCTGGCATGTTTACCATGTGAAGCCGCGTCCTGACCATGCTCGAGACTGTGTTCATGCTCATGGTGACCACCGCCAAACTGGTTATGCCCCAGCTTTTCACGCTGGTCACGCTGTATTATTTTTCCGTCTTCGATGGTAAATACGATGTAATAGGGGGCTCGCCCAAAATGCTGGCTGAGGTCTGTACCATTATCTGAAATTACCGCGACTTTCATTATGTTCTCCTGATTATTCATGCTGCCGTAAAAATGACGTCCGGCTGGTTCTTCATGCCTATCGGCTGAAGCAAGGATTAGGATGAGTTTTGAAGGATTATTCCCTGTGTTTTTCCAACAGTGTGGTAAATGAGCGTGGAACACCAGGCTGTCACCAGCCTGCAATTTGTAAGGTTGGTTTTCAACTATATAATCCAGGCAACCTTCCAGGCAAAAGACGAATTCCTGCCCGGTGTGTACGATCGGGCAATCGCCTATACCTGACCCCGGGGGGATCGATATCACAAATGATTGAATGGCATTATCGATCAGGTTTTCACTGAGGTTTTCCATCAGTGATTCCCCTGCGCGGATAACCTGACGATCATCCGCGCAGGTATAGACAACCCGCCTGGTTTCCGGTTCGGAAGCGAAAAACTCCGAAATTGGAATTTCCATAGCCATCGAAAGTTGTTGCAATGTGCTGACGGAGGGGGATGTTTTTCCGTTTTCGATCAGACTGAGTGTATTGATATTCAATCCGCTGGTCTCAGAAAGGACTTTTAGAGACAGGCCCTTCTTTGAACGGAGCAAACGCAATTTCTTCCCCACAAGTTCTTCAACTGTTGGTTGATTAATTCCAGCCTCCCGCTGATTTCCGTCAACAAAAGATTTCATTCTCTTATTCCACTACCATTTCTATGGGGGTAATATTGGCAATATTATCAGAAATCGGGCAGCGCGCGTCCACCTCATGCAGGAATTTCTCTTTTTCTTCCTGTGTCATATCGCCATCAATAGTTGTGATCACTTTAATAGCGGTGAAGCCGGCACGAACATCCGCGCTCTTGCCCATCAGAACGTCGGTATCCAATTCGCCTTCGACCCGCACGCTGATATTGCGAATGGGGAGCTGTTTCTGCTTGGCCGCGATGTGCCCGATGGTTATGATACATCCTGCCAATGAAACAAACAGGTATTCCAGGGGAGTTGGGCCGAGGTCCTTTCCACCCATGGCAGGCGGCTGATCCACAATGTTGACGTGATTCCGCGTTTTTGTCTCAATGGTGTAACCATCTTTCTGTGTAGCGGTGAGTTCTACTTTCTTTAATGGCATAGGTAACCTTTCTGTGAATTACTAAAATAGTATTAAAACACGAAGAAATTATACCAAAATGCACATAATTAAAATAAAGAAAGGCGAGGATTCTTCCTTCGCCTTTCTTTTTTGATAAGTTTATTTTTTAAATCTTCTTTTCGATCTCTTCTTTTGCCCGGGCGATAAAAACTTTCACATCCATCGGGCCGGGGTTCTCATTGTTGCGCAGCCTCAGCGCAACCTGATTGTTTTCCACTTCCTTGTCACCCACCACCAGCATATAAGGGATCTTCTGGTTCTGCGCGTCGCGGA
>CAYOKC010000187.1:0-5594 GCA_964404415.1 uncultured Leptolinea sp. | reverse complement strand
GATCGCGTAGAACGGCCAGAGTAAAACAGGAACATTTTTCGATTCAGACATTTTTACCTCCAGAATAATATACGGGTTATCCTGTATCAGGTTGCAAAATGCCGGATATTGCTTCTGGTAAAATGCCTGTATGGTAGTGAAACAGAAATCCCGAAGACCGGGTTGCGGTTCCTGCCTGGTCATCTCATTATTTTTCGGAATTCTAACCATCACGCTGGTTTACGGTGTGGGGCGGTTTTTAACTGTGGCGGATCCCTTGAAGAAAGCGGATGCCATTGTCGTGCTCAGCGGAGGAGATGATTCACGCCTGCAGGAAGCCATCACGTTGTACCAGGAAAATTATGCCGATTCCATTATTCTCACTGAAACTGGCGCCGTTCTGGAGGAATTCAACACGACGTATTCCCGCGAACAACGCCTGGTTTTGATCAATGCCGGGATACCTCCAACGGCGATTCAAGTTATTGGCAACAAGGCTGCCAGCACCCGGGAGGAGGCCAAACTGGTGCGTACCAGGGTGGCCAATACTGACGCGCACACGCTGATCGTGGTCACGGACCCGTATCATACCCTTCGAACCCGTTTGATATGGGAGGATGTTTTTAAAAATAGTGGGGTGGATCTTGTTATCCGGCCTGCGAGGTCCAGTTGGTACCGGCCTGAAACCTGGTGGATGTCAGTGGCGGGCTGGAAAAGTACTATGAACGAGTTGGCTAAATTGGGTGCGTATCTTTTCACGCGTGTACCGGAATAAAAAAACCGTCCTTATCGGACGGTTTCGGTTGTCAACTCATTCCTATGATAGCGGCACTACGTTTGCTGCCTGGAGACCTTTCGGACCCTGTTCAACAGAGAACTCCACCTTTTGACCTTCTTTCAACCGGCGGTAACCTTCCATCTCAACGGCAGAGAAATGCACAAAAACATCTTCTCCTTCTTCACGGCCAATGAAACCATACCCCTTTGTGGCATTGAACCACTTTACAGTCCCCATCAAACGATCTGACATTCTTAAAATCTCCATCGATTGTTATTTGGCAAGAAAAATCCACTGACGGGTGGTTCGGAAAAACTTTGTCAGTGGCTTTCTACCGGAGGCAAGATTATCATGACATAAAATACGTGTCAAGCGGGCGTTGAATATTTTCGAATTATTTGAATGCTGCGGTCATTAGTATAGGTGCTTTTTACAATGTTTTGATGGTTATAATGCCGGTTTACGGAAATAATTGGAGTAAAATCGTTCCATTGGACAGATTAATTCTTTGAGGTTTAAATGCGACGTTTATTAAATGTACTATTCTTGTCAGCCTTGCTCGTGACGAATTTCGGTGTCACCCCGGTGAGCGCCGATGATGCACCTGTAATCAATCCGGAAGATTATTCCGGTGACGTTATATGCCGGCCGGGAGTTTACCTGACCACCCCTGATACATGCCTGCCTGTTGGGCCTTCATCCATGTTGACACAGATGGCAAAAGACGGTGTGGTTTACCCGATCCCATCGATGCCGGTGAGCAAACCTTCGGTTGCTTTGAATGATGTCCCCTTCCGGTACGCCAAGATCACCAGCCCCAGCGCGCCGCTGTATGGCTCGCCAGCCATGGGTGACGCCAGAGCCGCGACTTTCTTCCTGAAGGGAGCCACCCGATATATTTCATATTCAAACACATCCCAGACGGATATGGGGCTGTATTTCCTTTCCAGTTCCGGATTGTGGGTGGATGGCGGCGATATTGCCCGCGCGGCGCCCCCGGTGTTTCAGGGAGTTGTGGCACATGACACTCCCCGAACTCAGTTTGGCTGGATCCTGACGAACGGTTTTACCCGCCCGTCACCGGATTTCAGCGCAAAGGAATCCAAGCATGAAGTAAGACCGGGTGAATTCTATTCCATAGCCGGCACCCGCCAGGTGGGTGATACCCTGTGGGTTATGATCGGTCTGGGCGAATGGATCGAAGACCGCATCATTGGCCGGGTTGTTCCCACCTCTGTCGCTCCGAAGGGAGTAGAGAACGGCCGTTGGATCGATATCAACCTGGAAGAACAATCTTTGTCGGTATACGATAATTCAAAGATGGTCTTTGCCACGCTTGTATCCACAGGTACCAAGCCGTTTTATACCCAGCCTGGTTTGTTCAAAGTTTACAAGAAAAAAGACACCGAAACCATGAGTGGTGACTTTTCGGGTGACAAATCCGGTTATTACTACCTCGAAGATGTGCCGTGGACGATGTATTTTGACAAGCTGCGCGCCTTGCATGGCGCGTACTGGCACGCGCGTTTTGGATATGACGCTTCCCATGGATGCGTAAACCTGTCACTGGGTGATTCACACTGGTTGTATGATTGGGCAAAAGTTGGAGATTACGTCTATGTGTATGACCCATCCGGTCAGACGCCCACAGACCCGAAATTCTACACCGATGGTGGTGCGTAGGTAAAAAAACACAAATCCGGTTGGCTCAAATGTCCAACCGGATTTTTATTGTTTTATGGCGTAAGTGTTGCTTTTTCACTCCACATGAAAACCGAGCCGTTGATCAGGTTGTTGCTTTCCTGCCGTATCCTGATCGTCACTGGAAGTTTGGAACTGGTCTTCACCGGCAGCTTGACTTCGATGGGGGTGTAGGCTGTTTGATCGGCCGGGATGGTTATCTTCAGTATCTTTGAGGTGAGGGTATGCCAGTCACTGGCCAGGACTTCCACCACTACAGGGGTGTCGTTGATCGGTTTATAACCTGCTTTGACTACCAGTTCGCTTCCCTTTATCGACGAACCGGGTTCAGGCATCTCGATCTTGATGCGTGGATTGACCGGACTGTCACCAGTGGTTTCTGAGCCTTTGATTTTGAGCAGGGTCAACTGTACTGAGGTCAGGAAGTTGACTTTGCCTTTGCGGTCTTCCAGAATGACCTGAAGGCGGGCTTTTTCATCAGCGCGTACTTCAAAGGGGATCTCCTGCTCGATCACCAGAGTCTTTCCGATGAAATCCGGGTAATCCAGCAGTCTCCGGAAGATCATCCGGTTGTCATGACCAATGAGTTCGATCCGGATCTGCCCATCTTCGCCGGGTTTGGTTACCAGTTTCAAGTTCAATGGAGAAACCAAACGGGCGTCATTCCCGGGCTGCAAAATTACAGGTTCACCGGATTCCGGAACAGAGATACCGGTATCGACCGGAGTGATAGTGGGTGACACCCGCGCGTTAACAGCACTGGTTTGGGATGCCAAAACTGACAGGGATGTGATCCCTGTCAGTATGATCAGCCAAAAGCGCCGCCGGATGGATGATGCTTTTCCGGGGTTGAAGCAGCGATGAGATAACCGTATCACGAATAGACTTCCCTGAATTTGGTGTTGAGATATTTTAGATAGGGAGCGGGATCAATCTTTGAACCGGTAACCTTCTGGACCAGTTCCTGGGTTTCAAATTTTGCCCCGTGACCATGGATGTTGCGGCGAAGCCAATTCAGCAGGTTGCGGAATTGACCGTGGGCGATCTGGTCGTCCAGGTCAGGGATATCTTTCTTTATCGTCTCCCAAAGTTGCGCGGAGATCACATTGCCAAGCGCGTAGGTGGGGAAGTAACCGATCAAGCCGCCGGCCCAATGGATATCCTGAAGAACGCCATGGGCGTCATCTTTGGGGGTGACCCCAAGGTATTCCTGCATACGGCTTCGCCAGATTTCCGGCAGGTCGCGTACTTCCACTTTGCGTTCCAGCAGCGCGATCTCGATTTCCAACCGCAGCATGACATGCAGGTTGTATGTGGCTTCATCTGATTCCGTGCGGATCAGAGATGGTTCCACCCGGTTGATACCTTTGTAGAACATCTCCATGGAAACATTTCCCAGTTGAGAGGGGAAATGTTGCTGAAGTTTGGGATAATAGAAAGACCAGAAGCTTCTGGACCGGCCGACCAGATTTTCCCACATGCGTGATTGCGATTCGTGTACGGCCATTGACGCCCCGGTCGCCAGCGGCGTGCGCAGCAATGATGGGCTGAAACCCTGTTCGTACAGCGCGTGACCGCCTTCGTGGATGGTGCTGAATAGGGCCGAGCCGAGATTATCGGGGATCACACGGGTGGTAATGCGCACATCGCCCATACCGAATGTGGTGGTGAACGGGTGGGCAGAGTTATCCTGGCGGCCGCGGTTCCAGTCAAACCCCATATTGGTGATCACATCGACACCAAAATTCCATTGAGAATTCTCAGGGAAGATTTGACGCAGGAACGCCGATTCCACCTGGGGACGGGATTTTAGTTCGTGGATCAATTCGACCTGTTGCTTCCGCAGTACGTCAAAGATTTGCTGAACATCCGCCGTTTTTAAACCCGGTTCGAATTCATCCAGCATGGGATCATAAATGTGATCGTAGGGCTGAAAGAATGACGCGTATTCGCGGCGAAGCTCCATGATGCGTTCGAGAAACGGCTGGAAACGGGCAAAATCGGATGTTCCTTTGGCTTCTTCCCATTTTTCCTGCCCGATGGAGGTGGCTTCGGCGAATCCGGCTACCCAGTCAGCCGGGATGCGGATCCGGCGGTTGACTTCACGGCGGGTAACCTTTACCAGCCTGGCTTCATCGGAATCCGGGTCCAACCCCGAGAGTTGGTTCTCACAATCCGTCAGACATTTCTGTAGTTCATCTGACGTTATCTTCAGGTGCATGATACGCGATATCGTGGCCATAGCCGCGCCGCGTTCTTCCCCGCCGCCGGGAGGCATATAAGTTTGTTGATCCCACCCTAAAACGGCGAGCGCGCCGTTTAGATCGTACACTTCACCCAGCAGGGTTTTTAACTGGTTGAAAGACGGGCTGTCCATAGGTTTTACGCTACTCGCCAGCGAAGAGTTTCCCCGTTAAGAGCGGCAAGGACTTCAGTGGCAATATCACCTGCCGCGCGGATTTGTGCTTCGACGGTTTGCGCGCCAATATGCGGGGTGGCCACAACACGGGGATGTGATGCCAGTGCGCTTTCGCCCGGGGGTTCCGTGGCGAAAACATCCAGCCCGGCAGCCGCGACCTTGCCTGAATTAAGGGCATCCAGCAGGGCGGCTTCGTCAACAACACCACCGCGGGCCGCACAGATCAAGCGGACACCGTCTTTCATCTTGGTGAAGGCAGTCGCGTTGATAATGCCGCGGGTATCATTGGTCAACGGCGTATGCAGGGTAATAAAATCGGATTGGGCAAATAATTCATCGAGCATAACCGGTTCACCGCCGCGGGCGGTGATTTCAGCCGCGCTAAATTGCGGATCAAAGGCAATGATCTTCATCCCCATGGCAGCCGCGCGCTGAGCTGTAGCGGCGCCGATGCGGCCGAAACCGATCACACCCAGGGTTTTCCCGTTTAGTTCAATACCTTCAAGTTCTTTCTTCAGCCATTTGGTATTTTTCATGCCGGCATCCGCCCGGGGAATTTCACGGGCAACGGCAAACATTAAGCCTATGGCCAGTTCGGCGACGGCCAGAGTGGTGGCGATAGGCGAATTGACGACAGTCACGTTGTGGCTTTTCGCGGCTGCGAGATCAATGTTATCCACACCAACACCCGCGCGCCCAACAACTTTCAAATTCGGA
>CAYOKC010000186.1:0-5636 GCA_964404415.1 uncultured Leptolinea sp. | reverse complement strand
TCATAACGGTTAAATTTGATAGCCGCCTGTCCCAAATTTCGGCAGGCGGCTATTTTTTATAAGTTAAATCGATAATAATTGGGTTTTATTCAGGTTGGCAATATTTATTCTGATAGTATCTCCTGAGTTCAAACTTGTACACCCGGTTTTTTAAGCACCTTATTAGTTTTTCCGGCCGGTGATACTCACATCCACCATGCCGGCTTTGATTTCCGCGCCTTCCATGGCGGTACCTTTCACCAGCGCGCGCAGTTCGGGTACGGTGTACGCGGCATCCACCGAGGTAAACAGGTACGGGCGGATAAAGGTTGGTTTTGTCCCCGCCCAGAGGAACCAGCGCATGAAGATTGACATATCCCGCCGCAGGTCTGAAATGAAGAACAGTCCGCCGGGTTTGACAACCCGCACCATTTCGTTGAACGTGCCGCGCGGGTCCACCCATTCATGCATAGAACCATTGGTGAAGACCGCGTCAAAGGTGTTATCGGCGAAGGGGAGTTTGTTGCCTTCTCCACCGCGGTAATCTGTACGGCTGGCAAAACCGTATTCAGCGGCGTTGCGCCCGGCGAGGGCCGTCATATCCGGGCTGATATCCAGGCCGGTAAGCCGGGTGCCGGAGGTATTCTTGAGCCATTCCAACCCAAGGTATCCGGGGCCGTGACCGACCTCGAGGGCATGCCCGCGGGTGATGCCGCTGGCCAGCAGGGCTTTGGTTTCGATATAGCCTTTATCCCGCAGGCCACGCTGCATTTCGTCGTAGGCGGCCACAGTCACCTCGCCGGTGATGCCGTGGTCTGTTTCGGGTACGCGTTGCTTTGTCATGTCTATCTCCTTTATACAACATAAAATATACAAGATGGAATAATGCGTAAAAAAATTACGCGTTCATACTGACCAGAACCTGACGGGTCCATTCCACCTCGGATTTGAGGTGCAGGCGCGTGTGGTTGAAGATCGCCCTGGCCTGCGGTGGAATATAAGGATTCTGGAACTGTTCGGTTTCGTGTTCCTCCAGATAGCCCAGTGACTTCTCCAGCCGGGTCAAGCGCGCGCTAAGGTATCCGCTTACTTCCTCGATCGAGAGACTGTTAAGAAAGAACAGGCAGATATCGATCTCGTAATAATCCTGCTGAACCGTCTGCCAGGTTTCGCGCAGCAATCTCAGGAACTCGGTTTTTCCATCCGCGGTGACCTGGTACACGCTGCGTGATGGGCGGTTGCCCTTCTGCTCAGTGGCCACCTTTTCCACAAAGCCTTCTTCCGCCAGTTTATCAAGCGCGAAGTAGATAGACCCGAAGGCAATGGACGTCCAATCGCCCATATGCTCTTCGATGATCTGTTTGATCTCGTAGCCGTAGAGCGGGCGTTCCTGTAATAAACCGAGCAATACCAGGCGGACGGACATGGTGGATTTCCTTTACGTTGTATATTCTAGCTTGTATATATAAATGTGTCAAGAGGGATATATTTCTGGACGGTTTTTGTGTGTCACAACTTTTTCTCGATTTCTCCGTATACGGGTAAGAAACTGGCAATTTAAACGTTCTCCGAGTCGCTGACCACAGGAGGAGGAAATTATGGATCCGGTCCGACCAAACAAATCCCTTTTGTTGACCATCTCATTGCTGGTGATCGCCGTGAGCGCGGCAGGGCTTTTTATTCCTGATTTTTACTCAGCCCGCGATAACGCGATGACCACCTACGAGATCGCCGGGCAGGATGCCATATCCCTGGCCTGCGGCTTGCTTTTGCTGGCGGTCAACTTGCTGCCGAAGAAGACGCAACTGACCGGTGTAGTGACCGCCGGTTTGCTGGTGTATACCGCGTATATTTACGCCTATTTCCTGTTCGGGCTTCTGGTTACCACGTTCTTCCCGGTTTACCTGGTGATCACCGGTATGTCTTTTTATTCGCTGCTTGGCATGTTGATGTCCGCCGCGGCTGGCACAGATGTCAGCTGCACCCGCGGGCAGAAATGGGTGAGCGGGTACCTGATCTTTATCGTCGCGCTGGTGACGGTGATTGACGGCACCGATGTCATTTCGAATACGGTTTTCTCAAAAGGCGCCATGACCACCCAGGGCGCGTTCTATTATCTTGATCTGGCATTTCTCTTCCCTGGGATGGTGATCGCGGCGGTATTGAATCTGCGGGGGAAACACGTTGGCCGCTTCTTCTCGGGGGTGTTCCTCATCAAGACCATCGCCCTGATGCCGGCGCTGATCCTTTCGGACGTGCTGCATTATGTGTATACCGGCGCGTTCGTCGATCTGTCATTTGACGTCATCGCGGCTGTGGTGATGTGCAGTGCGGTCTTCTTTTTCTGGCTGTACGCTATAGATAGTCAGGCGCATTAAATTCAATTTTCTGTGTCGCCCCATTCACCACAATGTTGACGGACCGGCGTAGGGGCGGACCGCGTCCGCCCAGGGCATGATGCGCAAGAATACAAAATTTTCAATCAGAAACCCTCTGACTTTTAATATGAATCCGCCTCATCCGCTACAATGTTGACGGCCGGAGGGGCGGGGGGCGGGACTCTGTACCTTATATCAACGGCCGGGCGTAATACCGTTCTTTACCCAGTTTCTTGATGGTGCCGTTCTGCATCAACCGGCCGACCAGGCGGTACATGAACGGGGCGATCAGCGGCCGCGCGGGTTGACTTTCGACATACGCGTTGACGTCTTCCCCCCGGCTGATCTTCTCCGCGGCGCCATCCAATACGGCCATGATCTTCTTGTACGTGCCGCCGGTTTCTTCCAGCTTTTTCCCGTCGATCAACGTGCCGGGTGACACAGGCACCCCGCCGATCCAGTTGAAACCCATATCGCGGGCAAACAGGCGGCAGTGTTTGAGCAGGTCATCCTGCAGTTTGGGTTCGGGGAAGCCGCTGTTACTGATCACCATCAATTTACGCGGCTTGCCTGAAAACTCATCGCGGTGATCCAGAAGCAGTTCAAAGAACGCGACAACCAGCCCGGGGATGGAATTCTCGTACACCGGTACCGAAAGGATGAGCACGTCTGCCTGTTTGACCTGTTCCAGCAGGTCTCGCGGTGACGGCATGACAGCGCGCAGCGACACCGATACCACCGGGCAGCGGCGGTCCGCCAGCCGTGACGCCATGTAATTCGCCAGCGCGCCGGAATTACCCTTTTGCGCGCGCGGACTACCGTTGATCACCAGAATGTTCTTTTCCATGGCTTACTTTCCTCCAACGGGCAGCAATGACTGGATGATGTTGAGGTCAGCCTCGTTTTTTATGGCCGCGGCGGCGGCATGTTTGTTGGCTTTGGCCAGGTTGGAATTGATGACGAACGATTCGAACGCCGCCTCGTCATCTTCCGCGCCGTCTTCCATGATCCCCAGCCACACCTGGTCGGGATAGGTTTCATAGCGCGGTTTCATGATGGTGGTGCCGTTCTTCGTCACCTGGTAGGGAAGGAATAGCGGTTCGGTCCGGTCCATGAAGTTTTTGGTGAGCGCGTTGCAGCAGCCGAACCGCACGGGGGTGACGATCACCGCCAGCCGGCCGGACAGGAATTCCATCAGAATATCGTTCTGTCCGTCTTTGATGCTGCACAACCCTGGGTGGACATCCTGGCAGGCGTCGCACCCGTTGCACGGGCGGATGCCTTTCTCTGCCAGGTTGACCCGGCCGGCCCCCGGCAGTAAACCGTGCACCCGTTCCAGCGTTTTTTCGGCCATCGCGTTGACATTACCGCAGCCGTTGATCACAAGGGTATCCATAAAAAATCCTCAGTAATAAAAATGGTCTTTGCGTGTTTCCCCCACGCGGGGTTCTATATATAAATTACGGGATAAATGGGAGTATGGTTGCACACGGCCTGTGAGGCGCGTGTGGATGTTCAGCGACGACTCTTGATGCCGACCCATCCATCACAACGTTGACAGTTCGGCGTAGGGGCGGGTTACTAACCCGCCCTTACGTGTCGCGCAAGGACACATAATTTTCAACCAGAACCTCCCCGGTTTTGGTGATCCCGCCTCATCCATCACAACATTAACGATCCTGAGTAGGGGCGGACCGCGTCCGCCCCGGGCATGATTTGTAAGGATACACAATTTTCAATCGGTCCCATCCACCACCCCGTTGACGATCCTGCGTAGGGGCGGGTTACTAACCCGCCCTCACGTGTCGCGTAAAGATACACAATTTTCGAACAGACACTCTTGGCCTTTTATATTGATCCCTCCCCATCCGCAATATTGTTGTCAATCCGGCGGCGGGCGGATTTCAAACCTGAACCGGCCATCCGTAGGGGCGGACCGCGTCCGCCCGGTTATGGAGCATACAGTTACATGATTTTAAAAACGGCACCTGGCTGGTGACTTCACCCATCCGCAATATTGTTGTCAATCCGGCGTAGGGGCGGATGCCACTTGTGCTGGATGTATTTTCCAGTATCCGCCCCTACGGGATTTGCGAAGACCCTTGTTTTTTGTTATATAAACCGTTCCATCCATCTGGATGAATCCCCTCCGGAGAAATACATCCGGAGCGCAGGCAGCCCTGCCCCCCTTCACGAAGGGGGGATAAAGGAAACGGCTTGCGCGCGCAGGCTCTTCCTTATATAGTGGTGGTATGACAACCCGCCGCCTGGTCGTGCCCATCCTGATCGTTGTCCTTTCCGTGTTCATCGCGGCCGCCGCGCCCGCCGTCACACCAACGCCCACACCTTTCCCCGAGCGCGATCTGCATACGGTGACGGACGACTTTGGCGTGATCACGGCCGAACTGCCCAAAGCGTGGACGGATATCCGCACGGAACGCTGGCTTGATAATAAGGGCAAGGCCATCGGGGTGACGCTGCTGGCAGCCTACAACATCGAAGACTTTCAGGACCTGAAAGGCGAGGGGGTGGCGATATCCGTCTCAGACCGGTTGGGGAAGGGGTACATTCAACTGCTGGATGAAGAGACGAAGTACTACGAGAAATTCTGCCGCGATGCCTACCAAACCGCGTGGACGGTGGAACACCCACTATACCGCGGTAAATACATGGTGTTGGATTGCGACCCGCTGGACAGCTATGCCTGGCTTTCGGTGATGAGCATGGTGAATAAGAAGGACCCCGGCGCGTACGTGGCGCGGGTGGTGGGGTTGGATGAGATCCCCATCTTTGGTGACGAATTCCGCGATGTGGTCACCGGGTTTGAGGTCAACGCGGGGAATTTGCCGGAGTAGGATGTGTTGAACGCTCAATCGCGTTTCCGGTCCGGAAAAATGAGTTTTACCTGCCGAGAAGTGCGTTCAACACATCACAGCTAATTATCAAAAATAATTCTTAATTGGACATGTTTCGCGGTTGGGATCATTTTGGTGGGATCACCCCTACAAGACAGGGGCAGGCAATCAATCCCACCTTACATTTCCTGCGTTACAATCCCTGACATGCGCAGACTCCTCCTCCCCCTCCTGGTGACACTCCTCGCGGCCTTCGTCATCGCAAACATCGCCATCTACACCGCCTACGATAACGCCCGCTTCACCATCACCCGGCAGGACGTCACCATCACCAACCTGCCCGCAGCGTTTGACGGCTTCACCATCCTGCAGGTCACCGACCTGCACAGCCTGTATTTCGGCGAAAATCAGCAGATGCTGACGG
>CAYOKC010000185.1:2177-5857 GCA_964404415.1 uncultured Leptolinea sp. | reverse complement strand
CCGATTGGGGCGGAAAATCGGATATTGCGCTTATGGACAAGAATCGTGGGGAATAATGTCCTGGTGGGATCAAGGGCGATCCCACCCTACCAAACCCTGGGTGACCGCCTCAAGCAGATCGCGGACGGAGTCACCACGGACTACACGCTCGATATCAACGCCGGCCTCACACAGGTGCTGCAGGACAACACCAATAAATATGTTTACGGAAATTCAAGAATCGCCCAGATCGCCGAAACGCAGACCGGCTACTTCCTGCCCGATGCCCTGGGTTCCATGCGCCAGATGACAGACCCGTCAGCGGATCTCACCCTGGCCCGTACATATGACCCGTACGGCAACGTCGTCAGCTCGAGCGGCGCGGGTGAAACGGTATATGGCTATACTGGCGAAGTGCAGTCAGGTGGACTGGTTCACTTGAGGGCCCGCGATTACGCGTCACAGTTGGGGCGGTTCACGTCACGTGATACGTGGGGTGGAAAAATTACGGATATCTCATCATTTAACAAATGGCTTTATGCAGATGCAAACCCATTGAATAAAATTGATCCTACTGGTTATTATGACCGTACGGCAGCTATCAACTTTGCTTTTACTCATGATCAAGATGATAAATTCCCTGATGATGGATACTACGCATTCCCAGAATATCCTGATAAACAATGTACGATATTTGTGTCATCTGCAATGTCTGTAGGAGGATATCCTATATCTAAAATTTGGCCAGGATATGAAAACTCCAGATATGAACTTTATGGTTTTCCTTCTGAGGAGGATTTTATAGAATCTGCAGCAAAAGAAGGGAATTATTATACTGCTGGTCCTTGGATTCAAGCCCAAGCTTTATTTGATTACCTAAAAAATAACAATATGGTCTTTAATCCACCTCATAATAATCCAAAAGAAAACGACCCTGTTGATTTTTCAAGTGCTGATTGGAAAGAATGGATTGGAAGTGTTGGATCAAAAGTGATGCAAGGAGATCTAGTCTTTTATACCAGTCAAAATAACGTCGAGTATTTAGATTCTAACTTTGGACATGTAGCGATGGTCATTGGATGGGGATTGGATACAAATAGATATAACTATTTCAGCTTCGACAGAACTTATGAATGTGCAAAAGAACGTTTTATTAACAATCTTTTTTTCACCTATAATCTACGGCCGTTGGTAGTCGAAAGAAGTGGTTTAAAAAATTACAGTTTTGCTAGAGCCATTGATGATACTGTGAGTACTATTAGAAAAATTAGTATCATTCATATCGTAGATTAACGAAACTCATACTAATGCAGATATTTTTGCCCACAAAGCTTTACAATGAATAGAAAGGTGATTATGAAGGGTAATTGGCAGGTTCCACCAATAAAAAAAACAATTTTTCTTGTTTTTTGGGGTTTCTTTTTTCCTGTATATAGTCTTACTTCATTTCAAGAAGTAGAACTTAGCACTTTTTTTAATACCATTCCTAAAAATCAGGAAATAAATAATTTATATGAAATAAACTCTCCTATAATTAATCAACTTACACCAATTCCCACCTGGAGTCCTAATCCACTTACTCCAACACCATTAGCTATCTCTTTGGATTCAAATCACTGGGAGAAAATTGAAATTCCCAACGACCCTAAAAACTCTGCCATTTATCAAATTACTCAATCGAGTAATGGAGATATCTGGATTAGAGGGTCTATTAGTTTTCTCAGGTTTCATAAAAATGAGTGGCATCAATACCTCCCTCAAAACATTCCGGAAATTATTGGGAAAAGGATAGAATCTGTTGTTGCTGGATCTGACGGTACTATTTGGTTTGGTACTGCACAGAATGAAATTGTTAGTTTCAATGGAAAATTCTGGTTGTCAGAAACAGTGCATTCAGGAGGTTATCGAAAAAACATAATAGAAGCCCTCGTATTTAGAAATACTGATGAATTGTGCGCCATATCTACGGAAGGTTTATCATGTAGATTTAAAAATAATAATTGGACCCATTATGATTTTCTTCCCGAAAAAGGTAGAGTTGAGTTCCAGGATGTTGTTGTATCTCCTTCTGGTGATATCTGGATAACTTTATCAAACGGACTTCTATATCACTTCGACGGAAAAATTTGGGAAAATATAAGAATCGACGATTGGTTGGGGCCTATTGCATTGGCCGGTGATAAAACTTTGTGGATGTTTAATAAAGATAGATTTGGAAAAAGAAATAATAATGGTGATATAGAATTTACTTATACTTTTCCTATTTTAATAAATTTTCCACCTGTAGAAATGCTTGAATCAAAAGATGGAACTTTGTGGTTGGGCTGCATTGGAGATCAAGGTTATGGAATCCTTCGATATATAAAAAAAGGGGTTCTTGTAACTGTTGATGGAAAAGAATTGAGTACTAAAGAAATTAGTCCAAATTTAAATATCCGGTACCCTTTTGGTATTCAAGTTAGATCAATTTTTCAAGATAAAGATGGTTATATCTGGTTCGGAACTTCGAATGGGCTATTCCGATATCATGATTAAAAAATGATGGTTCGCACATGAAGTTTTCTGTTCTATCACGGATTTGAACGGCACGTATTTCTAGTCCGGCGCGGATAACCACTCCGCTCAGCCAGGCTGTTCAGCCGTTGACGTGGCCATCACCATCCTCATGACCGTGCGCGTGGAAGGTGTTGACCACTCGCCATTCGAGGGCGTGAAAGCACTAACTTTAACAAAAATTTCAACAATTCCCACAAAATTGCTCCGGTTGCACCCCTGACAAAATTTAAGGGTGCATCCGGGGTGCAACGGGGTTGGATTCTGTCGAATATTTGGACACATCAAACAAGGTTAGCACCATATTTGTGCATTAATCAGACATATTACCCCCATATATACGCATCAGACACATTACATCCCTCTCCGCGACGCATGGGGTGCAAGAGGTCGGACTTCGCAAATCCTCTCGCCCCGACCAGTAAAAATGGAAAACTCCTTTATTTTCGGAGTTTTTTCTACATATGGTGACACACTGGATATCACCGCCGGCCTCAGTCAGGTGCTGCAGGATAACACCAATAAATATGTCTATGGCAACCCTTCGGCAGGCTCAGGGCAAGTCACCCGCATCACCCAGATCGCCGAAACGCAGACCGGCTACTTCCCGCCCGATGCCCTGGGTTCCATGCGCCAGATGACGGCCTGGTCAGCGGATATCACCCTGTCCCGCGCATTTTTAAAGTGAATCCCTGGACCGGTGGTGTTCGATACCAGTCCAGGGATAATCATACTTAACTAATTTTTCGATAGGCCAGCGGTCTACGGCATCTCTTCGATCCGGACTCTGAGAGCATAATTCCCGTATGAATTATTATCCTCGAGAGTGAATTCCGCCGGCAAAGGCTCATCACCGCTGATAGTACGGTTGGCGTGGAACAACCTGTGGTCACTACCGAAAGCTTCTTCATCATTGATCTCACCGCCGAATGTGATCGTATCACCTTCATCCAGTTCGATGATGGCATAATTCACTTCCGGAGCGGTTGATGTTGGGCAACCACTTCCAAGGCAGCTTGCCCCTGCCCGTAGTATGTCGTCAAAAATACCCGAGATAGTGTACCTGCCATTGAACAGGTCAAATCCTTCACAGTTCCAAATCCATAAAAAGCTCCAGCAGGAACCACCGTCAAATTGGAGATGCACTG